>NZ_UGOA01000001.1:0-352500 GCF_900452385.1 Legionella donaldsonii | reverse complement strand
GAGGGTTATGGCCGTTGTAATCCCCCTATGGCGGGAAAGAATATATCATCGACCAATTTGATATACCTCCCAGACAATTGTTTAACCACACCCAGTGGCAAGGAAATAATAGAGAATCCCCTCTAAGAATTGGCCGTGATAGCAATGGTGCCCCACTATTCTTATGCCAGGCTTTTTTTAAGGGAAGCAGGCAACCGGGCAAAACCTGGCCCGGTTATCATCATTGTAATATTTCCTATGCTGGCCATGAAATTATTACTGATAATTACCTTATACTGATCGATGAGCACCAACGCACACATCAGCATGGCTCTTATAACAATCCATACCAAACCCAATATTCCAGCCGCTACCAAGGCCACTCTCAGACTACTCAACAATGTATAAAAGGCCCGTTCGGCGAACAAGTCTGTGGATTCAATTGTTTGCGCTCAATTAATCGGGTTGCTTGTGCAAGAATGCCTGATCAACAATGTGTTGCTGATAGCTTTGGACATATTAGCTGCGGCTATGGTTGCGTGAAATCACCCTTAAAAGTAGCCTGTGCTCAAAGACGTGATGAAAATTGTGTCATTAATAGCTTTAATGAGATTGCTTGTGGCCAACATTGTCGAATCGACAATTTTAACCACATTCAATGTGACAATAGTTAGGGCTCGCTTCCAACCCTAGATTCGCTCGTAGCGATAAAAAGTCATATCATACTTATTTTTTTCATCGTGCTGCTGAAAAACAGCTTCCTTACACTGCCAATCTGCTTTGGATATCGCAGGAAAGAAAACGTCAGCATCAAATTGATGGTGAATCACTGTAAGATAAACCTGTGAAGCCAGGCCGAGGGCTTGTTCATAAACAGTGGCCCCTCCAATAATCATCACCTCAGGCGCATTTTTTACCAAGGCTAAAGCCTTCGTAAGCGAGTCGACTATTTCTACGCCTTCGAGGGAATGGTTTCGTCTACTTAAAATAATATTCAATCTTCCTGCTAAGGGTTTTCCGATGGAGTCATAAGTGTTCCGTCCCATGATGATCGGCTTCCCCATAGTGAGGGTTTTAAAATGTTTAAGATCTGCTGGCAAATGACAAAGCAAATGATTATCTTTTCCCAAACCTCGATTTTCATCGACTGCAGCAACTAAACTAATGATAGTCATTTCTGCTTTCTCTTATTCTTGCCATTGATTCTGCCATACGGACTGCAGCCAGCAAACTACCAGTCTCAGCCAAACCGGTACCTGCCAAATCCAGCGCTGTCCCATGATCAACAGAGGTACGAATAATAGGTAACCCAAGGGTCACATTTACTGCCGAACCAAAGCCAGCGTATTTTAATACAGATAACCCCTGGTCATGATACATAGCAACAAAGGTATCGCAGTGCTGCAGATTACGCGGTGTAAACATAGTATCTGCAGGGAAAGGCCCCTGGACATTAATCCCTTTTGCCTTTAATTCGGTTAGGGCAGGAGTAATAACCTCAATTTCCTCTCGCCCTAAATACCCCCCCTCGCCGGCATGGGGATTTAAACCCGCTACATAAATACATGGATTGCTCAGGCCAAAATCAAATTTTAGCGCTGTATGTAAACACTCAACTACTGAAGTAATTAAGGGTTTAGTGACGGCATCAGCCACATCTCGCAAGGGAAGATGAGTAGTGACTAAAGCAACTTTCATGGCTTCACAAGCCAATAGCATAACGACTGTCTCTGCATTACAGTGCTTTGCCAGAAACTCGGTATGGCCAGTAAAAGCAATACCGGCCTGGTTAATGATAGCCTTATGTACAGGGGCAGTAACCAGCGCAGCAAATTCACCTTGCAGGCATTTCTCCGTTGCCAAACTCAACATATTAATTACGTAGCTTGCATTTAAAGAATTCAATTGCCCAGGAACAACCCTGGCAACGCAAGGGATAGATAAAACCGTCAAGTGATTTGGCTTAGTGATAACAGGAACATCGGGTTGATAATTAGAAAAACTAATTGGTAATTTCAATTCTGCTGCCCGCTGAGCAAGCAAATCCTTATCAGCTAAAATAACTAGAGGTAAATCATAAGCAGCAAGAGCAAGACATAAATCAGGCCCTACCCCTGCTGGCTCACCACTACTAACCAGTAGGGGTTTCATGCTAATTGCTTATCCAAAATATTAATATAGGCTTCTGCACGCAAATGTTGCTGCCAATTTTGTACTGCTTCCGTAAATTTCCGTTGTTGCAAAAATTGCCTGACTTGTTGACGCTTGAAAGAGGCTGAATCGTCAATCTTTTTGCGCTCCAAAACCTCAATTAAATGCCAACCAAAAGGTGTTTTTACGGGCTTACTAACCTTATGCAGCGGCAATGCATCCATAACTTTCTCAAACTCTGGTACCAATTCGCCAGCAGTCACCCATCCTAAATCACCACCTTTAACAGCGCTGGCAGCATCAAGTGAATATTGCTTGGCCATCAGCGCAAAATCTTTACCTGCCTTTAGCTGTTGATACAAATTATTGGCCTGTTTACTCGCTTCAGTTGAGGTCATACTGGCATCCTGCTTTAACAAAATATGACGCACATGCGTTTTAGTAACCTCATGGTGTTCATCATTGCCACCAATAGCTGTTAATTGGATCAACTGATACCCGTTTCCTGTACGTATTGGTCCAGCAATTTCACCCACCTTCATGTTCACTACCTGCTTGGCAAAAATCTCGGGAAGTTCGGCAAGATGACGTTCACCCAAATCACCACCTTCCAAAGCAAATTCCCCACTCGATTCGGCAATCGCCATCCGATTGAAATCATCCCCATGTTTTAGTTTAACAAGCAAATCTTTCGCTTTTTGGTGGGCTTTGTTTAATTGCTCTGTTGTGGGCTCTTCCGGTACAGGAATCACAATATTTTGCAGATGATAAGTCTGTTTCGTTTTATCATCCTGTTGCGCCGTTTTCATGTACTCTTCTACCTGTTGAGCTGTCACAGCGACTACGTCTTTACCCACTGCTTTTTGTTGCAACCGGCTAATCAGCATTTCTTTACGGATATTTTCCCGATAGTTTTGCCAACTTAACCCTTGCTTGCTTACTTCTTCTCGCAGCTGAGTCAGGGTTAAATGGTTATTCGTTGCAATTTTATTGAGCGCTTCATTTAAATCGGCGTTATCCACTGTAATGTCATTTTGCTTCGCTACTTGCAGCTCCAAATCAACATCGATTAGATGTTGTAATACTTGTTTACGTAAGACAGTATCTGAAGGCAGTTGCATTTGTTTAGCCTCCAATTGCTGTCGTAAAATTTCGACCTGAGAATTCAGTTCACTCTCTGTAATAACACCATCATTAACAACAGCGACTACTTTATCCAAAGGCTGCCCTGCAATAACCATGGCTGGTAAGAGTAACAACAAAAATGCAATCCGCTTTAGCATGCGATTATCCTCTATCTTTTTTCCGGCAATTTAGGCCATTCTTAATCAAAATACAAGCAACTTTAATTAATTTAAAACAAAATCAACCTCTAACTATGAAAACTATCCGTATAACCTGGAATATAAGTGTGTATTGTACTAGCTGGGTCGCTATTTCCAACAGAGCCTAGCCCCTTCAATAAAATCTGTAAATAGACATTATTATTGTATCTTGGCTGTAATTGGGTATTTAAATTCTGGAAGGTGCGTCCTCCCAGCAACCTTACTGCCCAACAACAACTATCATATTGTAGCCCCAAAAAAGTCATCATTGCATACCGTTTACTTAAATTATAATTATAAGCCCCTAACGTGCTCCATCTTTCATTTAAAGGCCAGGCATAGGCGAAGGTTGCCTGGTGCAAAGAATTATCCTGCACTTGGCTATTAGCTACTTGCGTAATATCCCCATTAACCAAGTAGGTATATCCGACACTAACAATTTGATTTTTTGCTGGTTGGTAATGAAAATTGAGATGGCCATTATTGGTTGCACTTGTATAGGGATCCCAAACATAATCACCAGTTAACACCCAAGCTGGATGAAAACGATAGACTGCACGGCTTGCTATAGGGGATGATTTCGCAAGAGGCGACAGATAACCCAACGTTAAAGGGTTATCGACACAAGTTCCCATGTTATTCTGACAGAGCTGTACCCGCCGATTAGCAAAATAACGAATTTGACCAATGGAAACTGTCGCTTTTTCTCCGCCTGTTTGATCTGAGAGCCAGCGTGAACTAACGGCATAACTCAATTGGTTAGCATCGCCGATACGATCAAACCCTGAAAAACGGTTAGTACGAAAAAGTTGATCCGTATTAAATATCATATATCCAGAATCATACACAGGAATAGGCGTTTGATCATGAAAAGGGACATGAAGATAGTAAAGACGGGGTTCTAAAGTCTGGGTAAACATTTTCCCCATAACATTGACAGGGCGTTCAAAATACAACCCACCATCAACACTATAGCGAGGTATTGTACGATTAAATTGTCTGCTTAAAGGCGTACCATTGCTATTCAATGCATAAGAGCTGTAATAATTCAATCCATAAGGATAATAATTACTACCATAAGCATTCGTATTTAAGAAATAAGGGCTATTGTTTAATGGAAAGGCATCCCTGTCAAAAAAAGTACGGTTTTGTTTCACATCATAGTAATTTTCTACCAGCTCCACGGAAGGCGTAATAAATCCCCAGGGCTTCATTTGAGGAAAAGATAAAACCGGATTTAAGTGATAACGCGGTCCTTCTGGTTTTAATAAACGACTATCTGGCCATTGGAAATAGTCAAATTGTCCCAACAAAGAGAAATTACCTCTAAGAGGTAAATCATCATAAACGCCCCGTGCCATTAATTGTGGTAACCGCTGGTAAACATCCTCAATAGGTGTTTGATTGACTGGACGCAAGGTTTGATAACTTTGGAGCATGCCACGAAATAGCCAATTCTCTGTGGTGTAGGTCAAATCCCCTTGACGTAATAATTGTCGCTCAGTGAGTATGGCAAGATTCGAACTAAAATCCTGCAGATAATAGGGATCTGAAACCTGTTGGAAATTAATCCCCATATGCAAATGAGGATTGAATTGCGTGCTATCTTTCAACTGTACAGACCATCTGTCTGTTGAAGTACCCCGCAATTGTGGGTATTGCACTTCATTATCCAGTATAAAATTGCGAAAAGCGCGATCATTAGGTAAAAAACGACCGTTGAATACCCCATAAGAATGAGTGGTCAAATACCTAAACTGGCCTCCCATCATCAGGCCACGGCGTGAATAAACGTGTGGGATAAGAGTAGCATCATAATTGGGCGCTATATTCCAATAATAGGGTTGGGCGTAATCAAAACCACCAACATTCGACGTTCCAATAATTGGCATTAAGAAGCCTGATTTACGCTCTTTAGAGGTAGGAAAACTAAAATAGGGTGTATAAAACACTGGCCAACCACCTACGCGTAATTTAGCATTTCGTGCTACCCCTGTTGACTTGGCTTTATCGAGAGTAATCGTTTCTGCTTCAATTTGCCAAGCTTTGTCCTCCGGTGCACAATTACTATAAGTAGCCTGCTCTAATCGATAATCTTGATTAGCGAATCGTTGAATCAGGCTAGCACGCCCCCAAGCTGGCAAAATGGCGCCTTGACGTTGTGAATTAAACCGATAGAGAACATCTTCAACTTGCCCGGACTTATCTTGTGGATTAATAGTGGCCTTTCTTGCAATCATTAAACGCTCTGGCTCTAAATATTTTACCTCTCCAAATAATTCAATTTTGGTTACTTTATTCGATTTGGAATCGCGGTAAACATAAGCAGTTTGCGCATTGACAATCCGTTCAGTTTGTTGGACTTCAACATCGCCAGACAATTGGGAGCGGCCTTGATTATAAAAAGACACATTATTGGCCATGATTCGTATTTCATCATCCGCAAGCGGTATAACCGTAAGCGGTTTATAAGAGCCTCGGCAAACAGAAAAAGGGGCATTTTCTTGCCAACCCAGGCATTGAGCAATTCTAGAACGACCAACTGCATTTAACTCAACATCACGCGCGATTACGCAAGCTTGCACCGGCTCCATCATAATATCAGAAGCATAAGTCGCCACATGATACGTGCCTATAGCCAGCGTGCTGGTTGCAATAAAACCTGCAAACACGTAGCGATGACAAATCATTTTATGAATTACTTGCGGTATAGCATCAAGCCTAATGTTCAGCGTCACCAAAATACCTTATGATCCACATGCACAAGGTGCATGATAATTTAGGATCTATTGACATTTCTACTATCTTCGCCGAAAAGCATTGTTTTTCGGATCAAGCTAGCGAAAAGCCAATAGATCCTGTCAATTGCAAAAAAACATGACACCTGCAAGCAAGAGTCTACGTGAAATTCTCTCAGTAAATTCTGTAGAATTTCATGGCCGGCTCTAAAAAACAAGGCTGAGGAGTATAACATGCATAATCGACAAAACGCACTTAACAACTGGCTTGAAAAAGTGCTTGCCCCGTCTAAATTTACCCTACATCCTCTAGCAGGTGATGCCAGTTTCAGGCGTTATTTCCGTCTTCACCATAATTCGATGACCCAAGTAGTTATGGATGCCCCCCCTGATAAAGAAGCGTTACAACCTTTTCTCACTGTAGCTGGCTTGTTAACCACTGCTGGTGTACGTACCCCACAGATCCATGTCGTCGATAAAGAACAAGGCTTTGCTCTGCTGGATGATTTTGGTGACGCGTTGCTACTCAATCATCTCAACGTAGAAACGGCTAACAAATTATACCCTATGGCTATGAATACACTCATCAAAATGCAGCAATGTTCAACTCAAGCAACGGCACAACTGCCTATCTTTGATAGGCCCTTCATCATGTATGAGTTAAATGTCTTTCGGGAATGGTTTTTAGATGCTTATTTAAAAATAAAACTAACTGCAGCAGAAGAAAAACTATTAGATGAAACATTTGCTCAACTGTGCGACACAATCTTGGAACAGCCACAGTGCTTTATTCACCGCGATTACCATTCACGCAATATTATGTTGCTTGCTGAACATGAAGATCATGCTTTGGGAATTATCGATTTTCAGGATGCAATGCGTGGCCCCTTTACTTATGACCTGGTCTCTCTCCTGAAAGATTGCTACATCCAATGGCCTCGCGAACAGGTCATGAAATGGCTAACTACTTTCCATAGTCAAGCACCCAGTGCAACAGGTTGGTCTTTATCAGCATTTACACGTGCCTTCGACTGGTGTGGTCTACAACGCCATTTAAAAGTGCTCGGTGTTTTCTCCCGCTTGTATTTGCGTGATAATAAAGCCAATTATTTGCAGGACTTACCGCTAACCCATCATTATGTAATGGCGTGTCTCGAAACCTACGAAGAATTACATCCTTTTTATCAATTCATGCAAAATAGGATTCGTTTACCATGAAAACTGCCATGATTTTAGCTGCCGGCAGGGGAGTACGCCTTAAACCCCTTACTGACACAATACCCAAAGCCATGTGCCAGATACACAACAAACCATTAATTGAATATCACGTGGAAAGACTTGCCCAATTGGGGTTTGAACGTATCGTTATTAATCATGCTTACCTGGGCGGGCAAATACGCCAACATTTTGGTAATGGTGCCCAATGGGGAGTTGAAATCTGCTATTCTCCTGAGCCGCCGGGCGGACTTGAAACAGGCGGCGGCATTCACGCCGCTTTGCCTTTGTTAGGCAAAAAACCTTTTATAACTGTTAACGCCGATGTTTTTACTGATTATGACTTCACGCAATTACACCTGACGGAAGAAACTATGGTTCATCTGGTTCTGGTTCCTAATCCACAGCATAATCAGGGTGATTTTGGTTTGGATAATCAACAACAGCTAACTAACGAAAGATTATATACTTTTGCGGGAATAACTTGTTATCGTCCAGAAGTTTTTGAACAATGCAAAACAGGCAGATACTCCGTTGTTCCTTTACTTCGCGATTTGGCTGGCAAGAACCTGGCCAGCGGAGAGCTCTACCAGGGTTTATGGATTGATATTGGCTCCTCTGAACGACTCAAATTCGCCAATACCATTTCTCGTACTTAACTCTTTGGAGTTCGAACCCCCTCATAATCGGGAACCTCTTCGATGTCCACTTCTTGTACAGAGGTGGGCTGAGTGGCTTGCTGTTGCTTTTTGCTCACCGCAGCGGCAGGCTCTTCTCCCGGGAAGGACTGTTGCCGTGTAGTCACGTCAATCCCTTGATCCTGCATATAGCTTTCAAATCCGTTATCCCCTTTCATAAGATCGCTAAGCTCATCACCACTAGCTCTAACCTTATTGCCTTTCTTGTCTACAATAAAATCACCACTCTCATTGCTTTTATAGATGACACTATCATCACTACGATAGTGATTGCTCGCAAGCCAGGTATTAAATAAATTATCAACGACTTCAATTTTTTCACGATCTTCATCGTTCTCGGCATCCATTTCAACCCCATCTATAGTAATGCCTCGTCTATAGTCGCCTTTTTGACTGAACGCATAATCCATTACAACACCCTTATCCTGAATTTTGTCATTCATAAGGTCTGCTTCTTGTTTCGCCAGATTCTGCTGCATATTTTCATAAGGATTGCTAGCACTAATCTCACCGTTCCAAGGCTGACCATTCGGTCCGCGCAGATAATGGACATTCTGGCGAGCATTATCCATCTTTTTCAACATTGTCTGAGCGGGTCCTTTGTTAATTACCCCAGTTTGCGTAAATTTAGCTTTTGCCTGTTCACAAGCATAATCAATTGCCTCAGTAGTAGTAGCCACTTCGATGATTTGCCCAAAAGCCTTAGCAGGTGGCAATAACTCGTGTTTACCTTTACGCGTTACTTTCGATCTAGCCATAATTCACTCTCATATAATTCATTACCAATAAAAATCTAATCCTTAATGGATGCGAAATCGTCATCCCAGGCCATCTTGCAATTTATCCTCATGAATTCGAAGACTTACCTCTTGGAATTCTAATGATTATAGCAAATTCACAGCCTTTAAAGAGCAGTAACCAACGTTTGCAACCGTTAAGAGACCGTAAAACCGTCTATTAATCCAACGGATTCGGAAAACCATCAATAACAGAAGAAAATTGTTTATTCTTCATCGACTCAAAAGAAAACTCATCGACTTGAATAGCATCCCAGCGCGCCCGCTCTACAGCAACAATTGCATCCATGTCTTCCTGAGATAGTTCACCTTTATTGACTTTGTCGATCAGTTTTTCTTTCAAAGCGTCAAATTTAAACCGTTTGAGACCACTAATTTTTTTGAACAGCTCCTCGTGTTTGATGATAAGCTGTAAAGCATTCTCCATCCTATCGACGGGCTGTTTCGAATCCCCACTGAGGTAGAGTGATTTAGTCATCTGCTCACGATAATGGTTATTTTGCATCATTAATTTTGCCAATTGATGATCCAGCTTATCACTTGGATAACGCATTGTTTGTCCAAAAGGAAAGGCCAACAAACGGACTAACAATCCTAGTGGCCGGGAAGGGAAGTTTTGGCAAAAGCCAATCATGGCTTTTTGCGCATGATAGAAACAATAGGAAACAGCCCACTCAGCATGCACTTTTTCATCAGCATGCGCTTCATTTTTTTGAAAATAAAGCAATGCTGCCATAGCAAGATAAAGATAAGACATGCCATCTGCTAATCTTGCCGATAAACGTTCCTTTCGCTTTAACTCACCACCCAAATAAATTAACGATAAATCGGCCAACCAGGCATAAGCGTGACTTAAGCGAGCAAGTCGCTGGTATTCTCGCTTTAAACTATTTGCCGGGGCAGAAATAAAAAGTCCTCCTGTCCATGCTGAACAGATTGTTTTGGCAAGATTACCCATAAAATACTGAATATGCTGCCAAATTAAAGAACGGAAAGTGGCTTTGTCTTCTTTCGAAATAGCATAAAATTCATCGCGTACAAAGGGATGGCAGGCCATTGACCCTTGTCCGAAAATCAACAAATTACGCGACATAATATTCGCACCCTCTACAGTAATAGAAACCGGCACCCCTAGATAATAACCAGTCAAATAATTACGCGGGCCAACTACAACAGCACGGCCTGCATGAACATCCATGGCATTATTTACCGTTATGCGAGCAAGTTCTGTATTAAAATATTTCGTGATGGCCGAAGCAACAGAAGGTTTTTTATGTTCATTAACAGCGGCAACTGTCATTAAGCGATTGGCATTGATTAAGTAATTTAAACCAGCAATTTCAGCCAGCTTTTCCTCTATCCCTTCAAATTGACCAATTTCGACATTAAACTGACGTCGGATTCTGGCAAAAGCACCCGTGGTTAAATAAGCGATTGACGAAGATGCCGCCCCTAATGCAGGCAGAGAAATTGAACGACCAATGGATAGACACTCAACGAGCATTTGCCACCCATGACCAGCATTTTTTTGGCCGCCAATAATCGTTGTTATCGGTACAAAAATATTTTCTCCACGGATAGTACCATTCATAAAGGGTTGATCAGCAGGCAAATGGCGATTTCCTATTTCAAGATTTTCGGTATTCCTGGGGATCAGTAAGCAGGTAATCCCTTCTGCCCCCTCACCTTTCAACAAACCATCCGGATCCTTTAAATTCACTGCCAAACCTATTAACGTCGCAATAGGTGCAAGCGTAATCCAGCGTTTATTCAAATTAATCTTCAGGCCCAAAATCATTTTGCCATCAATTTTCTTTTTAACCACCACCGCTTCGGACTGAATGGAGGTCGCATCACTACCTGCTCCAGGCTCGGTAAGTGCAAAACAGGGTATATCCACTCCTTTGGCAAGATTAGGCAAATATTGCTCTTTTTGCTCTGTAGTACCGTAATAATTAAGTAATTCGCCTGGTCCCAAGGAGTTAGGTACCATGACCGTCACTGCAGCAACCCCTGAACGACTGGCAATTTTCATAACGATATCAGAATGAGCCCGTGCAGAAAAACCCTTGCCTCCATACTCCTTGGGAATTACTAACCCTAAAAAACCTTTTTCTTTAATATACTTCCAAACATTCTCCGGTAAATCACCGGCCTGACTTACCTTCCATTCATCAATCATGCCGCATAGAGTTTGTGTTTCATTATCAAGAAAAGATTGTTCTTCTTCACTCAGTGTTGAAGAAATATTGGCTAACCTGTCCCAATTAGGTGAACCCGTAAAAATATCTTGCTCCAACCAGGTATCACCAGCATTTAAAGCTTCCTCTTCTGTTTTAGTAAGCTTGGGAATTGATTTGCCTACCCGATCAAAAAGAAAATCACTGATAGCAAAACGGACATGTTCGACATGGATGATTGTGACAGCAACGATTATTGCCAACCAGACTAACAAACCAGCGAACCAAGGCATAGAAAATACAAAGGTGGTAAGTATCAAATAAACTGCACTACCTATTTCCCAGGTTAAAGCCTTCATGCCGTGATAGAGCACCACCAAGGTGAATATCAAATAAATAACAAACAGAAGTGTAGCCATATCAATCCCTTCCTTTACCTTAATGGTGAGTAATCCCACGGACTAATTGAGTAAATCCTAGTATATACCTGTCTTGAATCATTTTGCGAGTCATCCCACACAAGAGAAAAAGCCAGGGTAAAAGCAATTTATTTTTTAATTTTCAACTGGTTTGACGAAGCTCTGCCTGGTTTAATTGCCCTCTTCTATTGCACACACATAACTTGCTTATCTTGTTTTGCTGCCGTATCGTCTTGCGCTAGATCATTATTTTTTATTGAGAGCTATGAGCAAACGTTTGGTTTGGAATTTTGAAATTAGTAACGATAACTTACTCGCTTTAGACAAGCTTCCTCTGGCAGGAAGAGATGAACTTCGTTGGGAAGCACGTTTTTTCTGGCCAGATGATACGATTATTACTTTAAATGGCTTGGATGAGCGCTTTCTTCTTTTATCCAATTATCAGGTCAAGCATCGAGAAGATTGTTATTTACTCTTACCCAATTGCAATTACAACATTAAGAGACGGCGCTCTGAACCACTTTACAAACCCCTCTTAGAGAAAACAACCTTCTGCGGATATAGCAAGAAAATTAATCTCAACGAATACCCTACTGATGCACTAATACCAGGCAGCGATAATCTTCTTGCTGCTGACTTACTAAACAAACTGCAAACTCAGAGTCAGGAAATTGAGGTAATAAAAGAAGCTTTAGTGTACAAATTTAGCACTGTTCCGACCATCAAGCTCGAATTAGCGCGTCTGGAATTAAATGAAAGAATTTTTTTCAGTGCCTGTATTGAAGGGCATTCACAATTATTGGTCACAACGATAGCAAACCACTTGCTGAAAGGTCAGATTTCTTGCGACTATGTCAATTTCCTACAACAAATTTTAGCGTCATGATAAAAGATCTGCTGTCTATCATTTACAGTTTTGGCAAGATTGGCTTTATTTCCCTGGGTGGCGGCAACTCCATGCTGAAATTACTGGAGTACGAAGCGGTCAATTACCGTCAATGGATTAGCCCGGAAGAATTTGTTGCCATGGTTGGCTCAAGTTTTCTTTTTCCTGGTTTAACTGCAGTTAAATTATCGGCTTTAATCGGTTATAAAGCAGCAGGAATGACTGGTTTAATCCTGGCTGTTGCCTGTTTAAATTTACCTGGCCTAATTATGGCTATCGTTGGCTACCAAGTCCTAAGTAGTCATAATAGCCCCATAACGCGTAAAATTATGATTGCGGTGCAATATGGTGCATTGGCCTTACTCGCTGCCGCTTCTTTTTCCGTTGCCCAAGGGGTTGTCGGCATCTATTTCTCCTGGCCTATAGTAGTTATCTCCATGTTGTTTTTTGCAGCACTAGTCTATTTCCCTTTATCACCCTTTTGGGGATTCCTTGCTTTTATTGGCATTTGTTTCTTTATCGTCCGTTAAAATTAACGCTATAAAGCCGCTCTAGAAACGCAACAAGCTGCCTATAAGAACGCTTGCCTTCGACAAGGCTGATCAACTACCCTAGCGTTATTACCATGTATGTTTTTGGGGAGCCTGGTTTGAGTATTGATTTAGAGAACCCGGAATACTATATCAACCGAGAATTTACCGCGCTTGCATTTAATGAGCGTGTACTGCAACTTGCAAAAGATGAACGCGTGCCATTACTTGAGCGCATGCGTTTTCTTTGCATTTGTAGCGGTAATCTTGACGAATTTTTTGAAATCCGGGTCGCCGGTTTAAAAGAAAAAATTGCCTTGTCATCAAGGAAACTCAACATAGATGGTTTGCGTCCCGATGAAATTTTTACTCAATTAAGTAAAAAAGTTCATTTACTCACGGATGAACTTTATGACATCTTCAATAAAGAGTTACTTCCAGGGATGAAAAAGGAAAATATTCATTTTCTTAATACTGACGATTGGACGGAAGATATCCATCTCTGGGCAAAACATTATTTCAAAAATGAAATTTTACCTATAGTCAGTCCTATAGCGCTCGATTTAGCACATCCATTTCCGCGTTTGTTCAATAAAAGTTTGAATTTTATTATCTCATTACGTGGGAAAGACGCCTTTGACCGTAACATTGATTACGCTGTAGTGCATGCTCCACGTTCTTTACCTAGAATGATTCCGCTGCCCTCAGAACTTTGTACAACGGGCGGCAATTATTTTGTCTATTTAGCATCAATTATACAAACTCATATTCACAGCTTGTTCCCTGGAATGGAAATAAACGGTTGTTATCCCTTCCGTCTGACCCGTAATAGCGATCTGTTTTTGCGGGAAGAAGAAATAGAAGATTTAGCTGTCGCGGTACAACGCGAACTTTTTTCCCGGCACTATGGACATGTGGTTAGACTGGAAGTTGATAAGCAATGCCCAGCAAACATTGTTGATTTTCTATTACAGAAGCACCATTTACATCATGAAGACACTTATCACTGTGATGGACCTGTAAACCTGCAACGTTATTACAGCGCCATTAACAGAGTGGATCGACCCGATTTAAACTACCCGCCACTGACAGTGCAATATCCCGAATTTATTCACGAAAAACGCAATTTATTCAATGTATTAGATGAACAGGATATTTTACTTCATCATCCTTATCAGAGCTATGGTGTCGTGATTGATTTTATTCACCAGGCAGCCGCCGATCCCAATGTTTTGGCGATCAAGCAAACTCTTTACCGAACCCACTCTGAATCAGTAATGGTTAAAGCGTTGATAGAAGCCGCTCGCTCCGGTAAAGAAGTCACGGCAGTCGTTGAACTTCGCGCACGCTTTGATGAGGAATCAAACTTAAAACTTGCTAATCATTTGCATGAAGCAGGTGTCCTCGTTCTTTATGGTGTCATGGGTTATAAAACTCACGCAAAAATGACCCTTGTCGTGCGCAGAACGCATGGAAAATTAAAGCGCTATGTCCATTTGGGTACTGGTAACTATCATGAGCAAACGGCGAAACGTTATACTGATCTTGGCTTATTAACCAGCGAACCAACCATTACAGCTGACACGCAAATTATCTTTCAGCAACTAACTGGCCTTGGAAAAACAGTAAAACTTAAAGCCTTATGTCATTCTCCTTTTACCTTACAAAAAAATCTTTTACAGTTAATAGAGGAATGTAGTCAAAGTGCTCGCGAAGGCCAGGAGACCGAGATCAACATTAAGGTCAATGGGTTAACTGACAAAACCATGATTCAGGCACTTTATCGCGCCTCTCAGGCAGGGGTGAAAATTAATCTTTTAGTACGGAGTGTTTGTTGCCTTAAACCCGGTATTCCGGGGGTCTCTGATAATATCCGCGTCATTTCAATTGTAGGTCGGTTCCTGGAACATCACCGCGTTTATCATTTCCGTACCCACCATGCAGAACATTACTATTGCTCCAGTGCAGACTTGATGGAACGGAATTTGTATAATCGCATTGAAATTATGTTCCCTATCCTTGATGAAAACTGCCAGAAACGCATCAAGCAAGAAATTTTTAAAAATTATTTGCGCGATAATTGTAATGCCTGGGAGATGCAGGCAGATGGTACTTATAAACCAATGACTAATGGTAATTACTGTGCTCAGGATAAGTTACTACAGCTCTATGCGAGCTCAACGCAATAGCCTCGGTTCGAATTAGATTAAAAGTGTTTTACTGGCTTTTCCTGGTTCTTCTCGCGCTAGACGAGGAACCAGATAGCCCGGTAATTGTTTTTGTAATTGTCTATAAATTGCTAAGGCAGCTGTTTGCGGTAGATCAAAATGCGCAGCTCCCGCTACTGTATCTAACAAATGTAAATAATAAGGTAGCACTCCGCAGGCAAAAAGACGTTCACTTAATTCGGCCAAAATAGTTGCTTCATCATTAATGCCTTTTAGAAGAACAGATTGATTAAGCAAGTGACATCCAACCTGGCGCAAAGCCGAGCATGCCTCTGCAACCTGTTCATCAAGCTCTTGCTTATGATTGCTATGTAAAACAACAACTTTTTGTAATCTGGTTGTCCCGAGTAATTTTAATAAATCCTTATTAATCCGTTCCGGCAAAACAATCGGAATGCGCGTATGAAAACGCAGCGTTTGTAGATGGCGGATAGCCTCTAATTGCTGTATCAATTCAGCCAATACTGCATCAGCTGCCAATAGCGGATCGCCACCACTCAAAATAACTTCCCGGATGCTAGTATCAGCACGGACATAATCAAGCACCTGCTGCCAACCATCACGCCCCGGATTATTATTCTGATAAGGAAAATGCCGTCGGAAACAGTAGCGGCAATTTACAGCACAAGCTCCCGTTAAGGTCAGCAATACTCGCCCCTGATACTTGTGTAATAAGCCAGGAAGTGGATTACCTTTGCTTTCACGGAGTGGATCCGCAACGTAACCATCAGCAACAGATAATTCCTCTTCAACAGCAAGCACTTGCAAAAGAAGCGGATCACGGGGATTGCCGCGTTGCATACGTGCAGCAAAACTACGTGGAACCCTGGTTTTAAACTGTTTATCAGCAGCAGTACTACCTAAACCAGAAGGTAGTGCTAAAAATTCCAGCAATTCATTGACGGTGGCAAAGCCTTGCGCCAGAATCTTCTGCCAACTTATAGAGTAATCTCGCATTAATTGTACAAAATTGATAAACTGCGAACTCTAACGAAATTGCAACAAAATCTCAACAGTGGAGCACTGATGGCAATCTACAGTACCAATGAATTTAAGAATGGTTTAAAAGTTATGGTTGATAATGCACCTTGCAGCATTGTCGATTGTGAGTTTGTTAAACCGGGTAAAGGACAGGCATTTACACGTGTGAAAATCCGGAATCTGAAAACAGGGCGTGTCGTTGAACGTACTTACAAAACCGGTGAAACCCTACCTTCAGCAGATGTTGCTGATGTCGAAATGCAATATTTATATACGGATGGTGAACTATGGCACTTTATGGTTCCTGACAGCTTTGAACAATATGCGGTAACGTCTGAAGCCTTAGCTGATGCGGTACAGTGGTTAAAAGAACAGGACCTTTGTGTGGTTACCTTGTGGAACAATGAACCTATCCAGGTCACTCCCCCTAATTTTGTTATTCTTGCAATCACAGAAACCGATCCTGGCCTTAAAGGCGATACTTCTGGCGGTGGCGGCAAACCGGCAAAACTGGAAACAGGCGCTGTGGTGAGGGTTCCTTTGTTCGTACAAACGGGTGAGTTGATTAAAGTTGATACCCGAAAAGGTGAATACGTATCTCGCGCAAAAGAATAGTGAATTTCTGGCTGCAGGAGATGAATACAATCCAAATCTTGCAGCTTACTTCCATGGCAAAGGCAGGGATCTTGTTTGATAGAGTGCTGTCAACTTTTCGCAGCCATCTTTGTTTCTTTAACAACATACTTTAATATTTGCTGAGCAATATCTTCGCCTGTTGCCAGCTCCATTCCTTTAAACCCTGGCGAAGAATTGGCTTCACAAATTTTAAAACCCTGGGTATCAAACAACAAATCGATTCCAGCGATTTGTAAATTAAACAAACCAGCACAGTCTATCGCCAATTTCTCTATTTCGGGGGTAATGGCAAAGGGAGCCACTTCACCACCTAGCGAATAATTCGCTTTAAAGCTATTCTTAGCCGTACGTTTCATACAACCAATTACCTTAGTACCCAATACAAAAACACGTAAATCACGTCCATAACTGCTGGCAACAAACTCTTGTAAAATCATCTGATGATCGCCACTATGAGTACCAATCAGTTCCATCAAATCCCTAAAACTCTCTGCCGTTTCGCATAAATGTATCCCAATACCGCGCGCACCAGAAATATTCTTAATCACTAAAGGAAAACCAATTTCACGTTCAACAAGAGCGATAGGAACTGGAAATTTAACCAGCATCGTTTTCGGAAAGGGTAAGTCACTTTGCGCAAATAGTTGGCTAAGGAGCATTTTATCTTTAACTATTTCAATAGCAGCAGAATTATTACAGGTATATACCCCTGATTTTTCCAATTGACGAATAATTGCTAAAGCAAAATAAGACGTTTCGGCACCTAAACGAGGCAAGAGAAAATCAGGCAATGCCACCCGTGCACCATCTAGCAAAATACTTTTCTTATCATGCTGAGTAATAACCAATTCAAATTGTTCAGGTCTATAAACATCAAGCTCTATCTGTAAACTAGTAGCAGCCGCTAATAGCCGATTAACACCATGATCGGTTGGCAGCAACTCTTGCTTATTACGTTTGTATAAGATCCAGCCTTTCATGTCACCTCGCGCACTTGGTATATCAAATTATATACAACAAAATCTATCTTCCCAATTGGAAAAAAAACACAGGATAGACTTCGTCCATTTTTTTTGTGAGCAGATCATGACATTCTATTTTCAACATCAATACCACTCGGCAACAAACTCATAAGTCTTTTGCTAGAGCTGCAGCAATCGTGCCAGCATATAAATAATGCATATAAATAATAAAGAGAAACTGGTACGAAAAAAATTAAGCAGGTTTATACCGTACTTGCCCAACCTTGTGAACCTATACGTGATGATCTAGTCGATGCTTGTGAGAACGAGTATGAATTTATAGGAAAAGGAAGTTAGTGAGCAACTTAGAAGCGCGAAGCTGCTCACAATAGGGGCTTACCAACCACGATTATACCAGCCTCGATAACCATAAACGCCACGGTAGCCAGGCCAACCAATGTTACGCCAACCATAAGAAGAGCCCCAGTAATAGGGTCTTCCCCAATAGAGAGGCCTATTCCAATAAGAAGGCCTGTAGCCATAATAACCAACGGAGTAAACGTAATCGTTATTATAACCAGGAGAATAAACCGTTGTTGGCGCGCACCCCGTTAAAAACAGGGTTGGAAAAAATAGACCTAAGGCAATCATTAATTTTTTCATCGTGTGCTTCCTTGCCGATAAGTGCACTTTAATTATACCACAAGAATTATTTTTGAACAAAAATAACAACCACTGCCTTCTTGCGCTTAAACGGCAATAACATTGCAATAAGTGCATCAAGGTGATTAGTTAAAACGACTATTCGCCAATGAAGCTCCCGTACCTACACCACTTGTCTAGTGATTATCTGGTTGATGGGGCTAAACCTCGTTCAGCATTTGAGGTTGCAGAAAGAAGAAAGAATCTTGCAATATGACTAATCGATATTTAATACAGGCAACGACTTCCTGAGTATCTGAGCCTTCAATGACGCTCATGGTGGCGATCTATGAAGTACTTTAGGTTTCCTGCACCACAAGCAGGTATACACACCGCACCCCAAACCAATCTCCCTATACTGAAATTACATTTTGGTTCAGCCAGGGATAGTCATTACCCATATGGTTTATAATAGACCATTCAGCGCGTTTTTTGAAGCGCTCCAGCCCTATTCCAGTCCCAGTTTTAAGACTAACTCCTCGTTAAAATCGGAGGCTCTGCCTGTTCTAAAGGCGAAGGATTTCTAATTTATTGAAATAAAATTGCTTTTTTTAGGCATTTTTTCGCCGAAAAATTTATTTGCAATCATTGTTACGCTTGTAAATAAATATTCCTTCGCAGTCATCATTAAAAACAAAACTGTCCAGCTAATCGCGAAAATTTTCAAACTGTAAAGGTAACTCAATATCTGATTTCTTTAGCAAAGCAATGGCTTCTTGCAAATCATCACGTTTCTTGCCAGTTACCCGGACTTTATCCCCTTGAATAGAAGTTTGTACCTTTGCCTTACTGTCTTTGATTAATTTTACAATATCTTTTGCTGTTGGTTGATCAATACCCTGTTTAAAGGTCATTGACAGAGAGTAAGTTTTACCACTATGAACGGGTTTATCTTCCATATCAACACCGGCAGCACTTACACCCCGTTTAGTACAATGGTTACGAAATAAATCTTCTAGTTGTCTAACCTGAAAATCAGACTCCGATTTAAGTGTCACTGTTAAGTCCTTCAGTTCTATACTGGATTCTACACCACGGAAATCAAAACGTGTGCCCATTTCCCGCAGCGCATTTTCTACTGCATGCCTTAATTCAACTTCATTGATTTCTGAAACAATATCAAAAGATGGCATAATTGACCTATTTAAATACAAGACGCACCCTACTAATTTTTTAGCATGCTGCATCGGTTTATAAAAAAGTTATTGTAACTAAAAAAACTGGTTAAGGTATACCCCGTTATCTTTCCGTGAATAAAGAATATCCGCTACTATAGAGAAGAAACTATACAACACTTGAAGAAGGATTTTTTTAATTAAATCAGGGAGTAAGATATGCCTTTTTGTGAACAGGGTGTGATTAAACTTAGTCATTGCTTTCACTCGACTGCCAGGGAAAAAAAGAGCATCGCGGAATTCCTTTCTATCCTGAAGCGCGACTCATTATCTTGCATGGCGAAGATATTACTTTAATGCGTTCCACCATTTTTTACTGGATTCAGTGGCTATTAAATTTTAGCCCTTTTCGTCTTGATGAGAAAGAAATGGCCAAAGGCAATTAACGCGATTTATATCAATAGCAGGATACATCATGCCGGTATTATTAGTTAAGGGACATAAGGAAGTGCTTGAACCACTGTCTAAATCTCCAGCCATAAGCTTTGGGACTGCTCAAAAATTTTTTCTGAGGGGAGCTGGTGCCGCCAGTTATATAGTGAAAAAACCTCGGTATCGTACTCTCATCGGTATTTTTAAAGATTCTTTTCCAAGCGAGCTAACCCGCTATAAAGAATGGACTTATCTCGATTTTGATAGTCAGCAGCCAAATCTGACAATCTTGGACAAAACAAAACTTGAACCCTATGTCCGTCACCTCAAGGACTTAGCTGTTGAAGCAGCTTTCGGTGAGGTTGTTTATATGAAAATTATCCGAGCCTTGTTCCCAAACAGTATGGAAGTCCCCGATAATTATTTGCACATCGACCCGGTAACCGGTGAACCGTGGATAATTTCCCGTTTGATTCCTGATTTCAACGAGTTTATTGAGAAAAAATTAACCTTATTTCTGGGTGGCTCTATGAAATCTGCTGCGGAATGGGATGAGCGAGCAAAACCAAGTCGAGCTAATTTAAATTTCAGCAATAACGAACTTTACTTACTAGGCAAACTTTATTGCACTGCACTGATAACTCATGATTGGGATATCGTAAATAATATCATGTTATCCAATTCGGGTTGCCTGGGTGATTCTTTAACAGCAAAAAAAGTTGTGGTAGTCGATGGAGGTAATAAATTTCACTTTGGTTTTGGTGGGCTTACCTGTGCTGAATCAGCTAGCGAAAACCCCCAATTTAATTACGGTGCTAAAACTATTCCTGCGCACAGAGGCTTTAATTTTACCCTTCCCTTTGACATCGAAGTTTTTTTAACCTTACCCAGGCAACTTATTGGTGATCTGTTTGCTCTTGATAATGAATTTTTCATGCTAGGCGTAACCGACATGCTCAGGGAAGCAAAAGCCTCACTGGAAGCTAATTCTTCTTGCATCCAGGAAGCCGTGAATCTGGCTTATGAGCAGATTAGCGAAGATTCTGATAAGACGACCAAAGAGCGTTTAACTAATAGAGAGTCGACCCTTTTAAACCATAGTTATTATCGCGGCGGCAGGCGATCTGGCTATATCTTGGAAAAAATTCTTATTGGGCGTATAAACTCTTTGGATAATTTGCTAAAGCACTTATCAGAAGGATATTCTGTAGAATCACTTAATCAGGAAACGTTGGAGTGCTATCAGTCAGCACAGCGCTTTTCTTAACTATCATTCATTATAAAAATACATATTATATAAACTTAGAAAAGTACCATCCTGTTCCATTTTCTGTAATTGTTGATTGATTCTTTGAATCAGAATCATATTTTTTGGAAGAGCAACCATCGCAACACCCGCACCTAAAAGGAAAGTTTCTCCGAGAGTTTGAAATTGATTATCACCATTCACCACCCAGTAATTTGCGGCGGATCGGTGAAGGAAAGCTGCTGCAATAGAACCATCTGTCAATGCATTGATGAGGTAGTCCATATCGCGATATTCTTTAATATCAAACTGCTCTGTCCCGGTGCATAAATAATCATAAAAAACATTATTTTGAGCCTTATCAACCAATATAACACCAACCGATTTACCATTTAGATCATTTATCGATTGAATACCACTTCCTTTTAGAATTAAAAATTGAGCTTTACTAATCATGTAAGGCAAACTGTAAACATACGGCCCCTGCTGGTTTTTAGGAATAGGTACCCCAGCAATAGCAATATCAATGTCTCCCCTGTCTAACGCAGGATAAAGCTCATCAAAACTCATAGTCACTAATTGACAATCCTCCTGCAAGTCTCTGCATAGTATGTGTATCAAATCAATATCAAACCCTTCCTCGGTGGATATTACGTAGGGCGGGTAGAAATAAACTGTACCGACTTTAACATTGGCATAAACAGTAATGGGTACCACTGTAAGGCAAAGAAATAATATCACTCTTAGGAGCCGCATTTTCATCACCATCCGTTGTGCGTTTAGCCATATTTTTGCGCTTAGTTATACTATAGCCCAAATAAGCGACTTCCCGGTTCTAGCGAGTAATCTAAATGAGCTCATTTATATTAAGCACAGACTTCTTTGTTGAGTGATCTTTTTTCTTGTAGAAAATGATTAATTGATAATTGCAGTTCTTCTTGTAATGAGTAAGGGGGAACCCAATTGAGTAAGGTTTTTGCCTTAGTAAAATCTATTTCAATGTTATATAGCAGTTGGTCTGCCAATCGAGATAACCCTATTATTTTAAGCATTAGTTCTAAAAATTTGTGTGGAATCGGAATTAAATAATTTTTTTTATCCATGGCCCGACCAATTTGATTAATTAAGGCCGTTGTTGATATAGCTTCACTATCTGCGACAAGAAAAATCTCATTTTTTGCCTTTTCTGCCCAAACACACAAAATAATAAAATCAACGAGGTTATTGATACCTATAAAATGACGTTTATTTTTTATAGCCCCTAACGGTAAGGGTAATTTCTTATACACTAATGAAAATAGCTTTTTAAAATTACCTTTCACTCCCGGACCATACACCAAAGGTGGTCTTATTATGACTAACTCTATCTTATCGGAAAGTTCCTTTAATGCTTCTTCAGCCCTTAATTTCGAAAGCCCATAAGGTGTGATTGGCAATAATGCTGTTTTTTCAGTAAAGGGAATATATTGTTTCATATTACCGAAAACACTCATGCTGCTTAGAAATATAAAACGACGAACTCCGTATATAGCCGCCTTATTAGCCAAATTCATGGTTGTATCATAATTGGCTTTCATGAACTGCTGCTGTGAGTTCTCAATGTTTTTTTGAGGGTGGGTTTGCGCGCCACAATGGATAACTGCATCAATCCCATCAAATAATTTACCCCACAGATCATTATCTATGACTGTCTGTATACAATAAACATCCAGCTCAGCAGACACTTCCGTTTTTAAAGTTGCTGCAGACTTTGTTGAATGAGTTAGAATACGAATTGGCTGATTGTTTTTTAAAAATGAGCAAACCAAGGCTCGACCAACAAAACCATTAGCCCCAGTAACTAGTATTGTATCTTTGCTCATAATGATAATCCCTTTTTATAACACTTTGATTTCATTAGCATTAATTTATGTCGCAGACTCAGCCAGCCTTGCGTCTAAAAAAATCCCTACAGGGGAAAATAGAACTCATTCCAATCATTGCTGATCTCTCATAATAGTATTGCCATTATGAAACGGGCTTGATTATACCGTAGAGCGGTAAAAAGGATAGAGATCTGAAAATTAAAATTTTTCTGTCCCAGATGCTGATCAGGCAACACACTGGTTGCTCATATCAGGGCGATTAATAGACTGCCCATAATTGATAGGAAGACGAATTTTGCTCCATATTAAAAATAAAACAAACCAAAGATAAATAGCAAAAGAATTAGAAAAACCAAATGGCGGAGAAACGAAGCTGATAAATATCGAATAACTCCAAAACACGTAACTCAGCGCTGTTAACAAATTAGGATTGCGGTAAAAATTTCGCCATGACCTTCCGGCTACAACGCCCCATATCAAGGCAGCTAAAAAGCTAAAATAGCCAAGATCAATGAACAATGCCCCCCAGGCGCCAACAAAAAAGCCATAAATATTGGCATTCAGGAGAATTTGGTAACCAGGCTTTAAAAAATCATCCCCCCCTGGTGCAGCACGTAATGCAGCAGCAAGAATGTCAATATGGTACCCCCCATATAAAAACTTGATATCATGCATTGAATCTAATAGCCGCTCTATCATAGAGAGATTCTGAATGAAATAAAAAACAGAACTCACAACGGCTTGTGGAAGCTCTGGTTTATTTAAAGATTTGCTTATTTCTATAAGCCCCTCTGTTGGCTCTACACCCCAAACCCTTGCTGCGTGGGACATAAAAGCGGCTGTGTCCAAACCTGTTTTTTGTGAGCGTACTGTCCATAGAATGCTGCTATAGGCGACAAACGCTACGAACAACACAGCAATACCATAACGAATCGATAAGGATTTAGGCAAGAAACTTTTACCTAAATACTTTCTTGTATAAAATGCAATCCCTGTAAATAGAAGTAAAACAAGAATAGGGCTTCTACCACCGGCTAAAATGGCAACACCCAAGATGGTAAAAACAAAGCCAATCATTAGCAATTTAGTGATGCGCGACATATTTTCATAATAAAGTATGCCGCTCACTAAACCTACGAAACCTGCTGGATAACATAAAAACGCTCCAGCTGAAGCAAGACTGCTATGAACCTCTTCTACACCAAGTAAGCTTTGAGCACGCAAAAGTCGCAAACTGTATATAGAAGCAAGACTAAACTCGGTCAACTCGGCAAATTTACTATAAATACTAACTAAACCACCTAGCATACCAATTAGTAAAACGGTATTTATTCGCCATTGTAACCGCCTGGAAATCGAGCTATCCACTGTAGAATGGTGAGGAGAGTTGCTTTTACCCGGCAAAAGATGTGTGTAAAACAGGGAGCCAAGAACAAACAGTAAAATATGAGCGGTCAAAAACATAACCCCCCCCATAGTGGGGGCTGGCGTTAGAATGACAGGCGCTAAAAAATAAGTAAGAAAAATTAACAACCAAAAGGAAATCATCAATACAGCTGGATGAATAAATCGTCTCATACTGACTCGGCTCTCACATTGGCATCCATGATAATTCTCCCCTTATATATTCTGACTATAAAATTCATCAGCGATTTAACCTACCACACAAGTCAGCACTATCCTTTCTTTCTCCAATACCATACCGCCACGATGAATTCCCTTAGAGTCAAAAATTACAGCATGACCTTTACTTGCCATTATCTTCCACTCCGCAGCCAAAATTTGTTGTGCCGCTTCAGACTCTGTTTGCAGATCATTTCCAAAAGCACATTTTTTTCGCAGGAAAGTAGGTAGGGCAGAAAACAACTGACGCGATTTAGGATCCGTGGAAGAAAAACCAGAGGTATCGTTGATTTCCTGTATCATATTGGCGAATCTGCCAGGCCGATTGCGATGGGATCCCAATGTAAAAGAGAATGGTCCATTCTCCGAATCCACATCACTTAGATAGAGTATTACTTTCACATCTCCTCCTGAGGCATCGCGATGGCAATAAGCTGTTGAGGGTTTGTCAATCGCTAGATCAGGAAAGAAACGCTGCCAAAAATCATCGCTGCTATCATTAATTTGTGGATTGATATCCACTACACTCACTGGGCGTCCGAGGTATTTTGCAATACCCGGCAGAATACCGCTTGCAGTCAATGCAGCGTCAACTGCGTGAAATAAATCTTTATTGACCGAACGCAGCGCCGTACTACGTGACTCAATGAATTCACGGCTCCCCTCTTTCCTTTGGCCACGAATCTGGCGTAATTTTTCCAGTAAAGGCAAGGCTAAAACATCAATTTTGTCGAACTGGTAGGAATTAATATCAACGACACAGATACCTTGTTTATCGAGACTAGCGGCAATCTGCTCACCTGCCTTGCTAACCGGTTTAGTCTGTCTAGGCAAAAATTTATACCCAATATTCAAGGCGATCTTTTTTAACGTCACAACTAAATCAGAGAGCGTTTTTGGATTACGTAGGTCAGCAGGGATCAATTCGTAGGAGATCACTCGTTTTATTGCAACAATTAAAAAATACTTCCCAAAAATAAGCAACGAATGAAGTTTACCGCGAAAATCAGCTGTCTTAATGAAATCAGCATAGGCCAAATGAGTTTCATAATTTATTCTATCAGGTATTTTTTTACTCGCATTGCTAGTAAAATTAGCCTTGCCTTGCGGTGGGGAAACGAGATTTTGAGCATCGTTTTCTATAATTCCCTCTAGATTCTGATTCATATAAATCCCCATGATATCAATTGTAACGAAGACGTAGTTTCGCTTGTCTGTTGCATTGAAACAGCGCGATTTTACCGAGATCTTGAATAAAAATACACCTTTATAAAGAAAAAATTAAACATTTAAACCAATAAGCAAGCGTATAATTGACTCACTTTATCTGAAAAAAAAGCATTCTAAAAAAATTAGTTGTGCTTATTTTTAGCTTAGAGAACACAAGATTTCTTATCTTTCACATTCAAAAAAACAAGAGAATTATCCTCCTAAAAGCTCGATGAGAAACGTCTCCAAATTCAACCCATCATCACGCAACGCTCATTCCTGCAATTGTTTTTTCTGTAATTGCTGTGGAATCAAATTAAATATACTGATAATTAGCGCAGAAAAAGCAGCAATAATATGCATTCCAAGTGCACAAGATAAACCAACAGCGACAGTCCCCCACATTGTAATCGCAGTAATCATCCCCATAAGACGCTGCTCATTGCGAAAAATAATGCTGCCACCAATAAAACCAATTCCCGTTACTAAACCTGTTATACCGGACATAAAATAGGGATTATTCAAGGAAAGAGAACCGTGAAGCATGGCTGCACCAAAGACAGCTGAACTGCTCGCAATGGCAGCATACATTAAAGGGCCAACCCCTTGTTCGCGATGATGAAATAAACCAATCATAGCACCTAATACAGTAGCGATAACAAGGCGGAAAACGTAGACTAATTCTGTACGAGTATCACCACCACTCATAAGCATAGAATATTCATTTAAATTTGGCTTGGCTTGCAGGGCAAAAAGCAACGAGGGTAAAGAAACTAGCAGTAAGATACCCAGCACTTTTTTTATAGTCATATCGGTATTCCTTTACTTTTTACTAAAATCCTAAAATCCGGGTAATATTTTTAATTAACCTATCTCATTTTCATCGCAATTATCGAATTATTATTTTTATCGGACATTCCGCAGCATGAAAAAGCTAAAATTAGAATTATCCCCAAGGAATTATCGCATTAGTTAAATTGAGAAAAAGATCAAGCCGATATAAGAAAAAGATCACAGCCCACAAGAGAAGAATCAGGTACCCTTGTCTCCCAAAGACCTATTGGAGAGAAGGATGCTGAATCGAGATACAGTAAGTTCAGAGCAATTGGGGCATTTAGGACTTGTTGCAGCAACGATTAGAGAATTAGGGATAATAGAGAGAATTGATGCACGCCTTGAGTTAAATGAAAAAAAAGGAGGCGTGGTAAGCTATGGTCGTCGAGTAGCGGCGATGGTTATCAATGGGTTGGGTTTTATGAATAGCCGGTTGTATATGACGCCGCATTTTTTCCAAGATAAGCCTGTGGCTCAACTGCTTGGTTCAGAACTAGACGCGGCACACCTGAATGATGACAGTCTTGGTCGCTGCCTGGATAAAATCGCAGAATACGGTGTGACCAGGCTTTATTCGGAATTGGCTTTTGAGATTGCCCGAGAAAAAAATTTACTAAGCCAGAGACTGCATTTAGACAGTACAAGCTTTGTTCTTTACGGCCGCTATGACACAGAAGAGGCCGCGCCCGGGATTGCGCAACCAGACTACGGATATTCCAAAGCGAATCGCTCTGATCTAAAGCAAGTGATGCTGTCACTAGTACAAGGAGGAGCTGCGAATATCCCCTTATGGATGGAGGCCTTAGATGGGAATAGTAGTGATAAAACAAGTTTCCAAGAGACGGTTAGGAGGGTGCAAGCGTTTACACAAAGTATTCATGGGATGCCTGATGGCCTTTGTTTTGTGGTTGATGCCGCCTTTTATGTTCCAGAGCAGTTGGCAAGCCTCAATAACGTGTTTTGGATAACCCGAGTACCTGCACAGCTTAATGAAGCCAAAGTATTGTTGAACAAGCCTTGTGATGCTCTGACCTGGGAGCCGTTTGATGCAAACTATCGTGGAAGTGTTCATGAAACGGTTCTTTATGGTATTCCACAACGCTGGGTTTTGATTGAGTCGCAACAGGCGAGGTTGCGAGAGCTAAAGACTTTTCAGAGGCATTTGGATAAAAAATCTCAAGAGCTCATTAAATCCTTATGGCATCTTGGTCACCAGGTCTTTCAATGTCCTGACGATGCAAAGCAGGCATTAAAACCGCTCATCAAATCACTCAAATACCACCAAATTCATTATGAGATTCTACCTGTTGAACGCCATACAGGGAAAGGTCGCCCAAAACCTGGAGCTCAAAAAATGGTGATTGGATATCAAATACAAGCCTGTCTTTCTACCTGTCTGGAGAGGGTGGGTGCTAAAAAAGAAACACTGGGACGCTTTATTTTGGCCAGTAATCAATGTGATAGCTCGCTATTGAATAATCATGCCATGCTTCAACAATATAAAGAGCAATCCTGTGTCGAATCAAGCTTTAAATTCATGAAAAACAATGCCTTCGAACTGGACTCTTTCTTCCTTAAAACACCTGAGCGAATTACAGCCTTGATGATGGTAATGACGCTTTGTCTCATGGTGTACAATTTTGCTCAAGCTCACATCAGGCAATGCTTAAAGGAGCATGATGAAGCACTTCCCAATCAGCTGGGTAAGCCAGTACAAAATCCCACAATGAAATGGATTGCTGAGCTGATGAACGTGATAGCTGTTGTAACCATCCTGACAAACGATCAAAAACATCGTGTGGTAACTAATCTAAAACCAGTACATCAACAAATCATTTCTTATTTTGGTCAGTATGCTCTTGAAATCTATGGACTTGCCGCAGAATCTGCGCGTGGCACAGGCTTCTCCTGCCTGGCTATTGAACAGAATAATTATAAAAATCGTTTATCTTGGTGCGAAACGTAGGTTTATAAGTCTATACAATTAATTCCTCTTACCATTACCCTATTGGTTAACTAACCAAGCAAAGGGGTCTCTATGCGAACTTTCAAAATAAGTCCATTGATCTTAGCTTTTTTGTTCATGATAACCGCAACTCTCAGCGCATGTAACCCAACAATATCTAATAGTAGTCCTGATACCACAACAGAAGAAGGTTATGGCGGTGGGGGGCGTTGATACCCCACCCTGCCGGCTATTTTTAGTTAAGTTTTCCTTAATAAACCTGCACTACAATCAGCCACTTTGTTTTTTTAAGAATTCCATATGTTTTTATCAACAATTCTTGTTTTTGGTCATAGCGGTTCTGGAAAGACACAATTGCTTACTCAGATGTTGAATGCCGAAGGCTTCCAGGCAAATCACAAGCCGACAGAGGATATTCGCTACCATGTTGGTAATCGAGGACAAACAAAACTACAGTTCTGGGATTGTTCTGGAAACCCTAGATATACCGATGCAATTGCCGCTATATACTACCCTCAAACCCAGATTGCTCTCTATTGTATCGACTTATCAAGTGCGATTAGCGAAGCACAAATCAGACAAGATATTGAACGATTTCGGGAAGCGAATCCCCTTGCAACTATCATTCTCGTGGGGACTAAAGTTGAGCAAGCCCAAGCAGAATCTCAAGCCCAATTTGATCGCCTTGAGATAGCTGGTGTGAAAGCTCGCCTTAAAACCTCTGCCGCTACAGGTCTAGGCTTAAATACACTTGAAAAGCTGCTTCTCTTCCTCTCTTTAAACTCACTCCTGGCTTTCACCCATATTTATAAGGTCGGCTCAATGTGGCAAGAAGCAACCCATAATTTATTGCTATCTATCTATGGGTTACCTGACTATCAGCGCGAGGCCATACGAGATGAATTAGATAGCCTTACTGACACTATCCATAATCAAACTGCTGAACATCACGCAGAAGCAATTACAAGATTCACCCAGAATTGCTGCACAATATTGGAAGGTAATCATCCCTACATTATGAATGCTGTTTTTAGTGTTGGCGCAGCCGCTATAGTCACTATCCTGGCTATTACAGTTGGTTTCGGCGTTGGTTTTGCGGCTGGCCTATGGACAGGACCCAGTGCTTTTATTACGGGAGTTATGGCAAGTGAAACAGCAGCAGGGGCTGTTCTTGCAACAAGCAGCTCTCTCGGTTTAATTCGAGGTGGTCTAACTGCCCATGGTTTATTTAAAGAATTTAAACAAATCAGAGAATCACAGGAAATGGACGCCTTAAATAATTTTGTGGCTACATCAAGGGATTACACACCCGCTCTAAAAGCCTAAATAAAATTGCTTCACAAAATTCCTTATCAAATTCCTTTTAATGCTATTATCTCGCTAGCAATACTAGGGGGATAATTGTAATTCCATGGCTGACAGGGAGATAGCATGTTCAGTATTTATGATATAAAACCAACGTTTCAAGCTCTGCTGCGGCCCTTAGTTAATCAAATTCATATCAAGGGATTTACTGCGAATCAAGTTACTGTTTTTACTTTTATTTTTTCAATTCTTTATGCCTTACTTTTAGCAATTTTTATTGAATCTTCCTGGCTGTTAATCCTTTTCCCTATCGTTTTATTTTTGCGTATGGCACTTAATGCCATTGATGGCTTACTTGCCAAAGAACATCATCAAAAAACCCCTTTGGGAGCAATTTTAAATGAGTTGACCGATATGGCTGCTGATGCAGCACTCTATCTTCCCTTCGCACTTTATCCCGGGATAAACCATTTTCTAATTATTGCTATTGTCATATTGGCTCTGCTTAGCGAAGCGGCTGGTTTAAGTGGTTTACTGGTTGGTGGTTCAAGACGCTATGATGGTCCAATGGGCAAAAGCGATCGCGCTTTTATTTTTAGTTTACTGGCAATTTGGCTGGCCTTATTTGATTTCTCGACATGGCTTAATTGGTTCCTATTGATAATCTGTTTCCTAATCCTATTAACCATTGTGAATCGTGTACGCCAAATCTTGCAGCAAGTGGAGGCCAGACATGGCACTTAATTGGACAAACCTCATTGCATTCGCCGCGCTGATTTTCATCTTGTGCATAGCCAATACCATTATTTATTGTGTTAAAACCCGTATTGATGAAAAAAATTATGTTGAACTAACCAGCCGTATGCAATCCTGGTGGGTCATGGTCTTACTACTAATTGCCGCACTTAGTATCAATGCCATGTCAATGATTGTATTTTTTATGTTAGTCAGCTATCTCGCGTTGAAAGAGTATTTTACAATCATTCCCACTCGTCGTGTGGATAGGCGAGTGATCTTTATCGCCTATTTATCTATCCCTTGCCAATATTTATGGGTCGCTATTCAATGGTATGGCATGTTTGTCATTTTTGTTCCTATTTATATGTTTCTAATAATCCCTATGCGCATGGTGATGCTGCAAAAGACAGAGGGCTTTTTAAAAGCCTCGGGTACCTTACATTGGGGGCTCATGCTTACCGTCTATTGTATTAGTCATATTGCTTATCTTGGAGTACTTCCTGCCGGTAATGATTGGCATAATGAGGGGATCAGCCTAATTATTTTTTTAATTTTTTTAACGCAGTTTAATGATGTCAGCCAATATGTTTGGGGTAAGTTATTCGGCCACAAGAAAATTATTCCTGAAATAAGCCCCAATAAAACGACAGCAGGTTTTTTGGGCGGAGTAATAACGACTTCTTTGCTAGCAATTCTGTTAAGCCCCCTTTTAACACCGTTTACCTGGGTAAGCGGCTTATTTTCCGGCTTATTAATTGCTATTAGCGGTTTTATTGGGGATCTTACCATGTCTGCAGTAAAACGAGATTTAGGTATCAAAGATACTGGACAATTATTACCCGGGCATGGGGGCATTTTAGATCGCTTAGACAGTATTATTTTTACTGCCCCCCTCTTTTTTCATTTTTCGAGGTATTTTTATTACTGATGAATAATTTACTACGTTTCCTTTTCTTTCAATTTTTTGTCAGACCAATCATTGGTATTTTGCTTGGCTTAAATGTTCGCCATCGTGAGCGTTTGCCCATTAAAGGCCCTGCCATTCTGGTAGCCAACCACAACAGTCATTTAGATACCATGGTCTTGATGACCTTATTTTCATGGAGATTACAAAAAAATATCTACCCTGTGGCTGCTGCTGATTATTTTTTGAAAAATAAGCTCCTCGCCTGGTTTTCACAACATATCATCGGTATTATTCCTATTCAAAGGAAAACTAAAGCTGGTAAAAATCCCTTTGCCTTGATTCAAACTGCGCTGGACCATGATAAAATTATTATTTTTTATCCCGAAGGCTCACGAGGCGAGCCGGAAAAAATGAGCGAAATCAAAAGAGGCATCGCCCATCTGGCTAAAAATAATCCTACTGTTCCTATTTACCCCATCTTCATGTATGGCTTGGGCAAAGCGCTCCCTAAAGATGAATCATTGCTTGTTCCCTTTGTGATTGATGTGGTCATTGGCACCCCAGTACTATGGCCCGGGGATGCAACAGAACTATTAGATACAATTAAATCCCACTTTGAAAAACAAAAGCAGGAATTAGTCATTAATGAATGGAATTAAATGGATACTACTCTTACCAGCAGTCACACCGTAATTTTATACAACATAACTTAAAATTCTTTAGTTTTTTGAGGTAAATCTAAAGCCTCGACTAGTGCTTGATAACGCGGATAAACGTGACTGAAAGAAGCCATCTTGCCAGGAGCAAAAAAGGAGGTACGAGTTGGCTGTCCTTTTTTTAACACTAAACTTACCTCTTCTTCCAAACTAACTTCCGTTTTCAACCAGCCAGATGCATCGTGTACCAGTAAAGGAAAAGCAGTAGGCTGAGATGACAACGCTTGATTTAGCTGACGAGTATATACTCGTAATTGAAATTTCATTGGATCCGCTTCACAAGTTTGTACATTATAACGTAGTTTATGCAATGCATTCGTTTGACTAGGGTGAACTTCAGGTGTTGCAATTTCTTTAAACTCGTTAAACAAAAAAAACTGCGGAACCCCCTTTACATAATTGTACATGACGGTTCCTTCATCCGTTTCAAGAACCCTGCTTTTGCCCGAGAATTTAGTCTTGGAAAGCCCTTCCTCATCAAGCAAGCCCAGGATCTTTAAATCAAGCTCCCCCCCCACTCCTCGTTGCTTGACCAAATCGATGGTAAATTCGCCATCCATAAATTCTACTTCCCTACTAATGAAGGATAAATCGGTATCGGCGTCAGCGTGGGTTAAGCTTACATTTCCTTTTTTATCAGCGATGATGACAGCAACACAACCTTGTAGACCCACTGTTGCTGGAAAACCGCTTTGTGCCACCGTTTTTCTGACCGTTTCATTTTGACCAGCAATCAGCATTGTTCTTGGTGGGCGCTCTGATGTTTTACTACTATACATTTTTAACCCTTACTCAGTGAATTAATAATATAATAGCATTTTGCTTATCAAATAAGCACGTTGGGCGAAAAAGAATACTCGCCTTTGAGGGTAGGTAGAGGAATATCAGCATAAATTCGTAAATCATCAACCGAGCAAGGACTCATTTCTACGGCTTTTAACGTACCATCGGCATCTCGAATCCAGACACCGGTTGCTTTAGCCGCATGGATATCGCTTTGAAAACTCCCTGCGCAATTTATTACAATGGCGGTGTCCTTAGCTACTTTATTAGGGATAGTATAAATCGTGTTTGCCACAATAAGATGTACATCCACCGTTTGACCTGTTCTTCTTTGCTCCGACACTAAAACCCCCTCCTTGTGATCAGCGCAAATTTCAAGGCCAAAGCGAATGTCGTTTTGGGTAAAAAACGGCTCTCCATGCCCAGGGTAAAACATACCTACAAATGGCTCCAAAAGCTCATTTGCTTCTATTCGCTTGCTATAACGTTTGGGTTTATGCGTTCCATCTCCTGAATGGAAGAAAGCAGTACTGGTATTTTTTACCAAGGTCATCCCTGCAATTTCTTGCTGAAAATCCTGCGCTGGTTTGAAATTTCTAAGTTGCCACTTTTTTATTGTGTCAGCATATTTTATCTTTTTCTTCGCATCGGCCAGATCCAGGTTTTTCTCCATATAAGTGGTACCTGGAATAATAATGGCGTTAGGAAAATCATCAACTAACTTTTGTAACCGCTCCCCAGCCTTTTGAAATGCCTGTTTTGAATAAGAAAAATTTTTCTCCGAAGCATCCATATTAAGCAAGGCAAATTCAGGACATAAAAAAACAAGCGTATTGTCTTTATCAGGATCTCCAGCCATAGCTAATTGGTAAGCCTGCTTAAATTTGGCTTCAATCAATGTCATCTTTTCATCCAGGCTCTTATTAATTAAATTATCACCTGGGTCCCACATAACAGCAGTGATTGTTTTCATAAATTAAACTCAAGAGCTAGTCTAAGTATAGCCAAACCGAATAATCGATTGTGTAAAGTACAATTCAACCCAATTAAAAACGACCTATAGAATTGTTATCGTGAACAACTGTATAGCCTTTTTCACCTGTAAAGACTGCTTCAAAAAATTGCCATTCAAACTCTGCCGATTGCATGAAAGATGAAATAACTCGTTCTTGTTGTAAGGGACACATTATAGGCTCCGTTAATTCTTGCGTAATTTGGGTGATGGTTTTGGTAGCTGATATAAAATTCTCGCTGGAATAAGAGGCCATCCACCTTCGATAAGGATGATCTAAAGCACGGGTTGTAAGATCTATTCGCTTTCCTAGCTCCCTATAGATCATAAAGCAGGGGAGAAAGCTCGCCACTGCTACTTCTATAGGAGCATGTTTCGCGTTATCAAGAAGATAATCGGTATAACTCGCAATAACAGGAATTTTTTTACGAATTGCTTTATGGTTAAAAAAAGTTACTGCTGGTGACTCTGCAAGATACTTAAGATGAAATTTACGCTCTGTTTCCTTAATATAGGCTGACACCCCTCGCAATTGCTTTGCATACACTTGATTAGAACATCGCAGTGATGTTAATCCCAGGGCATAAGAAAGGTCACGTAAATAAAGTTCATCCTGTTCTAAGTAAAGCTTGAAGGTTGTCCTGGATAGGGAGCCCTCATAGAGTTTTTGATTAAATGGATGGTGGTGTATTTTTGGAAAAACAGTAGAGCATCTATGCATTATTCTTGAAAATACCATCGCTTACCTCCTCAAAATAAATCGGAGGAAGTAGCCAATGAGTATACAGAGCCCAAAAACTCAGTTTCATCAATCTCACTCTCCCTCCGCAGGCATTACCCAGTGCAGGTTATAAGGGTCTTTCTCAGCTTTGGCAGGAACCAAAGCACCCCTGGTGAATCATTCATCACGAGTCTAACGAGCCAAGATCAGGCTGTCAATAAACATGCTGGATTAATAAATAGATAGTCATGATGTTAAAAAGATGAATCGCATCTTCTTAATTATGGAGCGGCCGTGTAATCCGGCATTAGCCTCCTTTTCAGATCATTGCCCAGGTTAGTCTGCAGGTAGCGTACCAACGCATGCACGCTCTTTTTTATTCAAACTACTCTAAAAATAAAGTAATTACGCTGAGATTTTATCGCTAATAATCATGCTGACAGGTTTTCCCAGCCAGACTTCTATTTTGGCTAGACAGGCTCGAAGATGGTTAGTTTGCATATGCTGATCAAGATGACTTCTACTTTCCCATTCTTCAAAGCAGACAAATTCGCAAGGATTATCTTGCCCCTGGTAGAAATGATATTCAATGCAGCCTGACTCTTGGCGCGAGGGGTTCACCAACGCTAATAATGCTTCTTTTACCTTTGATTCACTGCCATCTTTGGCCGTCACTGTAGCAAACACTGTAATCATCTTTTTAATCCTTTAAATTTAGAATTAATCTTTACTTAATTTCATTGTGATATTATGTCACACAAATGGTGTAAACCAACTTTTATTAAGGCAACGATTATGGCTTTATCACTTGCAGAACAAGGTAAATTGCGCGACGAATATGACAGTTTAAGCCAGCTGGTTATTGAGCAAGAAGAAGACCAGTGGGTAGCAAAAAAAGAAGCTATCATCGCCCTTTGCACCGAAAATGATATACCGTTATACAATATGGCTGCATTAAATGTTATGAAAGCCAGTGGACTTTTAAGCCGCTTACTAAAGCTTATGGCACAATACGAAAAGTTAGAAGAAGCCAATGTCGTATGGGATCAGGAATTCTTAACCTGGAAACAGACCTTTGACATAGAGGTAAAAAAAGCAACCTTGGCTTTAGTTACCCTACATGATCAGGCTTATCTAAGCATCGCTGATCAATACCAAAAAAGAGGGGAGGTTTCTGCGCAAACCTTACTCACCATAAAAGATATGACTGACCTCTTGGAAGATCCTGATTTTATTTCTGATGACGTTTTAGTCTCAGCCCCCTTTTCACTCCTGGAAATGTCTACAGACCAGGAAGAGCAGGTAAAAGCCTTGATAGAGCATGCTGCCAGAGAAGGAAAGAAAGTATTTTTACCGGTTAACTATGATGGACATTGGTTTTATTTACTAAAAGAAAAAGAAGGCGAGGAAGACGTCTGGTCGATACAAGACGAACAACCTTTTATAGACGATGAAGCAGCACTTTCAATCAGACAAAAAGGAATGCTGAAACACAGCACTGCTTTGCTCGATAAATTGATTGGCAAAGACAATTATAATGAATTATTGGTGTACTCTACTGAAGATCAATTCAATGATTTTGATTGCGGCACTCGGGTAATTAACGCGTACCGAACAATAGCAGATTCCGATTATCTGGAGCATAGCCACGCAGACATCCTGGTCGAACTGCTTGAAAAACAACTTTCGCAAGAAGAGTATGAGGCACTTCCTGAATTACTTTTTAGTGAAGACATAGAACTTAGTGAAAAAGTCGATCAGGTTATCGAAGCGACTGTAGCGACTCAAAATTCAGAGCATGAGCAATTTGAGAACTATCAAACACTTGTAAAGAACACCGTTTATGACGTAATCAATAGACAAGGTTTCTTTGCCAACCTGCAAAATAGAATTCCTGTTCAGGATCTTGAAAAAGATCTGGACATCGATCTAACCGATCGAAGCGCAGAAGAGATAGAAGAAATTGACGAGGAATTTGCAGCAGCTCTTCAAGAAGCTGAATGCATAAAAGCAGGCCTTTAATTAAGGCCTGACTATAATCTTACCAATTTGTTCATTTGACTCCATATAACGATGCGCTTCTGCAATCTGCTCTAGAGTAAAGGTTCGAGCAATTTGGGGCTCAAACGAGCCATCTTCTAAATGGTCAAAAATATATTTTTCAGCTTTGGCACGAACTTCGGGTAAGCTAACAATTTCAAAGAGGGTATAACCCCGCATTGAAATGCCTTTGTTTAATGCTGTCAAAAGTGGAAATGGAGTCATTGGCTCCATCGACAAATTCCCATAAACAAAAAGGATTCCGCCTGGAGCGATTGTCTCTGCCAGTAGTTCAACACCCTTACCAGCTATAGGATCGAAAACTATCTTCACGCCTTTCCCATTGGTGATTTCTTTGATACGGGCAGGTAGATTCTCGTCGTTTGTGACAATAACATGATCAGCGCCTAAGGCTAATAATTCTTCTTTTTTCATAGTTGTTCGCGTCGTTACAATACTGATTGCCTTCTGGGCATGTGCAATTTGTATGGCAGCCAGGCCTACACTACTGCTTGCAGCCGTAATCAAAACGAAATCATTCTGGGCAAGTTTCCCATAATGAATTAAAGCCCCATATGCGGTCAGGTACTGCATCCAAATAGAAGCTCCTTCCTCATAGGACAGTTTCTTTGGGTACTTTGCAAGTGAAAAAGTGGGTACTATTGCTACTTCTCCATATACCCCATATTTACCAAGATTAAAACACGGTACCGTACTATATACCTGACCAATCCTCTTTTTATCCCCATGAGGACCAACCGCTTCGACTACACCCGATGCTTCATAACCGATCTTGGAAGGCAAATCGGGTTGTATCAAATAGTTTCCCGTACGAAACATGATCTCAGCGCGGTTTAAACCAATCGCGTGAACACGTAAGCGCACCTCTCCTTCGCCTGGTTCTGGTAGTGGGACCTCTTCTATCTTTAGTACTTCTGGCCCCCCAAGTGTGTGAAAACGGACTATCTTGGCAGATGAATTCGACATGAAAATTTCCTTATATTCCTATTGCTTGTTCAGGCGTGTTGACCGGCCTCCAATGCCTAAATGCCTCGGCTAATCTCTTCACTATAATCCGACATAAAAACAACTCTAGTCAAATCCACCTGTTACTTCATGTGGGTATTCAAGCGGCAAACTCGTAAAAATTTTGTCTAAAATTGCTGCTTTGCTGTCAATTAGATGACCATGGTTGGCTACCACATAATTCATACCACTGGCGATAAATCCAAGGTCGGCGAGCTTGTGTGCAAATGCTGTACCCAAGCTTGCCAATGAGTTTAATTCAATACGGTCTACCTTGTTTTGCCAAGTATAATAGATCAGGGCTTTTAATAAAGAATCTGCTATTTCAATCGAATCAGCATAAAGAGGTGACACGCGGTAACATAATGAGGTTTCACCTTTCTTACGACTCTGTTTACAGACTGTTAAAACGCCATAGCCTTTAACAACTCCCTGTTCATAATAGGCAAGAATGATAGCATCAGGACGGGAAACCCAGTGGTGAATGAAATCAAAAAAACCCGCCCCACTTGTACCATTAAATAATGTTTCTGTATAACCATCAATCTCTTGAAATGAGACAATCCTTTTAAGTACTCCATTTTCAATAAGCGGAATAATTGTCGCTAATGGAGCATTGTTAATTTGTTTGAGCTGAAGAGAATAAAAAATATTGACTAGCGATGTTCTTAGAAAACCTAAGCGCTCATAAAAATTAACTGCGCGAGGTACCGCATGAAAACAAACCAGCATCTCTCTAGAAATAGAAGCTGTAATGGCATTCTGCCATAATAGCGGACCGACAACTCTTTGACCACGGTACTTTTCTTTTACCAAAAAAAAGCCTGCTGAACGCAGCGGCCTTCCTTGTACCCGGCTCAAACTTTCATGTAAGAGTACACAGCCAGCCAACTCATCATCGACGTTAATCGCATAAATTCGATTAAGTGGATAATTAAAATAACAATCTACATCATATGAACTGTATAGCCATCCCTCTTTAGCAGCTTCTTCCAGCATTAAGACAGATAACTCGTCTTCTTTAATTGGGGTAATTGTTAAATTCATCGTTTTCTCTAGTTAACACATGACGACGAGGTCTGTTGACATTTCGCTAGCTTTTCGGCCTAGATAGTAAAAATATAAACAGACCTAATAAAATTCAGCCAATAGTTTAACAACCAAGTCTGTTCTATTTTTAGCATTAAATTTATATTTTAATGAATCAACTCTATCTTCAATAGTACGACAGGAGCGTTCCGTTAATTGTGCTATTTCTTTTACTGTTTTTCCCTGAATAAGCAAATCAGCACAGATTTTATCCTTTGCTGTTAATTTTTTATTATCTGATATCGCTAGGGCTTTTAAAAAGGCGTTTCTCTTTTTATGCTTATTTATAATGAAATTGCTAGGATCAACTGACACACAGGCTTTCACTTTATCGGGATTAAACACAATTTTATAAGCCCTTGCCAGCTCTCTTTCTTGATTTACTTGCTTATCAAAAAAGGAAATGAAACGCGTAAGTAAATCAAGATTATTAATATAGATTTGATTAATGGATTGATTTAAAAGATGCGTTCCAAAATGATAAAAATCAGTGAATTCAGTTTGACTTTTTATAATAGTAAATATATGTTTGAAATCAAAATCAGCTGCATCTTGCATCATCGCCGCTGTTTTACCATAGCACTCAACCGCATCCCATACTAAATATTGGCCGAAATCAATCGTTTCCGGTTTAATGTTAATGCAGGGATCAGCATCATAATATTTTCTCTTGGCATAATTGATCATGAAATCGGGATGATTACATAATACTGTTAAGCGCTGATCATTATAAACTCTGACATGAGAAAAAGTAGTAATATCAATGGACTCAAGAGGCTTGCATAAATTTTTTAATTCTTCTGTATAAAGCAAGGTAGGATGGCGTTGTAATTCTGCTAATATTTTCCCCATAAAAATACCTTTATTTACTTCATTTTTGGCTAATAACTAAAGTGCTAATTATAATCAACAGCTGACTTACTGAATACCGTATTAATACGGTATTTACTCGGCTAATAGCCTCTCAATAATAATTGGATTTTTACAAGGGGGAAATTTCTATCAATCCTTATACCGGCCACTCTCCAAATGAATTTTACGAAAAAATTTGTGGATGACGGGTGAAAGCATAATAACGACGATAGCAATAAAAGCGAGACCGCTGAATAAGGCGTATAAACCAGCAAAGAGTTTGCCTGCGGACGTGGTGAGCGTTGCTGCTGGCCCCATTCCTGACAGAATCATTGAAGCATTGAGGAAGGAATCAATCCAAGACATTTGTTCAAAGACATGATAGCCCAGCATACCAGTAAAGAGGGCCGCGGCGATAAGCATAAGACCGATAGAAGTATTACGAAGCAGGTGCAAATAAATATTTAACGGTGTGTTGTATTCTTGCTGTCTTGCAGACATGACCACTCCTTTTTAATTATCGAGATATATTTCAGAATAGCCTACCCTTGTGCAATCACCTCAAAATCTCAAATCCCTGGCGATCCTCCCAGGGCAAATCTTCTCGCGTGCACTCACTGACGACAGCAAATCGCGGCCCCTGCTGCAGCCAGGCGTAAAAGAGTTCTAGTTGGTTTTCATTACCACAAGCAAAAACCTCTACTCGCCCATCACTTAAATTACGTACCCATCCTTTAAGTCCCAACCGGTCAGCCTCATTTTTCGTAGAAGCTCGGAACCACACGCCCTGAACTTTACCAGAAACATAACAATGCATTGCGAACTGTTCCATCATCAATCCCACCTTGTTAATTGAGTGGTAAAAAATTTTATCTTATTTTGCTAATAACAAGAATGAAATCTTTTCAATGCTAACTCTTGTATGTTATTTGTAATTCGTGTGCATTCAAAATGGTATTAAATTTAATTTTTTTTACTTTAGCCGTTAACAGGGCAAATCTATTCAATGTGCTAGTAGGGATTATATGAAATGGATAACATCCACCAACTGACAGCATTAGAAATAATTCGGCATATACAGAAAAAAGCGCTTTCTGCCAAAGAAGTGATGCTAGCGCATTTAGAACAAATCGAAAAAATTAACCCTGTTGTTAATGCCTTAACCCAGCGTTTTACTCCCGAGGAGTGTTTGCAGCAGGCAGTCTATGTCGACAAGGCAATTGCTGCTAAAAAATCATTAAAAAAATTGACAGGTCTCCCCGTTGCAATCAAAGATGCCTTAAAGGTGGACGGCTTAATTTGCTCTTCTGGCAGCCCTGGTTTTTATAAAGCAGGAAAGGCTCAGCAGGATGCAACGCTTGTCGCGCGATTAAAGGCAGAAGGCGCCATTGTTATTGGATTAACCAATGTTCCAGAAATGTGTCGCGGTGGGGATTCCGACAATTTAATCTACGGGCGGACTAATAATCCTTATGATCTGGATAAAACTTGTGGTGGAAGTAGTGGTGGAGCTGCCGCGTTAATTGCTGCAGGCGGTGTACCTTTTGCAATAGGCTCAGATGGTGGAGGTAGTCTTGTCCAACCTGCGCATTGTTGTGGGATTGTTGCCTTAAAACCCACTCATGGACATCTCCCATCCACAGGTACTGTCGGAGGAGATTCGCCAGGCCTCATTGGTCCTATGCTCACCTATGGCCCAATGGCTCGTTCCATCAATGATCTCCGCTTGGGTTTGTCGGTGCTTGCAGGCCCTGATCAGTTTGACCCTTATGCAATACCCGTCCCGATTGAACCAGCACCCCCACTAAAAAAACTGCGGGTTGCCTATTTCACCGAAAATGGTTTTACTCCCGTAGAACAGGAAATACAGCAGGTTGTTAAAGCAGCAGCTTTAGCCTTGCAGGATGAGGTTGCTATCGTTGTTGAAGAACGCCCGGCCTGTGTCAGTCAATCATTTGCGCTGCATTGGGATCTTTTTCTTGGCGGGGATCAGGGGGCAGGATTTAAGCAAGTGTTACATCAACTGGGTATTGAAACCCTTTCCTGGGAACTAAGAGAATTTCTCCGCCAGGCAGAAAACTGTCAATTTTCAATGACTCAGCTCTACCATCGCATGAGAGAAATTGACCTATTTCGTAGCGAACTTTTTTCTTTCATGAATAAGTATGATGTATTAATCAGCCCAGTGTTTCCGAAAGTAGCCAAACCACATGGTATCGGGATCAAAGAAATCAGCGATTTCTCCTATGCGATGACCCATAATCTGAGCCGATGCCCAACGGTCAGTCTACGATGCGGCACATCAGCTGCGGGATTACCCATTGGAATCCAAATCGCTGCAAATCGGTGGAAAGATACGACTGCTCTGGCAGTTGCCGAGCGACTTGAAGAATTATTGGGTGGCTATAAACCGCCTATTATTCTTAATACGTAATTTTGAAAATTAGCAGGATGATTGATTTCCGGATTTATTAGAAGGCAGAATTGCCAATTAAATTTGAAAGCCGTGACCTGCATGCTGTGCATAAGCACGGCATGCAGGTGAGCAAAGGTAGATCAGCAACAATGACAAACTGCGCCCCGTCAGACTCAACCAGGCAATTTAGCTATTTGCACCTCTCGATGCAAAACTCATAACAGCCTTTGCCTCATCCAAATCATCTACATTAAGTTCTGCAGGTTGGGGAAGATCTTCATTAGACCATATTGCCTGCGAGATTTTGTTGATAATGTGTTGTAACAATTCTCTTATAGTCCTGGGGTCAATTATTTTGGCAGCCTGACTATTTGGACAATCGATCGTTAAATCCTGCACATGAATGCCCTTGGTGGTAAAGCTCATTTCACAATGAATGTGTGCATGATAGGAAGTAGACGTCGTATTTTTTTTGCTCCCTACCACTACTGTTGGATAAGTATGATCTGCGATAATAGAAACACCACCCTTAATTGGTACAATGTTTACCTTAGATACTTCATTAGGGAATTTAATCTGTGTATTTTTCTTTAATTGCGCATTCACCAAACAATGGTGACTAGCAAAAAGAAGTCCGCCTTGATGAAAATGGGACAATGCATGATTAGACAACCTCTCTCTTTCTGCTGGCATTGCTTTTGAGAACAGTTCCGTCTCAAAAAAAGCACGCAATTCTTCCAGAGTCTGAAACTCCCCCTTTCCCTGTCTTAAATCAGCTAAAGTCCTTCCATTGATTAAAATTTGAGTACCTTCGCCAGCTCGAAGTTCTCGGTTCCAGTCACTCAGAGTAGATTCTAATGATGCGTAACCGCCGCCCTGTTCCTTATTGCCATAAAAGAATCGTTGGGTAGCGCGATATTGCCAAAAATTTGCCATTGTAAACCTCTTAAAAATCAAATTGCATTATATAAGATCTAATGCGCTATTAACAACCTGTTTGAATAATATTTATTCTAAACCGTACCCATTAAGTGTTGGCTATTTCTATCAGCCTTAATAGTGGCAAGTAATTCACCACCTATATTGGAAGCAATAGAAGTCCCCGGAGTATCCAAGAGATTTCTGTCGCCAATAGACTCTTGCCCAGTAAGAAGCGCCGTTATTTGCTGATTATTGATAACTTCGGCTACGTCGAGAGGTGTTCCCATTTCTGGCGCCAGTACATTCTTATCTGCTCCCAATTCAAGAAGCAACTTACAAAGTTCTGTTTGCTCATTAATAATTAACAGGTGTAGCGCGGTTAGGCCGTCCTTATTTACCAAATTAACATTAATCCCCTCGTAGGAAAGTAAATAACGAACGATGTGCCAATGCTTATTGTAACAAGCAAGTAGTAATAAGGTAGTTCCATTGTTGGCTTGCTGATTAATATCCCGTTGACCAGTGCTCAATAACGCCTTAACAATGTCAATATGGCCATTTTCACAGGCAACATAGGCCGGATCAAAACCCTTCGATACGGAGGTTTGACCAGGGTTGGCCCCCAAGGAAAGTAAGTGTTTTACCTTGTCGAGATTCCCATAAAAGGCTTCCATATAGAGTAACCCAACCCCATCTGCATTAATCATTTGGGCCCTCACTTCATCCATGTCGCCTAAATTACTCAGACAACACTTAAAACTAGAAAGAAAAGTCGTATTAAAAATCGCAGATGGGCCGATTAGCTTAATCTTCATTAAACTGGTTTCCTCATCATTAAAGCAAGCAAACACTGCTTCAGTAAGCTCTTCCCGAGTATACTCTAGATAATAATCGTTAGTTTCTTCCTCAAAATCATTGATATCTGTTAACTGCCAAAGTCCTGTAGACGTGTTATAACAAAGAAAAATGTCATGATCATGCGATTCTATGCAAAAACAAATTTGCGGAGAGTCTTTAGCGAACTGTTGCAAATTGGAGAATAGTCTTTCTGCTTCCCTTTTCTGCATAACAAGATTTTCCTCCTGACTTCTTAAACCGCCTTTTTCTTGTGTTTGATGCGTAAATACCAACTTCTCTTGGTGATATTCCTGATACATAAATGAAGATTGGAAAACCTGAAACTGCAGTGAGTTGATTTTCGCAATAGACACTAAAAAACTATAAATTGAAAGCAATTTCTTATCGCCATCTTTACCTTTGCCCAGACCGACTCGTAACCGAGCTTCATTAATATGGGCGGCAAGACTTGTCATCGTCTTATAACGGCCAATCCTGTCTAACAGGCTACTCCATGCATCCTGTTGATCACTCAGGTAAGCCATTGCTAAAACAGCATCAAAGCCCAGACAGGGGCCGACACCAAAATCTATTTCTAATTCAGCAGCCAAGGAAACTAGTTTTGTGATCGAAAACGCCATTACACGATTGCCAGTTAAAAAAAACTCTGATTATACTTAGTAAACATTAACCAAATATTAACCATGAAGAGTTATTCCTTTGCATCAGGCTACTTTATTTTCGGCGTTGACTTACTTTAGACGAGGGAGCTGTGTTCCAATTACAACCCTAAAAATCAAGCAATTGAGCTAGCACTCTATTGGAGCATTGATTACCATGGTTCGGATCCACCGACTGCAGGTTGTACCCCAGCAGCCTGAAATGATGATTCAAGGAGCCATTTACTTTGGAAAAACCACTTATTTCGCTAAGATTAGATTAAAGGACTCTTATTATGCGTGGAAATAAAACAGATAAAGCAGTGGATAATACCCCCCATAGTGAAAAGAGGAAGCAAAAAGATGCTTTCTTTACTCCAGAAGCTGAGAGCTCACCTGGCAAAATAAATATCTTCGTTTTGCTGGCTGAAATTAATCTATTATTTGCTCAATTCCTTGCTGAAAAAGATAACCCTGTTTATCAAGAAGGGGTTACTAAATTGAACCTTTTTCTTAAAACACTTGAGCCTATCCTGAAAGCTAATGCCATGGCAATTCACTATGTATTGGGGGCTCAAGGATATTATCTTAAAGCAATCTGCTGCCTGATTGAAGCAAGCGAAAAAAAAGATAAGCAAAGGTATTGTGATAAAGGGAAACAATACCTTGAAAAAGCGATTGGCTATGGCCTCGAAAAAGACAAGGAAGTAGCGATTTTCAGTGAGTTTTCCAAGACACTTAAAAAATATCAGACTGACTTAGATAAAACTGTTGTTTGTTATAATAATAAAGTCGCAGAACAAGAAGAAAAACGAAAAAACAAACAACCTGTGCTGCGAGATAAATCATTGCGAGTTTCAGTATGTGAAGATCGCTTTTTTGTTAGCTTAACAAAACATTGTACAGTAGGCTCTGTCACACTCAATAACGAGATTCACAGAACAGCAATAGAAATGATGAGAGAAGCGCTCACTGCCTGTAAACCACTAACGCCAGAAATAATCCCAACATCGAAACTGACAATAACAACCCGCTGACACCTTGGTAGCAACGGGTGCAATCATAGCTCAAGCTTCAGACTATTGGCCTGGGGGGTTAACTCCTTTTTGCTTTTCCAACCAACTCTCAATTTGCGTTCTCAATAAAGGTAAACTGACGACACCATTTTTTAACACTTGATTGTGAAATTGGCGTATATCAAAACGACTTCCCAATTGTTCTTTGGCTAATTGACGCAAACTTTCTATTTCATATTTCCCCAGCATATAAGCAGTAGCCTGCCCTGGCATCATAATATAGCGATCAACCTCGCCCTCAATAATGTTTTCGCTGAGTGCTGTATGCTGTTTTAAATAAGCCACTGCTTTTTCTCGACTCCAATGAAAGGCATGTATGCCTGTATCAACCACGAGGCGTGCTGCTCTTAGGGTTTCATTCGACAACATTCCCAAACGAGAAATATCATCCTGATATAACTGCATTTCATCAGCCAGGCGTTCGACATACAACGCCCAACCCTCACCAAAACCAGCATTAAACAAATACCGGTTTAGCGTAGGTATCGTTTTGTTTTCATAAAGCAGGGCTATTTGAAAATGATGACCTGGTATTAATTCATGAAACAGAGTTGCCTCTTGATCGATACGACTACGTTTTTCAGGCTCATAGGTATTAATATAAAAAACACCGGGCTCTGTACCTTCTTCATTAGGCGGATGGTATTCACCAGAAGCACCTGTTTTTGCTCGATGTGCAGGATAAGGTCGCAGAATACCTTCCGTTTTTGGCCTAAGGTCAAACCAATTAGACACTTTCGCTTTGGCCCGTTCCAACGCGGCAACGTTATAATCCAAGATATCTTGTTCCGTAGAAAAATAATCCTCCGACTCTTCTTTTGCACGCTGAAAAATTACGGTCATATTGTCAGTACCATATTTTTTCATACCAATTTCACCAACCTCTCCAGATAATTTTTGTATTGCTTGCAAACCCAATGCATGAATTTCATCAGGCGACAGCCCCAGGGTAGTTTCTTGTTTGATTTTAGCTAGGTAGCATGCCGAGCCTGCTGGTAATGCCATAACACCTATTTCATGTCTGGCTTTAGGCAGATAGTCCTTCTCCAGATAATCCACATATTTTTTAATAGCAGGATTTATAACTGTTTGAATTAAAAGGGTAACTTGCGTTTTAAACGCTTCATCACCATCCCGCCGAGCAAAATCAAAATAAGGGGATGCGTCAATGGGACTATTCAGTACTATTTTAAGTTGTGCTAGTACTCTCGTTACAGCAGGCTTTGGCGCAGTGTAGCCAAGACTCAATCCCAATTTTAAATTGTCGATTTGATTATCGACCACTTTATCAAAGGTCTGCCAGCGGGTAAGAGCAAATTGGCGATATTCCGGAGTTCCAACAGGTTGTTTCTCAGCTACAATAGCCATTTTATTATGCCAACCAAAGCTTGGATTAATATCCCAAAGCTCTTCTCTACAAATTCGACTTGCTTTTTTCGCTTCCAGTGTCTCTTTTAGAAGGAGATAAGTTAGGTATTGCGATGACCCCTGCAATGCCTTTTCATCTATTCTGTAAAGAGCTAATAAGAAATCGTCTTCTTTTTGCAACCATTGGTTGTAAGCCTCTATAGACGCATCCATAAAACGATCTTGTGCTACATTGGTTTTTCCCCAGAAGAGGCCTAATTCCGGTGAATAATCGAATAAGCTCTTTTCATAATCGTCTGCAAGATCGGCAAATTGCTGCGACATCTTTTTCCTCTCAGTGGGTGGATAGGAGTAAGCCATTGATTTTAAAACAAATAACGAAACAAGTAGACAGAATGAGACACGTAGAAAGTTTCTTTTTAGAGACATCTAAACTAATCTCCGTTAATCAGAAATAGTGAATTAGATCGATCGTACCGGTTCCCAATTCTTAAGCCAAATAAATTTTTATGATTCGCCCTTATTGATGTAAATTGGGACGAAACAAACGATTTGTTCTTTTGCAATTTAAATTGTTTTCCAAATATACTAATTCAACCTTTATCTTCTATAACGACGACCACTATGAGCCATGTACAGGATTATGTTGATGCCTTAAGAGCTGGTTGTTATTTCAAAGCTCTGGAGTTGGCTGCCTTTGTTAGCCAAAAATATCAGTCAATGAAAAAGGAACTCATAGGTGCTGATGAACTGGTACCATTGGGAATTTATGAATTAAGCCAAACAGATATTAATAAGAATGACATTCCAGCCATTAATTTTATATACAATTACCTGCAATACCACCGTTATCTTGTAAATGGTGAAAAGGGCTATACCCTAATGACCTTTCTATCTTTAGCCAGTCTTGTTTTGGCTGTTAAAGAAGATGAGGAACTGGAAGAAGTTACTGCAGCAACGACCATTGATAATGCCGAACAACTGAAATTTTTTCTTCAAGATAACTCTGATTTTTCCAGATTAATAACAAGAAAGGCTGATCACTCCAGAAAATGGATAGACATCATGAGCCAACCTTTGGCTGAAGTAGACTTGGCTAAAGAGATAGAAACAATGAGTAACCAGCGTTTTGCTAATTTGGAAAAAGAGCTTGGGCAACTAGGCCAACAACTTGCGAAAGAAAAAGTTCATTTTTTCTGCCCCTTGATACAACGAAGAAAACAAGCCCAAATGGTCAAAGAAGCTCTCGCCGCTTTTAGAGATCATTTACAAGACAAACTTGAAAAAGAAGGAGTCCTCTTCTCCACCGACGGGGAAATGGTATTACTCATCGAACCAACCACCAAACAGCAAAAGTTAATAAATCGCTACCAAATTATTGCCGTTCTGGTGGAGCAAATGAAAGATAAAACTGTTTTTAGCTATGGTGACAAGCAGGTTATCGTTAAAGCCATGGAAATTTGTTATTACAATTCGCCCAGCTGGCAGGAAAGAGTTTTTTTTCAAAAAGCTACCGATGTTTTCAGTGGTGGTCTAAAACCACTTTACCGCAGCCTATTTTCCCAGGAAAAACTCTATAAACAGAACATAGAGGCATTAATAGCGCTCGATGAAGAAGGAGCAGGCATGTTAACACCCAATTAATATAGCCAATTAACATAGATAGTGCTAAGTGACTAAAGAAAAGGGGCTTAGAAGGTGTAAGAGCCAGGTTATTAAGACAATTATCAACAGATTTACTAACAAGGGTGGTGTGTTTTTCTTGCTAAAGAAGCGATAAATACCAAACAGCAAAGCGGTGAGTAATAATAAAAGCAATCCGCTAAGGAAAATAGTAAAGACGGCTAAATACAAACAACTTGCGTTAAAATAAAAAGGCACAAAGGTTGTCGATAGCCCAGCGCCTTTACGATAACACAGACTAAAAAAATAATGCCGGTCATAAAGAATTAAAAAAACCATGGCATAAACTCTAAACGCATTGACATGACTTAATTTTTTTCTGTAATTCATCGTTTCTACCCTGCTGATGAAATCTTAGTACGAAATCCTACTGCCACATTCCTCCATGATTGGAGAATACTCCGCTTCCATTGCATTTTTTATTGCCTGCTCTGTTTTTTCCTGACCGCTAATACATTGCTCAAGAACGGATTGCCCAGAAAATTCGTGACTAAAAGCCACTAACATTTCTCTAAACTCTTGCTGTTCATTACTATCTAGCTTTTGATTGATAAAAATATCTGACAAGGGTAAGTGTTTTCTTTTAGCGATTTCTTTGGCAAAAGAGAGCAGATCAGCATAAGTTGCCGAAGAGTCATCACCAATAAAAGTCGACCAAGCTGGTGGATTACCTTTTATATATTGAATTAAAACTTGTTTGCCTCCCTTAAGGCGCTCGACTGTACTTTTACACTGAGTAGAATAAGCGCCTTGTATCATTAAAGGGCGACCATAGTGATCAGTGAGCGAGTTTCTTAAAGCCTTTGTATCTCGTGCAGGCTCTATATCAACCATTTTTAAAGTAGAACAAATCGTTTTTTCTGTACAATACAAATAATCGATGGGAGACAAACCATCCTTATCGCGAATTTGGGTAGAGGCACCAAGTTCTATAAGACGGCTAGCCACGTCTGCACGGCCAAGGATGACAGCATAGTGAAGTGCGGTTCTGCCTTTGTCATCCTGATAATTAACGCGTAGATCCTCTTTATAGACATCAATAAATTTATGTATTAATAACCCGCTGGATGGCAATAGCGTCAACAGGATGAGGAGGGATTTTTTACCGTATCGGGAACCATCACAAAGATTAGGGTCAATACGTTTAGGCATTAAGCTAAACAACCGTGCTACATCAATAAATCGTTCATTAGCGAGCAGGAAATGTAAAACTGGATTGTCCGGTGCCCAATCGGCATTAGGATTGAAATGATTTAAACGGATAAAAGACTGTAGCTTCTCATCAGAAAGACGCATAAAACTCAGTGAATTAAATCGCTTATTTGAGTAATAAAATGAATGCATGTATATTTTTTATTCGAAATGGTTTTTGCATATTCTATGCGATTTAAATGCGCCATAGCAAATGCGAGGGTGTATTAAGAAGCAACTTATTGGGGAGCGGCCTCTATACTCGTCAGCTCAATCAACATCTCAGTATGATGATGTCCAGTATGAGCAATAAACATTTTCCCTTTGACAATCACTTTCTTGGTTAATAGATCTTTTTTCTCTTTATATTGCTCCGCCGTGAGTACCAATTGAAATTTAGTGGTACGCCGATCAAGGCGATATAACTTATCGTTGTCGAGGCTTCGGCCTATTCCACAGTAAGATTTTTCAGTCGTCAAAATCCAGTAGGTTTCAGGCTCATCACCTTTTTGGATACTTTCATAATTAGGAAGACCAGGAAAAGTTTGCACCCCGAGCTTACCTTCCAACTTGATTTCTTTTCCTTCCATCAGACAGTTTTCAGCGCTGACTAAGGGGCTAAAAATAAGGAGGAGTAAACAAGCTACTATCTTCATTGATTTCTCCCTTTTACAAAACCTCAGTCAACAACATTTCTATGCTCCTCAAAAGAAAACAGAGGATCCTGATTTCCATGAATGAGACGTGTTTTTGCGCCTCTAAAATTGCTGCGGACTTTACTCAAGAACGTAGTCCACCCTATCCTGTGGCAAGTTGTTCGCGATCAACAACAATGACTTTAATATCGGTTAACTCTTGTAAATGATTAATTTGATATTGCCATAAATCGCTATCACCACCTACGCCAGGAATTAGAACCAGTGTTTGTTTCATGGTAGGCCTCCTTGCGAAACTCAGACCCTTTATGGCAACACCGCTCAAAATTAGTATAGGGTATAGTAACTTCGGTAGCTAACTTTGCTTATTGTTAGAAGGAATTGATGGAATATTTTCTTCTATTCTCTTAATCATATAAGGGAAGAATGGATTCGATGAAAGACGCAGAATCGAATCCAGGCTAACAATAAGTACATTGCGCTCCCCGCGAGTAGCTGTTGCCCCCAACTGAATTCCATAGTTTTCAGTTGGATCAGGTTGTAAGCCATAAAGCCCATCCGTGATTGGGAAAGGTATAGCAACATGCGACAAAGAATAAACCTCTTTGGGATAAGATAACCCTAAAGGACGGCGTTGTTCATTAACAGCCCCCGCTTCCGTGATAGATTCGACCACCGCTTCGCTATCTACGTTAACATTAGTGATAATTGTTGTCCGAAATTTCCTCGGTAGTGGATTTAAAAGGCGCGTCAACGCCGCATCTGCAGCAGGGCGCAATAAAATACCGAATTTTGCAGCTCTATTGAGATCAAACAATACCAATTCACTGCCATTAGCGGGAAGTTGGGCATAAAAAGCAGAAACTATAGCACGAGTGCTAACCGTAAAATCCATGACTGATTGGAAAGTAAGTATGGGAGGAAGTTGACTGAGTTGACCACGGCGAATCAAGCGCAAAATTTGTTGCTGTAACTCTGTTGTTAGACAGTAAGATTGCCGCGCACCATTGACAGGAAAAGAATTATATTTAAACGGATTGAATTCAGGAAGGATGCTAAGCCATGCTGCTTTTGCAAAGGCAGGTAATAGAGCAGGCAAACCAGCAAGTCCGGCAAAACGCGCGAAACGGGTAATACCAATCATCGGTGAAATCAATATAATTTTATCTGGGCGTGTGAGTTTTTCATCTTCAAGTGCATCGAGAGTGTACTTTAATGCCAGTGCTCCCCCATTAGAAAACCCGACAAGATGTAAAGGCCGAGACGGACCCACACGTTTCCGCGCCTCCCTGATTGCTAATCGTGTTGCCGCTAACCAATCCTCCCATTTAACATCGGTCAAAGCAGCAGGAACGGTGCCGTGCGCCGGTAATCTAATCGCAATAGCCACATAACCATGCTCACGATAACGCCGAGCAATATGGCGAAGACTATAAGGGGAGTCCGTTAGTCCATGTAAAAATACAACAGCCCCAACCGGCACCCCCTGCGGTTCAAGTAGATAAGAATGATTCCAATCATGAGGAAGTTTTCCAGGGTAAACTGGACTACCATCAAAATATCGATTTACTGGAACACGCTCTTCCTTGTTTAATTTGAGAGTAACTTCTCTACGGACAGCTTCAAATAGCGTATTCTCAGCCTTGATATATTGTGACCAATCCAATTGTTCAAGTTCTTCCGCCTTTAAGTCTTTAGGAACATAGGTATGCCAAATTTCCAGAGGAGGGCCACGTAGCGAATCATAGCTCCTTATGGCTAGCAACGTTACTATGACGATGCAGAGTAATTTTAATACTGATTTTAATATCGTGAAAAGTTTAGTGCGCACTCGTTCAACTCACTTTGACCATCAGGAATTACAGGCACTAACGGTTCGTTTAACTGCAACTCCACACATCCTGTTTTTAAAGATACTACCATACTTCCACTTTAAAAGACTTGCAAAATTGAGCGATGTTAAGCCATGAAATTGGAAATTGGATTCAACAACTTTAGGCGATGAATGGCGGAGGGGAGAGACAATAAGCAGTATACCAATCTCAGCAAGGTCCTACCTGAACAGTCTCGTTTATTGTAGGTTCAATCAACTCAAATTGCACTTCGGTCATCATTGGTACCATAATCATTTAAAATGATAGTAAGTACATTCTCATCTTCGATAAAAGGCACTTCTGCGCCTACATTTTTACTATGTAAATGCTTCTTCTCCTCCGAATTCATTTTAATTCTTATCGTATAAATAAAACCATTATAACTGTCCTTATTAGGTTGTTTATCGATCGCGACAAGAGGATTTTCCTGACTAAGTAAAGCGAAAACCTGTTCATAAATTTTATCTTTTTGAGTGGGCAGATCTTTATTGAGGTTAAAGTCATCAGTGGCAGAAAACCCCGCTTTATTAAACAGACTGAATTGATGTCGAAGAGGGCCTTGTTTTAAGTCTTTACCTACTTGTCCTCTTTTACTGGCTAGAAAAGCATAAGCACAAAACCTACTCCTGTCCTCAATACTTCTTCTGGACAACGAATATCGTCACGTATTTGTGGTTTTTGTTATGGGAAATGGGGTATAAGGAGCGATAATTCAGTAAAATCATATTGATCTATATTTTAGCATCATGACAAAGTAATTTCCCTTCACCCGTATTTAGGATTGTTTTTAAAATAGTGATAACGTATCTTTTTAAAAACATTAGGTGCAATAAAAATCGCTCAGGAGCTCCCTTGTTTACACAATTTTTCACTATCGGGTTACTGATGTTGCTGGCCGTGATGTCACCCGGACCGGATTTTGCCCTTGTTACTAAAAATACAGTATTACATTCTCGTGAATCCGGATTCTTCACCGCCCTTGGTGTAGCCTTGTCCAATTTAATTCACATCAGCTATTGTTCTTTAGGGCTTGCTTTTGTTATCTCAAATTCCATCTTACTATTCAGCCTTATTAAATACCTTGGTGCAGCTTATTTAATGTATCTTGGAGTCACCTCCCTACTATCCAAACCTGCAATTCATTTTGTAGACAAACAAGGAATGCAAATTAAAAAAACATCACTGCCCAAAGTCACCGCTTTTCGCCAAGGTTTCTTATGTAATCTGCTAAATCCCAAAGCCACTTTATTTTTCCTTGCGTTGTTTACTACTATCATTAAAGCGGAAACGCCGACTGTGTGGGTTTTGATTTTTATTGTTGAAATGTTTGTTATCATCACGTTGTGGTTTTTTACCTTAACGATGATTTTGTCCCATCCTAAAGTAATAAAATTACTGGAAAAGAGCGAAAAGTACATTGCCAAGATTTTAGGCCTATTTTTAGTGAGTTTTGGAGTTGCCCTAGCATTAGTAAAACGATGAGAGATGACGCGATGATAACCGTTACCGTTATTGGTTCTGGGGCAATAGGCAAATTTTATGGAGCCCTGTTTACTCTTGCGGAACTTCATGTCTGTCATCTTGAGCGTTCTGACTTCTCAATTTTACAGCAACAAAAATATTATGAACTTGAACTGCCAGATGGCACTGTCATAGAAATTACACCGAAACAAATTGAGAAAGATTATAAACAACTCCCTAAATCTGACATCATTCTTATTGCACTCAAAACCACTGCAAATGAAGTCTTAAAAGAAATCCTGCCTTATGTTCTTAAACCTGAAAGCAAAATTCTTGTTTTGCAAAATGGGATTGGTAACGAAGAATATCTCGTCTCTTTCATCCAAAAAAGCTGTTCTATTCTGTGCGGCGTAACGACAACAGGCGCTACTCGCATTAAGCCAGGATATATCAAGATAAAATACCTTGGTGAGCTAAAGTTAGCCCCTTTTCTCACTGGGCAATCATGTGGAGAGGAGATTAAGCAATTACTTAAGTCTTCAGTCCACCATGCAATGTATCCGAAAATTCAACTCGCTGAAAACCATCGCATTCTTCGTTGGACAAAATTATTATGGAATACTCCATTTAGCAGTTTAGCGGTACTATTTAATACCTCTGTTGATGCCCTCGCTACACAAAGCGATTATCAAAAAATTGTACGTGCACTCATGTATGAAGTTTGTCTAGTCGCTAAACGGGATGATGCCGAAATTGCGAATAACATTGAGAAATTGCTGGCAGCGACTGCAAAATTGCACGGCTTTTATCCCAGCATGTACGTTGACTTTCAAGAAGGCCGGCGGCTTGAGTCTCAATATATTGTGGCTAATGTTATCGATTATGCAAAAACACATGGACTGGATACTCCTGTATTGTCCTTTATTTATGAAAAATTATTAACGCTGGAAAAAAATGCCCGAGCATTCACATCCAGTGAGCAACAAGAAATTTTTCGGTTAATCACTCGGTTAATAGAATAATCCAACGCCTAACTGGTATTGGCATCTTTACTTGGGGTTTTCTTAATCACCTATCCCTATTATCCTTCGCCAATTTGCAGATGCAAGAATAATACGCATTAGAATTAATGCATGTTATCAGTTAAAGAAATTATCGATTTTTAAAAAGAAGACTCATCCGGCTCTCTCTTTTTCCTCCTGAACGAAAACAGGAAAGGGCTAGAGAGCCAGGAAGCTTAACGTGAAGCAATACTGTCTTTAACAAAATAAACCAACAAAATAGCTAGCAAGAGGAAAAATGGCAGTACCCATAGATAGGTAAAAAAATCCGTAGAGAAGACTGTTAAAAATAAAAAAGGAATAAAGAGCAACAAGGTATTAAATAAGAAAACGGCTGTATTCAATACACTAACAGCAACCCCTCGCGTTAACGCTGTTGAAATCTCACTAACGATTGTAAAAAACAGCATTGAGCCAGATAGAAAAAACCCTATAAAAAACGAGATAATTTTACTGATGACGAGTGTATTAATATTGAAATGCGGCAGATAAAGGCCCAGTAATAATAGCATCGTCCCTACACAGAGAGTAACGTGGATGATCATAACTCTGGATTTTATTTTATTAGAGAGATAACCCCATAGCGGAGTCCCGATTCCAGTACCCCAAAAGATCATACCGCCAATAATAACTGCTTGAAGATTGTCTACAGCATAATAGCTCTGCACCCGCAAGTACCAAAGACCCGCATAGGCTAAAAGCACCCCAAACGAAGTTGCAGCTGCAATAGCGCTGAGTAAAATTTGTCGGTTGTTAAGAACAACTGCTAACGATTGCTTGAGGGAAAGCGTTGCTTCCTGCTTATAACCCGAAGGGGATTTAAGCAGGAGTAAAGTGAGGAGTAATAAAATAAAGCCAAATCCTGCTAAACCATAATACAAGTCATTCCAGCTATAGCTAATTAAGGCCAACGTGAAATAATAATGAATAATAGCTGCGCAAATACAAGACAATGTTTGCGTAAAACCAAACAAAATAGGAAATTTTTCTGCCGCAAACCATCGAGCGATCAACACCGCCGCAGCTACAAAGGCAAAGGAAGCGCCTATTCCTTGTAAGAAATTGGCCAGGGCATAAACAGTGAGTGTCCCTGCCAATGAAATAATAATATTGCCTATAGCCAACAAACACACCCCGCTACTTACCACCAGGCGCGCATTCCATTTATCAAGTAAATAACCTGCGGGGATTTGCATGCATGCAAAACCTAAAATAAATGCGCCACTGGCAATTGACACACCTAAATTGCTGGTATACAGAGAGGCTTTAATCGATTCAGCAAAAACTGCAGATGCCGTGTTTAAACAAAACGAATAAACAACAAATAGGGTGACAACGAACCACACGATGTATCCATAATATTTTTGCATACCTTCCCTTACAAAATTAGCGGACTATTCTCTTTCTCACCCTTTTCCCACACTTCCCTGACTTACGGTTAAATTAAGGCAAAATCGGAAGTATTGATTTCGTACAATCCACCTCATTCAAAATGGGAATGCAGGTAATTGATTAGCCTCTGTCAACCAAAATTGATGATGCCACTTGTCATAGATTGAGACCGGCATTTTACTTTGTTTAAACTCAGCAAAAGATAGATCACATAAAAGCCATTTCAGGAAAGTAGCACAAACGGTTGGATTAATGAGTTGGCCTTTTTGATAAATTTCTTCAAATTTTTGATGCAAGTGAAAAGAGGTTGTTTCTCTTAAGATTTTTTGAATATGGGTATCAACCTCTCCCGGAATTACCGTAGAAACCCCGATATTTCTTTCCTCTAACTCTTTCCTCACGATTGCTGCTACTTCATCCAAAGCAGCCTTGCTTGCACAATAAGTGGAGCCCTCCTTAAGCTTCAAGGTGGCAGCCCTTGATGTAAGGTACAAGATGCGGGATTCTGCCGGCATTTGGGTACTAAGCAGCGCCGTTAATTTCATTGGCGCCAGCAAATTAACCATGAGCTCTTCATCAATACTCCCACAAGTATATTGTTCTAAAGGCCGGGGAGGACTTTTCATTCCCGCATTTTGCACAGAAAGAGACAGGGGCAAACCAGTCTTCTTAATCGTTGATGCTACATTTTGTATATCATCATTTTTGGTAAAATCGGCCTGAATAGGGATGAAATTGGGAAAAAGAGCCTGTGTAGTTTCCAAACTCGCAAGATCACGCCCTGTCCCAAACACAAGCCACCCATTGCTTAATAAATTCTTACTAAGCGCCAGTCCAATTCCATGGGTAGCCCCTGTTACTAACGCTGTTTTTTCCATGATTAGTTTTCTACTCAAAAGATACAATCTACGAAGTTTAAAATAGAAAATCAAATTTTAACCATCACTCATACCGTTACCCAAACTCACTAAAAAAAGGAAGCCTGCCTTTTTTTGCCAAAACAGAAAAATCATTTATATATTTGGCGAATGAACCCGAGAATCATGTCGGAGATATTTTATTATGGAAGGAGAAAACGTATGCTTAAAACCACAGTACCAGCATCATAGCCTAAGCGTTTAACCTCATCTTCTTTAATAGGAGTAAAGCCTAATCTTCCTTCATACAAGCTTCTGGCATCTGAATTGAATACACGCGTTAGTATATAAAATTCGGTTCCTGCAGGGTCATGGGTTAATACGCAATTCATAAGATGCCTACCCATTCCCTTCCCTCGCATTTCAACGCCAGCCAGGGCAATATAGACAACCGGTTTGCCATTAACAGTTTTCGCATTAAAATGAACAAAACCTATTCGATGTTTTTACCGTCTCTTTCTTCATAAGCAACATAAGCATGCATTTTTTCAGAGGGATCATTCCACTCCTGCATCGCACCTAATGAAGCCGCAACAGAGTAATGATATAGAGGTTCTTTATATAAACCCTCTCTTAATATAGAGTCCTCTTTTTCAATAAATTCCTTTTTCCTTGCTTTAATATCCGGAGCTAAATCAGGCTTTTATTTATAAGAATCATAAATAGCATTTCTATAAAAACTATACATACTAACGCAGAAAGGTTCACTCTATTTCTAGCTAATTTTTTATCTGGAATGCGGTCTAAATATTCGTACGAAATAGCACTAGGGCTATCGGTATAACCCATTGCCATCATAATTCAATATTAACCTTCAATTTAACCTTTTTTCGAATTCTAATTAGGAGGTACATTTCTGTCAATTTACATAGACTTTAATCTTTTTCTAATCATAAAATATACGCTACAACTATTTTCTCGCCACATCCGATAGAATTCTCCGGATAAACAGAGGAATACTTTTTTATCTAGCCTAACTCAGAGTATAATCCCCGATTAAGCCATTACCATCAGGATGATCATGAGCTGTTTATTTTGCAAAATTGCAAGTGGAGAAATACCATCGAAGATGGTATTTGAAGATCCGGAAGTTATCGTCATTCATGATATTAGGCCACAAGCGCCAACACATATGCTGGTAATTCCGAAGCAACACATTGCAACAATTAATGAAGCCGATAGTAAGGACGAGCAATTATTAGGTCGCATGATACTTACTGGAAAGAAAATGGCTAAAACTGAAAAACTAAGTGATGATGGATACCGATTAGTTTTCAATGTTAATTCCGGTGGCGGGCAGGAAGTTTACCACATTCATTTACATCTACTGGGCGGTCGTCAGATGACATGGCCCCCAGGCTAGGACTCATTACAATGCAGGAATTATATAAAGAAATTATTAAAAGACTGGGTGAGGACGTGAACCGCGAAGGCCTGCGCGACACCCCCGAACGTGCTGCAAATGCCCTACGCTACCTTACTAAAGGGTACAATGAAAATCTTGAGGACATTATCAATAATGCCTTATTTGAATCAGATATGAGCGAGATGGTCATTGTAAAAGAAATTGAAATGTACTCCATGTGTGAACACCACCTATTGCCCTTTTTAGGAAAATGTCATGTAGGCTATTTGCCTAATGGTAAAGTATTGGGTTTATCTAAGATCGCACGTATCGTTGATTATTTTGCTCGCCGTTTACAAATTCAAGAACGCCTGACTAGTGAAATTGCTTATTGTATTGCATCAATTACTGGTGCACGTGGTGTAGCAGTAGTGATGGAAGCAAAACATTTATGTATGATGATGCGCGGTGTAGAGAAGCAAAACTCCATTATGACAACTTCAGTTATGTTAGGTGAAATGCGTGATAATCCCGCCAGCCGAAGTGAATTTTTGCGTCTAATTAGCCGAGTCAGCAGTTTATCCTAAGCGCTCGTTTGTACTGAATAAATTTTTAAAAAAATATAAAAATAGCAGCGCGCTTGAATAAACGCGCTGCTGTATGATTTTACTCTTCTTCTGTGGAGGAAGGCTGAACTTCGCTGTCTAAAGATTCGTCGTCCATCGCTTCAACGGGTGCTGCTTTTTCATTACCAGTCGCAGCTGCTTGCGGTTTATCTTTCCACTCCAGCTTGACTCGTCCCTGCTTATCAACACCTGCCACAAAGACTTCTATTTCCTGACCTTCACCTAACACAGATTCAACCTTCTGAGAGCGATCGGCACAAATCTGAGAAATATGTAAGAGACCATCTTTACCAGGCAACAAATTGATAAAGGCACCAAAATCCACAATCTTGCTGACTTTTCCTTTATAAGTTTGCCCTACTTCAACTTCAGCAATCAGCGCCTTGATTTGGCGTTGTGCTTCTTCCAAAGCCTCAGCGTCAGGAGAAAATAGTTGTACAGTCCCACTATCATCAATATCAATAGCGACACCAGTACTTTCAATCAAGCCTTTAATTGTAGCACCACCTTTCCCAATAATAGTGCGAATTTTATCTTCAGCAACTTTCATGGTGGCAATTCTAGGAGCATGTTGGGATAATTCTTCACGGTGCTCAGATAAGGAATTGTTCATTACGCCAAGAATATGAATCCGTCCAGCTAAAGCTTGATCCAGAGCCTGTTCCATAATCTCTTTGGTAATCCCGGTAATTTTTATATCCATTTGCAGCGCAGTAATCCCTTTTTCAGTACCTGCAACTTTAAAGTCCATATCGCCTAAATGATCTTCGTCACCCAGAATATCGGTTAAAACCGCAAAACGCTCACCTTCTTTAATCAACCCCATGGCAACACCAGCAACAGGTGCTTTCAGAGGTACACCGGCATCCATTAAAGCCAAGCTGGTACCGCAAACTGTTGCCATCGAACTTGATCCATTGGACTCGGTAATTTCAGAAACAACACGCAATACATAGGGGAACTCAGTCGCTGTTGGGAGCACCGCTATCAAGCTGCGTTTAGCTAAACGGCCATGACCTATTTCTCGCCGTTTCGGACTACCAACCATACCGGTCTCGCCAACTGAATAAGGAGGGAAATTGTAATGCAGCATAAATCTGTCTTTGGATTCACCACTCAAGCTATCCAAAATTTGGGCATCCCGCTCATTGCCCAATGTTGCCGCAACGATCGCCTGAGTTTCTCCACGAGTAAACAACGCTGACCCATGTGCTCTCTCCAGGCATTTTGTACGAATCGCAATGGGACGTACAGTTTTCTGATCGCGCCCATCAATACGTGGCTCTCCATCCAAAATGCGGTTACGTACAATCGCTTTTTCCAAATTCCATAGCATATCGACCACAGCGTCTTTATTGACTTCCTCTTGTTCGCTGCTGATTTTTTCAACGATTTCTTGCCTTATTTCAGCAAGACGCTGATAACGTTGTTGCTTATCCTTCAACAAATACGCCTGGGTAACTGCGGAAGTAGCCAATTCGGCAACTTTCGATTGCAAGGCTGCATCGGTTGGAGACGCAACCCAATCCCAAGCGGGTTTACCAGCTTCTTTGGCGAATTCCACAATTGCCCGAATAACAGACTTCATCATTTCATGGCCAAATAATACCGCACCAAGCATAACTTCTTCGCTCAGCTCTCGTGCTTCTGACTCAACCATCAAAATAGCGTCATGTGTACCTGCAACAACCAAATCAAGCTCTGATTCTGCAATTGCTTTATACCCCGGATTTAACAGATAGACACCCTCTTTATAACCCACACGTGCGGCACCAATAGGCCCCTGGAAAGGAACACCTGAAATCGCAAGTGCAGCAGAAGCGGCAATCATTGAAACGATGTCAGCTGGTACTTCGGGATTCAACGACATGACAGTTGCAATAATCTGTACTTCATTGTGGAAACTCTCCGGAAATAGGGGACGAAGAGGTCTGTCCATTAAACGGGAAGTCAAGGTTTCACTTTCACTGGGACGTCCTTCACGTTTATTAAATCCACCAGGAATCTTTCCTGCTGCATAAGATTTTTCCTGATAATTAACCGTCATAGGGAAAAAGTCATTCCCTTCAGCCCCATCTTTCTTGGCAACTACAGTAACGAGAACCTGCGTTCCGCCCATACTTGCAAAAACAGCGCCATCAGCTTGCCTAGCTATTTCACCAGTTTCAAGTACTAGCGTGTGCTCACCGAATCGTATTTCTTTAGTGATTTTAGCCACGTAACTCACCTCTTTAAATTGTTATAATGAAAAAAAGGCGCAGAAAACTGCGCCTTTTATTTGACCTGAGAATCGAGCAGACTAGTCCCATTAGCATGGTTCCAAACGCTCAATAGGAATCCCGTAAGCCGAGATTTTGAATCAATGTTTGATAACGAGCCTGATCTTTTCTCTTCAGATACTTAAGCAACTTACGGCGCTTGTTTACTAATTCTTGCAAACCACGTCGTGAGTGGAAATCTTTTTTATTGTCTTTAAAATGATCGGTTAAGTATTTAATCCGACTACTCATTAGAGAAACTTGAACTTCAGGCGAACCAGTATCTTTATCAGCTCGCTTATATTCGTTAACAATTTCTGCTTTTTGTGCGCTAGTTAGCGACATTATTCACTCCTGAGGATAAGCTAAGTGTTCATTCAAAGGGGAGCATTCTATCAAGGCCAGCTCTTTGACACAAGTATTAGCTGAGAATTTGTGCAATATTTATTGATTTTTCCCTGCATAAAAAAACGATAAAGCATGACCCAACCTATTCTCGTTATTGGCCATATGGGACTGCTTTCAAAACGTGCTGGCAGCTTATTACTCGAGTCCTGCAACAGTCTCGCTAGTCAATAAACGTTTTACTGTTAAAGTACCTGACAACTGAATTTCTCCCAATCCGACAAACCGGTCCTCATCATCATGAAGACGAACACAGCTGTTATACAAATTGGAACCGCTTTTATCAACAAGGACTTTTCCCTGTCGTAGAGCAACGACTTCTTCTCTATTTAAAACTAAAACCGGTAAATAGGATACCGCCCGCTCCATGGGCAAAAGACAAGCTAATCGTTCTGTGGCTGTTTTATTCTGCAAATCATCTATATTGTACATTGGCTCATCAGCAAACCCTGCTGTATGCACACGATGAAGTCTGGTCACATGCGCTCCAACCCCCAGTCTATCACCAATGTCTTCAATCAGATTACGGATATACGTGCCTTTACTGCACGATACTTTAATATCAAATTCCTTATTGTTAAATCTGGTTAAATCCAATTGATGAATAATAATTTCTCGTGCGGCACGCGCAACATCAACGCCCTCACGTGCATATTTATAGAGGGGAGTTCCGTTATGTTTTAAAGCCGAAAACATGGAAGGGACTTGTTGAATCTTGCCTTTGAATTGCTCAAGGACAGTCAGTAGTTGAGCATCGGTCAGTGTAAAATTAGAGATTTCCTGTGTGATCTCACCCCAAGCATCGGCAGTATTCGTTTTGATACCCAGTAAGCCAGTCGCTTCATAGCATTTATCCGCATTGAGAAGATATTGGCAGAATTTGGTCGCTTCACCAAAGCAGATCGGCAACATACCTGTTGCCAATGGATCGAGACTTCCTGTATGTCCTGCTTTTTTTGCTTGAAATAATCTTTTAACCTGCTGCAACACAGCATTAGACGACAATCCCTGTGGTTTATTAAGCAGCAAAATACCGTTTACAGACTGCTTATTCTCAATCTTGTTCATCATCAGTGTCTGAGGGATTAGCTTCATCAATCAACCGAGTTAATCGCCTGCCATATTCTATTGATTCATCATATACAAAATGAAGCTGGGGAACGGTACGCAATTTTACTGACCTCGCTAAAGCAGAACGCAAATAGCTTGCAGCCGCATTAAGAATTCCTGCCGTTTGCTCTACATCATCGTTGAACACGGTAAAGTAGACCTTTGCGTGCCCCAAATCGGCAGAAACCTTTACTGCTGAGATAGTAATAAAAGCTGGCAATCGCGGATCTTTGATTTCTTGTTGAATGATTTGCGAAAGCTTCCTCTGCATCATCTCTGCAACACGGTCGGTTCGCTTAAAATCCTTACTCATAAATCACGCTTTATTTCAATTGTCTCAAACACTTCAATTAAGTCACCGGCCTTAACATCATTGTAATTCTTCACACCGATACCGCACTCAAATCCTTGGCGAACTTCAACAACATCATCTTTAAATCGTCTTAATGATTCCAGCGTGCCCTCATAAATAACGACGTTATTTCTGAGTACACGAATTGGATTATTACGCTTGATCATGCCCTCAACCACCATACAACCAGCGATGGCTCCCAGTTTGGGTGAACGGAATACGTCGCGGACTTCTGCAATACCGATAATCTCTTCTTTAAATTGGGGAGCCAACATACCCGTTAGAGCACCTTTGACTTGATCAACGATGTCATAGATGACGCTGTAGTAGTGCAAGGCAACAGCTTCCTGTTCAGCCAATTTCTTAGCACCGCTGTCAGCCCGGACATTGAACCCAATTAAAATTGCATTAGAGGCGATAGCTAAATGGACATCAGATTCAGTAATACCACCTACACCACTGGCAATAATTTCAACTTTCACTTCGTCAGTTGATAATTTCACCAAAGCATCAGCAATCGCTTCAACCGACCCCTGTACATCAGCCTTCAAGACCACATTCAATACTTTTGCTTCTGCAATCGTCATGGTTTCAAAGAAGCCATCGAGAGAAGTTTTTTGTCGTCTAGCCAGCTTAACATCACGGAACTTTCCTTGACGGAATAAAGCCACTTCCCGGGCTCGTTTCTCATCAGGAACAACAACTGCTTCATCACCAGCGTGCGGAATAGCGGATAAACCAAGCACCTCAACTGGAATGGAAGGACCAGCACTGTCAACCAGGCTGCCATTATCACTGACTAAGGCGCGAACACGACCATACTGCAAGCCAGCAAGTAAGATATCACCTTTATGCAAAGTTCCATTTTGTACGAGCACAGTAGCCACAGGACCACGCCCCTTATCGAGTCGTGATTCAATCACCACCCCTTTTGCTGCACCATCAGTATTGGCTGTTAATTCCAACACTTCCGACTGCAACAAAACAGCATCCAGTAATTCGTCTATACCTGATCCAGATTTAGCCGAAATTTTTACGAACATTGTATCTCCGCCCCACGACTCAGGAATTACATCATAGGCTGATAGCTCGTTCATAACCCGATCTGGATCAGCATCAGGTTTATCCATTTTATTAACAGCGACGATAATTGGCACGTTAGCCGCTTTGGCATGTTGTACAGCTTCAACGGTTTGTGGTTTAACACCATCATCTGCCGCAACAATCAGAATGACGATGTCAGTAGCCTGGGCTCCACGAGCACGCATTGCAGTAAAGGCAGCATGACCCGGCGTATCAAGAAAAGTAATTTCACCTTTTGGTGTGCCCACATGGTAAGCACCAATATGTTGGGTTATACCACCCGCTTCACCGGCGGCAACCTTGGTACGTCTGATATAGTCAAGTAAAGAAGTTTTACCGTGATCCACATGCCCCATAATGGTTACAACAGGAGCACGAGCTTCCGTTTTACTTCCTTTATTCAATACATCGCCCAGTGTATCTTCGATAGCGTTTTCTTTTACTATTTTTGACTTATGCCCCATTTCTTCAACAACAATGGCAGCCGTATCTTGATCGATAACCTGGTTGATGGTCGCCATAGCACCAAGGCCCATCATTATTTTAATAACTTCAGCAGCTTTTACCGACATACGTTTAGCCAATTCAGCTACAGTGATTGTTTCCGGTATTAATACTTCATGTACCATAGGTGCAGTTGGCATAGCAAAACCATGGGTCAATGCCTCTTCGGCCTCGCGATATTTCTCTGATTTTTCACTACCCCTGCGCTTCTTAACTTTACTGCGCTTATGACGCATTCCAGAGCCTTCCTCGTCTTCACGCTCAGGAGCCTGATATTTACCTCTCTTGCTGCCCCGCCCTTTTTTGAAATCGGACTCAACCTCAGAATCACCCCTATCGCTTTTATCACCCGGCTTCTTTTTAGCAGCCTTCTCAACTTTTTCTTCAGCAACAGGTTGCGTCAGAACTTGATCGGCTAGGGGGAGAATTTCTGGGCTAATCACTTCTTCTGCTTCAGCAACTAATTCCGGTTCTTCAGCAGCTAACTCCACTTGCACATTTAGCTCTTCAGGTAAGGCTTCAATTTCAGCTCCAGATTCAGCAACAACTTCAGTATCAGAAGATTGTGCTACAATATCTTCAACTGGTGCAGCAATATCTTCTTCATGCTCAGTTTCACTTTGCTGATCAAGCAAGCTACTACGTTTGACGTAAGTGCGCTTTTTACGGACTTCGATATTCACTGTTTTGCCACTGTGCACGTCATGGCCAACAGTTACTTGAGAAAGGCTCTTGCGACGAAGAGTAATTCGCTCCGGAGTTGCGCGTGTTTCTCGGTTAGAGCTACCTTTAAGATGAGTTAACAGAATACGTTTCTGTTCTTCGTTGACTGTCTGTTGTTCATCACTAAAAGATAACCCTGCTTCCTGTAACTGGTTCAATAGGCGTTCAACAGGGATACCAACGACTTGAGCCAATTGTTTAACCGTCACATCCGCCATAATTTAATCCCCTTTCAGCAATCCCACATAGAAACTGCTCTAATTCTAAATACTATGAGCTCAAAATTCACTTTATAATCAAAGTACTATAAGCAAACACCTTGATAATCTGCTAATGTTTGAAGTTGAAATTTTCCAACCCCGAACAATCTCATTAATTCTTATCGAAACCACGGCTCACGCGCCGTCATAATCAGTTTGGCAGCTTGCTCTTCTGTCATACCATGAATATCAAGCAACTCATCAACCGATTGTTCGGCAAGCTCGTCCATCGTTGTAATCCCTTTAGCTGCCAAGCTAATAGCTAAAGCCTCCGTCATCCCGTCCATTTCCAGAAGTGACTCAGTGGGAGTGCCTGCCAGGCCTTGCCCAGAAGTTAACGCCTGGGTCAATAGAGTATCATTTGCCCTGTTTCTTAATTCATCAACAATTTCTTCGTCAAATTCTTCAATAGCAAGTAATTCTTCTTTGGGAACGTAGGCAATCTCTTCCAGAGAAGAAAATCCATGTGTCACCAAAAGATTGGCGATTTCTTCATCAATTTCCAACGTTGTAGTAAAGAGATTAACAATTTTGCTCGACTCTTCCTGACTCTTGTTATTAAATTCTTCAACCGTCATTACGTTCAAAGTCCAACCGGTCAGTTGACTGGCTAGCCTTACATTTTGTCCGCTTCGGCCAATCGCTTGTGATAACTGATCTTTCTGTACTGCCAGATCCATTGTGTGGCTATCTTCATCAACAACGATCGAGGTGATATCTGCAGGTGCCATAGCATTAATCACTAGTTGTGCTGGATTGTCATCCCATAAAATGATATCAACACGCTCACCACCTAACTCGCCGGAAACAGCCTGAACGCGAGCGCCACGCATTCCTACACAAGCACCCACGGGATCAATACGTCCATCATTGGTTTTAACAGCGATTTTAGCCCTATTTCCAGGCTCTCGCGCAGCAGCTTTAACCTCAATAACATTCTCACCAATTTCAGGTACTTCTATTCGAAACAGTTCTACCAACATTTCATTGCGAGTACGGCTAACATACAGTTGTGGCCCACGTGCCTGAGGTGTTATCTCGTATAGATAGGCACGTACTCTGTCATTCGGTCTAAACATTTCATTAGGTAACATTTCGTTACGTGGCATAAATGCTTCTGCTTTACCACCCAAATCAATAATGATGTTATCTCGTGTGACTTTTTTGACTGTACCATAAACAAGTTGACCCAGCTTATTCCTGAATTGATCAACCACTTGTTGCCTTTCTGCCTCACGAACTTTTTGCATAATAACTTGACGGGCAGTTTGCGCAGCGATGCGACCAAATTCAACTGACGGCATAGGTTCTTCAATACGTCCGCCCATTTCAATTTTTGGCTGGCGCTCCTTGGCTTGAGCGAGCGTTAATTGCCGTTCAGGGAACTCCATCTCTTCATCAGCAACAACATCCCAATACCGGAAAGTTTCATATTCGCCAGAACGAGGATCAAGCTTTACTCTCACACCAATATCTTTATCAGTGAGTTTACGAGTGGCAGATTCAAGCGCTGCTTGGATTGCTTGCAATACAACATCTTTGCTCACACCCTTTTCGTTAGATAATGCCTCAGCAACTAATAACAATTCTTTGCTCATTGTTCGCCTCACTCGCCTGTCAAATTTGCTTTTACTATTTGGGAAAATAGTACTTCCAGTTGCTCATCACCCACTTTTAATATCAACTGATCATCACTAACAGTCATAAGAGTACCAGACAGTTTACGTCTACCTGCTACGGGTTTAAACAATTTTACCTGGATATCGCACCCCAGATAACGCTTATACTGCTCTTTATTGAACAGCGGGCGAGGTATTCCTGGGGAAGATATCTCTAAACTATAATTTCCCGAAATGGGATCTTCCACATCGAGAAGCGCGCTAACCTGTTTACTAACTCGCTCACAATCCTCGATACCAATGCCACCGACTTTATCTATGTATATACGTAGCAGCGAATGTTTTCCCTGTGATAAGTATTCACATCCCCAAAGCTCGTAACCCAAATCCTCGATTATCGGCTTTAATATTTGTTCAATTTCGCTCTGTATCATATGCTACCCGACTACCTACTTTTCCTGGATTGACATTGATTCAGGCATATTTTTCGAAATGATTATTTGGGAACTACTCTAATGAACATCATTGCCCATGGCCCCAAGTATAATCTTAAAACAGAGCTTGAGTAATTCACCATCGCCTGACTGATAGCTTTTTATCGCTCATTACCTGTTTGAGCATAATAAAAAACCCCAATGATGGGGTTTTTAATAGTGGTAGCGGGGGCAGGATTTGAACCTACGACCTTCGGGTTATGAGCCCGACGAGCTACCAGGCTGCTCCACCCCGCATCAACTGAGGGCAAGTATACTCACCCTCCCTTTATTTATCAAGCTTTTTTTATCAGTTGGACGATATTAAGAAATTAATTATTCCTTCCGAATTTGAGTTGTTGCGATTTCGCTAGCCGCCTTGTTTATAGCCTGTTATTCGAGCCGCCTAATTTAACCGACAGGCCTCCATAACCACTGCACTGATGGGGCGAATCGCCCCTACTTGCACAGCCTATGGCTTGATATTAGAGCATTGCAGCGAAGTCCAGAAAATCAAGCCATACAGGCTAAGTAGAAATCCCAGCAGCCCCTAGCCAGCAAACGCGTTAATACAGGCAGTTATTAGCGCTGAAGGGAAAATACCCAAGAACAGTAGGGACAGGCAATTCAAAGAAAATACAATTTGGGTTGGCATAGAAAATCGCACCGGAGTACTATCAGTAGCCTCATCAAAGTACATTACTTTAACAATGCGCAGATAATAATAAGCACCAATAACAGCGAAGAAAAGGCCAAGTACCGCAACCCAAGTCATGTTAACATCAACCAACGCCTTTAAAACCAGTAACTTAGTAAAAAAGCCCACGGTAGGTGGAACCCCTGCCATTGAAAACATGACTATCAAGAGCATGAAGGCAATCCAGGGATTTCTCTTATTGAGGCCTTTCAAATCATCGACCTGATCTATTTCGACACCCTTATTTGATAAAATCACAATCAATCCAAAGGCAGCAACGGTCATTAACGAATAAACCAGTACATAATAAAGCGCTGCAGCATAACCAGCATCACTCGCTGCCAAGAGACCAAAAAGCGAGTAGCCAATATGGGAAATAGCAGAATAAGCCAAAAGTCGCTTAATATTAACTTGGGTAATTGCAAACAAATTACCCAGTCCAGTCGATAGCAAAGCCATTATCAGCAGTAACTGCTGCCATTGCGGTGAAATACCCGCCAAACCTAGCGTTAACAAACGTAATGCCATGCCAAGCGCGGCTATTTTAGGCGCAGCACTAATAAAAAGAGTGACTGCACTTGGCGCACCTTGATAGACATCCGGTGCCCACATGTGAAACGGCATAGCAGCTAATTTGAACCCTACACCCACCATAATAAATACTAAAGCAAACGACAGTAGAGTACTGTCCTGCTGCCAATTGGCAGCAATGGCATTAGCAATATCAAGCAAATCCAGTTTCCCTGTCGCGCCATACAACAAGGACAAACCATACAAGAGCATGCCAGAGGCAATCGCCCCCATCACAAAATACTTCATGGCTGCTTCTGATGCGTCGCTGTTTGTACGACGAATTGCAGTCATCGCATATAAAGGCAAGGAAAGTAACTCCAGACCTAGATAAATTGTCAGTAATGAATGAGCTGAAACAAGCACCATCATTCCTAACATGGAAAACAGGCCAAGAACATAGTAGTCGCCTGCAGGCATTTGACGCTCATCAATGTAGCGCTGCGAATAGAAAAAACAGAGAAAAACACTAAGATAAATAAATAATTTCATCAGCTGTGCAATATCGTCACTTACATAAAGACCGCCAAGGATTACCGTCTTGAAACTACCAAGTAACATAAAACTTACACCAGCGGCTAAAGCCAGTCCAGCAATTGCACAGGCAAATGCAATCGAAGCGTAGCGATGTCGGAAAAAAAGATCACCCAACAAGGCTATACAGGCGGTGACTAACACAATCATCTCTGGTAATGCGATGTGTAGATTCTCAAGTAATGATACTGTCATGTTTATTTAACCTTGCTAGTTATAATTTTGATTTATCAGCCTGAGCCAAGGTGTAGCTGACTGTTTGATGAATATAATTAAGTACGGGCTTTGGATATACACCCATTGCTACCACCATAAAAGCAAGGAGTGCATAAGCACTGATTTCGAAGCCGGAAATATCACTTAAGGATTCAATCTTTTTATTAGTTATCGGGCCAAAAATAACGCGTTTGTACATCCACAAAGTGTATGCGGCACCAATAATCAATGTGGTAGCAGCCCAAAATGCGATCCAGAAGCCTGCTTTAATGCTCCCTAAAATCACCATAAATTCACCAACAAAACCTGAAGTTCCAGGCAATCCTGCGTTTGCCATGGCAAAAAGCATGAAAAAGGAAGCGAAAATTGGCATGGAATGGACTAACCCACCAAAATCCTTAACCTGTCGAGTATGCATCCTGTCATAGATATAACCCACGCCGGCAAACATGGCACTGGATACAAAAGCATGTGAAATCATCACAATAATGGCTCCTTCAAGAACCAAACCCGCATTACTCAGTCCTGACTGTTTCGCTATAGCAAATACAGCAAAACAACCAAGGGTTACAAAACCCATATGGGATATTGATGAGTAGGCAATAAGTCTCTTCATATCTTTTTGGATAATAGCGACCAAGCCCACATAGACTACTGCAATTAATGAGAGGGCAATCATAACCATCGCGTATTTACTAGATGCATCAGGTACTATTGGCAAAGAAAAACGAATAAATCCATAAGCACCAAGCTTCAATAAAATTGCCGCCAGAACAACTGAACCACCAGCAGGTGCTTCGGTATGGGCATCTGGTAACCAGGTATGCACAGGAAACATTGGAATCTTGATTGCAAAACCAAGGAAAAAAGCAATAAAGATGAGTGTTTGTGCAGTCATACCTAATTTTATGGCATAGAAAGCTTCAATTTTAAATGACCCTGCCTGATAGCCTATATAAAGGAACGAGGCCAGCATAAGCACCGAGCCCAAGAAGGTATACAGGAAAAACTTTATTGCTGCATAGACGCGATTATCTGAACCCCAAATACCGATAATCAAATACATGGGGATAAGCGTTGCTTCCCAGAATATATAAAAAACAATCGCATCAAGTGCTGAAAAGACACCGACTAATAAACCCTGCATAATCAGGAATGCAGCCATATACTGGCCAACGCGCTGATGAATACTGTCCCAGGTTGCGAGGATCACAATAAGATTGGTAAATATGCTCAGAATGATTAATAGCAGTGACAAACCATCAATTCCCAGACTATAGTTAATTCCTAAAGCCGGCATCCACGTAATTTCATCAAGATGTTGCATACCCGGGGTATTGACATCAAACCCGGTTACCAAAGGTATACAGATTAGTAACGTGAGTATAACGGTAAATAAAGATAAATAACGTGATACATTCGGGTTATTATCATCGCCAGTGAGGAATACAAAAACGCCTCCGATAATGGGTAACCAAATCAATAAATTGAGCAAATGATACATACCTTCACCTTATAATCAGCCTAGCAATAACCAGCATAGGAAAACAAAAAGACCAAGTACCATCACAGTTGCATAATGGTACAAATAGCCGCTTTGGATAGCGCGACCTTTTTGTGCGAACCACCTAATCGTACGACCTGCACCATTTACGAGCATGCCATCAATAAGTCGTTGATCACCTGTTTGATAAAAAAATTGTCCCATCGCTTTGGAACCACGCACAATGACATGATCATTAAATGCATCAAAACCATACTTGTTCATCAGAATACGGTAGGGCCAAGCGAAGGTCCTGGCCAAAACACCAGGTATTGAAGGCAAGGCAATATAGCAAACCCAGGCAATGACAATACCGGCAATAGCTAACCAGAAAGTTAGTGAACCGACTGAATGCAAGGCCACTTGCCAAGGGGAAGAGACTTCTTTTGCCAATTCCGCAAGGACATTATGTTCAGGTAAAACAAACAAGGATTTTCCAAGAAGCGTCGGTGTATCAAAAAGCATTGGCATATAAAGAATATACCCGATAATGACTGAAGGAATTGCCAGCATCACTAATGGGAACCATACCACCCCAGGCGACTCATGCAAGTGAGCGAGCGTATGCTCATCCGCTCGACACTTTCCATGAAAAGTCATAAATAAAGCACGGAAAGTATATAACGCCGTAACCATGGCACCCAAAGCCACACAAAAATAGGCGTAACCACTTCCAGGAATTTCTGAGAGTTTTGCCGCTTCGATAATCGTATCTTTTGAATAGAAACCAGCAAACGGAGGGATAGCACAAAGCGCTAGACTGCCAATGACAAAAGTGGCATAGGTAATGGGCATTTTATTCCACAAACCACCCATTTTGCGCATATCTTGCTCGTGATGCATGCCAATAATGACCGAGCCTGCGCCTAAAAATAATAGGGCTTTAAAGCAAGCATGTGTCAATAAATGGAACATTCCAGCACTATAAGCTGAAGCGCCCATCGCAACCATCATATAGCCTAATTGTGATAAAGTAGAATAGGCAACAACCCGCTTGATGTCATTCATCACCAAAGCCAAAATTCCAGTAAACAGAGCTCCTGTGGCACCTATAATCAGAATGGTGCTCAGTGCTGTGGTTGACAATTCAACCAAGGGGGAAATACGGGCGATCATGAAAACCCCGGCGGTAACCATTGTTGCCGCATGGATCAATGCTGAAATAGGCGTAGGGCCTTCCATTGACTCCGGCAACCATACGTGCAGGGGAACTTGAGCAGATTTACCCATAGCCCCTACATAAAGCAGCAAACAAATCACAGTAAGCAATGACCATGGATGGCCGGAAAATAGCTCAACGGTAGTCCCAGACAGATGATTTGCACTCTGGAAAACCGTGTCGTAATCCAAACTACCGGTATAAGCCAAGACCATGCCTATCCCTAGCACAAAACCAAAATCCCCTACACGGTTGACTATAAAGGCTTTCAAACCACCTTCAATAGCTGACTCTTTGTCGTACCAAAAGCTGATAAGTAAATAGGAAACCAGGCCTACACCTTCCCAACCGAAAAACAGCTGTAAAAAATTATTGGCGGTAACCAGCATCAACATCATAAATGTAAAAAGGGAAATATAACTAAAAAATCGCTGATAACCGTCATCCTCGGCCATATAACCAATACTGTAGATATGCACTAGCAGAGATACAAAATTCACCACAACCAGCATTACTACAGTTAGCGGATCAATTAAAAACCCAATATGGAACGCATAAGGGAACAAATCTCCGCCACTAGCCCATGTATAAATATTACTGTTAACTGAATCAGCCGAACCAGTTAATATGAGTACAGCAACATAAAGCGATAACAGAAAAGATAAACCAACACCAGCAATGGTTACGGAATGTGCACCTGAACGACCAATCTGGTTGCGGAAAAACCCCGCAATGATTGAACCGAGCAGCGGTGCAAGAACAATTACAAGACATAGTTGTTGAATGCTCACGTTGTTAACCTTTTAAATGATTCATCTTATCGACATCGATATTGCCCCTGTTACGGTACAGCAACATCACTATAGCCAAACCTATCGCTGCCTCAGCTGCGGCAACCGTCAGGATAAAGAAAACAAATACTTCACCAGCAACCCCACCATAGAAATGGGAAAAGGCGACAAAATTGGTGTTGACTGCCAGCAGCATCAGTTCAATACAAACCAACAGCAGTATTATATTTTTGCGATTCAGCATGATGCCTACGAGGCTCAAACCAAACAAAATCGCAGCCAATATCAAATAATTGTTTACTGGTATCATCAATTTTCCTAGTGTTTATTTCTCGGGCTTCATTTTGACAAGTTTGACCCTATCCTCGCGACGAGTCATAATCTGCCCAACAATATTCTGTCGTTTAGAACGAATCGCTCCCCGATGCGCCAAAGTAATTGCAGAAATGATCGCCACTAAAAGTAGAACCGCGGCAATTTCAAATGCAAAAACATAATCGGTGTAAAGCACCATTCCTATTTTTTCAGTATTGGATAATGCTTTCGCTGGCTCAACGCCATTACTCTCATCTATTGTTGTGCTTGAGCCTGTTTGTGCACTCATCAGTGCAGGTTGTTCCACGTCGGTTTTAAAGGTGTCTTCAGGGACAGCAACCAAGAGCAACCCTGTCAGCAACGCAACCAAAATCAAACCAAATGGCAGATAGCGAACAAAATGTGCTTTCATCGACTCTGTATCAATATTAAGCATCATGACCACGAATAAAAACAGGGTCATCACAGCACCAACATAAACCAAGACAAGTATAAGTGCTAAAAACTCTGCTTCAACGAGTATCCAAAGCACAGAGCTTGCAAAAAAGGTCAAGACCAAAAACAAGACGCAGCGTACAGGATTATTTTGTGTAATAACCATCAGGGCGGATAGTATCGACAACCCTGCAAATACGTAGAAAACTATGTCTAAAAATAATTGATGCATTTTTTACCCCATTAGCGCCATTCTTTATCAGCGTCTCTGTCTGCGGCCAATTTCTTTTCCATTAGGCTGCCCACTGCAAGCAGTTTCTCTTTCGTCATAATATTCTGACCACGCTCACTAATATGATAATGATGGATCGGTGTTACTACGATTGAATCGACGGGACAGGATTCCTCGCACAAACCGCAATTGATACATTTAAACATATCAATATCGTAGCGGGTAGTCCGACGAGATCCATCCTCTCGTGGTTCTGATTCAATGGTAATAGCAAGAGCAGGACAAACTGCTTCACATAATTTGCAGGCTATGCACCTTTCTTCCCCATTTGGATACCGCCGTAATGCCAACAAGCCGCGAAAACGGGGAGACAGCGGTGTCTGTTCCTCAGGGAATTGTACGGTCACTTTCTTTTTAAAAAAATATTTCCCTGTTAGCTTCAAACCGGATAGTAATTCCAGAAGCAGGAAGCTACGAATATAATGTCTGATATAGCGATATACTTGTTTCATTCGTTTGCTCAGTTGACTGGTTAAAACCAAGGTTTAAGTTCAGCTACAACCATTAGGGCCGTAACAATAACCCATACAATGGTCACCGGGATCAAAACTTTCCATCCTAAACGCATAAGTTGATCATAGCGATAACGTGGGAAAGTGGCGCGGACCCATAAATAAACAAAAAGAAAGAATGAAATTTTAGCGAGTAACCAAACAAAACCGGGGACAAAAAAGAAAATGTCACCAAGGACCGGCATTCCCTCAAAAGGTGATAACCAACCACCCAAAAATAAAATAGCCATGACGGTAGAAAGTAAAATCATGCTTGCATATTCGGAAAGAAAGAACAAGGCAAAGCCAATTCCTGAATATTCCACATGGAAACCAGCCACGATTTCTGATTCCCCTTCTGCCAAATCAAAAGGTGCTCTGTTTGTTTCGGCGATCCCCGCAATCCAAAAAACAATGAATAAGGGCAGTAAAGGTAAGAACCACCAATGCCAAATGCCGCCGCGTTGGGATAAAACAATCTCACTTAGATTCATGCTGCCAGCTGCCAGCAATACGCCAACAAAAGCAAATCCCATGGCAATCTCATAAGATACTGTTTGCGCCGCACTACGCAGGGAACCAAACATGGCATATTTTGAGTTTGAAGCCCAACCGGCTATCAATACTCCGTAAACACCAAGGGAACTTAGGGCAAAGAGATATAAAACACCAGCATTAACATTTGCTAAAACAATTCCCTGCGAAAAAGGGATAACAGCCCAGCCTGCCAAGGCAGGAGCAAGTGCAAAGAGAGGTGCTATCACAAACAGGTATTTATTTGATCTGCTAGGAACAATAACTTCCTTAGTGATTAGCTTGAAGAGATCAGCAAAAGGCTGCAGTAACCCCAATATACCAACACGATTGGGTCCTATACGAACCTGAATATAACCGATTACCTTGCGTTCAGCATAGGTTAAATACGCCACTCCAATAAGGAGTGGAATCACTATAACCAGGATCTTGATAATGATCCAGAGCAAAATGCCGATATCTTGTAGCATATTTTTACCTGTTTAGCGCTTGATAGTTATTGCAGCAAAAGAGTGCCCTAAATCTGCTGTTTCCGGCATTGCGTTTGCTACCCATACAACATCGGGTGCCATGCGCTCGTCACGTTTAAGCGGCAATGTTATCTCAATATCACCTTGAGATACAGTGGCAACCTCATCTAATTTCAATCTGTTAGCAGTCGTTGGATGAATCCTTATGCAGGCCGATTCAGATGCTGCACATAACTGCAGTGCCTGTGCATGACGCACGATGCTGTCACAGCGATATAAAGGCCATTCTCCCACACGCACCAACTGTTTATTGATCACAGGCAGCGACTCCGGATAGTACGGTTGATATTTGATTTCCGCAACCATTCCTGCCAATGATTTTACTTCTGCTAATACTTCCTCAGAGGAAACCTGCTGGAAATCTTTGCATTGCAATAAATTTGCAAGTACACGTAAAATTTTCCAGGCTGGTCGGGCTTCACCATGTGGCGACTTTGCACCCTTTACGGTTTGCCATAATTTATCAACATTAATGTAAGTACCAGACGTTTCAGCATAAGGTGCCATTGGCAAAATGACATCTGCGTAATCTTGCATGGACTCATTTTGGAATGCCGAAAGCATCACTACAAATTCAGCACCAAGCATAGACTGCCTGGCACGATAAGGATTAGCAAAATCAAATCCAGGCTCAACTGCAAGTAAAAAATATCCTTTTAATTTGGCATCCAGTGCAGCTTGCACATCCATGCCACTAGTCTCTACAGTTTTGCCGGCAACAGTACGGTGCGGTAACATGCCTGCGAGACATGCACCTGCGCTATTTGCCCCCTGGGTAAGCCTTAAAACGCTGACACCACCGTTTTCTTCAAGCAAATAAACCAATGTGCGTAGCAAAGAGGCATCAGGGTGATTTTCACATAATGCACCGGTGATTATGGCAGCCTTGGGTTGGCTCAGTGCTTTAGCCATTGCCTTCGTTGTCTCATCAATTTCTAAGCCAAGCAGCAGTTTCTGTACTTCTTCCGGTAATTTTTTAACGTCTTCAGTCATTGCCAATACCAATTTGGCAAGTTGCATAGGCATTTCCTGTGGAGAAACAATCGCTTTACCGGCGAGATCAAAATGGTAATCATAATCAACTGGATTGATAGCAAATAATTTTGCTCCATTTCGGAAAGCCTTACGTGCTCGAATACCAGCAAGTGGTACTTCCCGATGAATGTTGCAACCCAGCAACAAAATAGCCTGCTGGTTTTCCAACTCGGCATATTTCAAAGAACTGGTAGGCATCGTTCCTTGATTGTTTTGATCACGGAAATCGGTTTGTTGGAGACGATGGTCTAAATTGTTAACCCCTAATTCCCGCATGAATTTTTGCAACAGATAAAGCTCCTCCAAACTGGAGGATGGTGATGCGAAGGCAGCAAACTGCTCTGGACCGTGCTGTTTAATAACACGACTTATTCCTTCAGCAGCAAATTTAAGTGCTGTTTGCCAATCTACCGTTTCCCATTGACCGTTTCTTTTAATCATCGGCTGGCTTGCACGTGCTTCGCTGTTCAGCCCTAAGTAGCTAAATCGGTCTCTATCAGATATCCAGGTTTCATTAATCGCTTCGTTTTCTTTAGGTACTGCGCGCATTAACTCTTCGCGTCGGACATGTAAATAAACATTTGAGCCTAAACAATCGTGTGGAGCCAAGCTATCGTGCTGAGTCATTTCCCAGGCTCTGGCAGTAAAGCGGTAGGGTTTGGAAGTCAGTGCTCCCACTGGGCAAAGATCAATAACATTGCCAGACACCTCTGAAACCAGGCTGTGTTGAATGTAGGTGCCAATCTGCATTTTTTCACCGCGACCTGTCGCACCCAACTCAGGGACTCCAGCAACTTCATCCCCAAAGCGTACACAGCGAGTACAATGGATACAGCGAGTCATTTCGGTAGCTATCAATGAACCCAAATCATCGTCGACGACGGAACGCTTGGTTTCTTCATATTCGGACGCATCATAACCAAATCCCATGGAGATATCTTGTAATTCGCACTCGCCACCCTGATCGCAGATAGGACAATCCAGGGGATGGTTGATCAACAAAAACTCCATTACCGCTTCTTGCGAACGGATAGCCTCTTCGGATTTTGTAAACACCTTCATGCCGTTAGTAATCGGCGTCGCACAAGCAGGTACTGGTTTACGTCCATTTTCGACTTGGACTAAACACATACGGCAGTTGGCTGCTACAGATAATTTCTTGTGGTAGCAGAAACGGGGAATATAGATTCCCGCCTCATCAGCAACCTCGATGATCATTTTACCGTTTTCGACTTCAAATGTTTTACCGTCAATTTCAATGGTGGCCATTGTTTAAACCTTCTTCAATTATGCTGCGACGACCGAGCGTTTATGCTTAATGAAATAATCAAATTCATGATAAAAATGCTTTACGAAACTTTGTACCGGCCATGCTGCCGCTTCGCCAAGTGCACAGATAGTACGACCTTCAATTTTGTCGGCAACGTTTACCAGCTTTTCAATATCACCAGGTTCACCGTGTCCTTCTTTGATTCGGTGGATTAAGCGAACCAGCCAACCTGTCCCTTCTCGGCAGGGTGTACATTGTCCACAGGATTCGTCCATATAGAATTCGGAAATACGATAAAGTGCATCGACCATACAGGTGGTCTCATCCATTACGATGACTGCACCCGAACCCAAACCTGAACCCGCTTTTTGGATGCTGTCATAATCCATATCCAGGTTCATCATAACGTCGCCTGGTAATACTGGCATAGATGTTCCACCAGGGATGACTGCTTTGATTTTTCTCCCTTCACGGACACCGCCTGCCAATTCCAATAAAGTTTTAAATGGAGTACCTAAAGGTATTTCGAAATTTGCTGGCTTGTTAACATGACCGCTCACGCTGAAACACTTTGCGCCGCCGTTATTAGGTTTACCTAACTGGAGAAACCACTCGCCCCCTTTTTCCATAATGACAGGAACAGAAGCGAATGTTTCTGTATTATTAATCGTTGTGGGTTTACCATAAAGACCATAGTTGGCTGGGAAAGGCGGTTTAAATCGGGGCTGTCCTTTTTTACCTTCCAGGGAATTCAATAAAGCGGTTTCTTCCCCGCAAATATAAGCACCGGCGCCCAGGTGATTATAAAGATCAAAATCAACGCCTGAACCTAAAATATTCTTACCCAATAAACCTGCGGCATAAGCCTCTTTCAGTGCGGATTCTGTTTTTAGGAAAGGCTCCCAGAACTCGCCGCGAATGTAGTTGTAACCTACGGTAGCACCCATTACATAGCCTGCAATAGCCATTCCTTCGATTAATTGATGCGGGTTACGGCTTAAAATCTCTCGATCCTTACACGTACCCGGCTCTCCCTCATCAGAATTGCATACCACGTATTTTTGGATCTGCGCGTTACGATTCATAAAACTCCACTTCAGGCCGGTGGGAAATCCTGCACCACCACGACCACGTAAAGCAGACGTTTTTAATTCATCGATGATCTGTTGCGGCGGTGTCTGTTCTTTCAGAATACGCCGCCATGCACTATAACCGCCGATACTTTGATAGGCAGCCAAAGTCCATGGTTCTTGCAAATGGAAAGTACGGTAACAGACTTGATTTTGTTCAACCATGACAACCACCTCTATCATTCATTGGTATTGTTCCAAGACTTTATCAATTTTATCAGTGGTCAGGTTCTCGTGATAATCTTTATCTACCTGCATCATTGGCGCATTTACACAGGCACCAAGGCATTCAACTGACCTTAACGTGTATCGACCATCAGCAGTCGTTTCACCCAACTTGATCCCCAGCTTTTTCTGCAAATGCTCCACAACCGTTGCTGAACCACACAGTTTGCATGAAATATTGGTGCAGACATTTACCAAATGCCGTCCCGTGGGTTTTAGTTCATACATCGTGTAAAAACTTGCTACTTCGTAAACTGCAATAGCAGGCATTTCCAAATAATCTGCTACCGCATCCATGAGACCAGGGGTCAACGACCCTTGTTCTTCCTGGACAATCATCAATGCACGCATCACAGCAGATTGCCGTTGATCTGCTGGATACTTGGCGATCCAATGGTCAATTTCATCCATACCCGCAGATGAAACAAATTGACGAAGTAATTTAGCTGAATTCTCAGACATTCTTTCTAACCTTTAATGTGTTAATAATGAGACCATGCTCATTAGACTTCTTTCGAAACTCTACTTCATTGGAGCATTGCTTCGTCGATACCTTGCTCGAATCCCATTCACTCACATGCTCGCTGTTGTTCTGCACGCCATTTCTTCTCCCCCCTGCTCTTAATGCAGCGTGTTTCGAGAGAAGTCTATTAATCTATCGGTCAATCTCACCAAATACAATGTCTTGACTTGCAAGAATCGCGACTCCATCAGCAAGCATATGCCCTCTCACCATCGCATCGAAACTTGATAAATGAGCAAACCCCGGCGCACGAATTTTCATGCGGTAAGGCTTGTTAGCCCCATCTGACACCAAATAAATACCAAATTCACCTTTGGGAGCCTCAACCGCACTATAGACTTCGCCTTGCGGCAAACAAAACCCTTCCGTGAAAAGTTTAAAATGATGAATCAATGCCTCCATATCATGTTTCATCTTTTCACGCTTTGGTGGCGTAATCTTGTTATCATCAATTTTTACCGGGCCAGGATTATCACGCAACCATTCAATACACTGCCTGACAATGTTATTTGATTGCCGTAATTCTTCTACTCGTACTAAGTAGCGGTCATAGCAATCGCCTGTTTTACCTACCGGAATGTCAAAATCTACCTGATCATAAGCAGCATAAGGTTGTTTTTTACGCAGATCCCACGCCACACCGGAACCGCGTAACATGGGTCCAGTAAATCCCCATTGTAATGCCTCTTCAGGTGAAACAATACCAATATCAACTGTACGCTGTTTCCAAATACGGTTATCAGTAAGTAGGGTTTCATACTCATCAACACATTTTGGGAAGCGTTCGGTAAAAGCCCACAAGAAATCCAATAAACTACCTTCTCGGTGGACATTCATTTTTTCAACTTCGCGCTCATTATGCCAACGCGAAGGTTTGTACTTTGGCATCGTATTTGGTAAATCACGTGCTACACCACCGGGACGATAATAAGTAGCATGCATGCGGGCACCGGAAACAGCCTCATAGCAGTCAAACAAATCTTCACGCTCGCGGAAACAGTAGAGAAATACCGTCATGGCGCCAATATCTAAGGCAATCGCTCCTAACCAGAGCAGATGATTCAAAATACGGGTCACCTCGTCAAACATAGTGCGGATGTATTTTGCCCGTAAAGGAATATCTATGCCCAGCAGTTTTTCCAGAGCAAGAACATAGGCATGTTCGTTGCACATCATGGAAACATAATCAAGCCTATCCATGTAACCTATACTTTGTAGGTAAGGCTTGGTTTCAGCCAATTTTTCAGTGGCGCGATGCAGCAATCCAATATGGGGATCGGCACGGGTAATGGTTTCACCTTCCAACTCAAGAACAAGGCGCAATACCCCGTGAGCTGCCGGATGTTGTGGACCAAAATTGAGCGTGTAATTCTTTAATTCAATCATTGCTCGCTCCGTTTTTGTCAAGATAGCGATTGTCGTTTCGTATTACTTTAGGGACTAAAATTCTTGGTTCGATATCTACTGGTTCGTAGATTACTTTTTGCAACTGTGCATCATAACGCATTTCTACATGGCCACTAAGCGGGAAATCTTTACGGAAGGGATGACCAATAAATCCATAGTCAGTAAGAATGCGTCTCAGGTCAGGGTGGTTTTCAAATAAAATTCCATACAAGTCATACGCTTCTCGTTCAAACCAATTTGCCCCCTTCCAAATATCGTGTACTGAAGGAACAACTAAATGGGATTCCTCAACAAAGGCTTTTACGCGCACTCGGTGGTTCTTCTTAGTCGATAATAAATGGTAAACTACTGCAAAGCGCGGCTTGGTCAATGCGTAAGCTTTTGCTTCCTGCCGTTCTACTCCACGCGAAAAGCCACTTTCTGTGGCTGACTCTGTCTCCCAATCGTATTCGCCGTACGACAAATAATCTACAGCGCACAAATCAATGAGTTGATCAAACAAAAATAATTCATGAATACATAGTTGCTGTAAGGTCGTCTTAAGCTTGCCAACCTCACACTCAAGGGTAATTTCATCGTTGGCTACACTAATTGAAGAAAACAAGCCATTCAATTCTGAAGTTAATTTTTCAGCCAAATCGGTTAATTTTGTCATCTGATATGCACCTGTGCTGGTCTCAAGCCTCAATTATCTGTTTGCGCCTGATTTTGTTCTGTAGCTGAATAATGCCATAGAGAAGCGCTTCGGCAGTTGGCGGGCAACCTGGTACATAGACATCCACTGGAACAATGCGGTCGCAACCTCTCACTACCGAATAAGAGTAATGATAATAGCCGCCACCATTTGCGCAAGAGCCCATGGAGATAACCCATCGAGGCTCTGGCATCTGATCGTATACTTTACGCAAAGCAGGCGCCATTTTGTTACATAAGGTTCCGGCTACAATCATGACATCTGATTGTCGCGGGCTAGGTCTAAAAATAATGCCAAATCGATCCAAATCATAACGAGCAGCACCGACATGCATCATTTCTACGGCACAACAGGCAAGACCAAAGGTCATAGGCCACATTGAACCGCTACGCGCCCAACCAAGCAGTTTATCCACCGAGGTTGTAACAAAGCCAGTTTTTTGCAATTCTGCAACCGCCATAGCAAGCCTCTAAATATTCTGGGTTAACAAATAATAACGTGATGTTGCTTTTCTACAAAACGAAAACACTCATTCCCATTCAAGCGCGCCCCGTTTCCATTCATAGATGAAGCCAATCACCAACAGGCCAAGAAACATCATCATGGCAGAAAAACCAAACCACCCAATCTTGCGCAACACCAAGGCCCAAGGAAAGAAAAAAGCAGTTTCCAAATCAAATATGATAAATAATATAGCAATTAGATAGAATCTTACATCAAAGGGTAAATGCGAACTTTCGAAGGCACCAAATCCGCATTCATAAGGCGAATTTTTGGCAGGGTCAGGGTTATGCTTACCAAGCAAAGAACCCGCGGTCAGCATTACAAGGCCTATAACAAGCCCGATTATAATAAAAATAAGTACTGGTAAGTATTGTGATAGCATCATTTCGCATTGCTCGGATTAATGGTGCCGAAGGCCGGACTCGAACCGGCACGGCTTACGCCACCGCCCCCTCAAGACGGCGTGTCTACCAATTCCACCACTTCGGCATGTTAGTTATTATTTTCCGCTCTTACTGCTATCAACCGGTACTGGAATTTTATTTTCCGGCACACTGGTTTGATGAGGGATAACTTGTTGTTCCGCTTTTTTATACTGTGTTGACACCATGTATGACAGTGACAAACTAGTGACAAAGAAAGTCAGTGCCAAACCACCAGTTAATTTGAACAGAAAAGTACCTGTCCCCTGGCTACCGAACACCGTATTAGATGCCCCGGAACCAAATGCTGCACCGATATCGGCACCTTTACCATGCTGGATCAAAACCAAGCCAATTAAGACCAGGGCGACCAGCACATGAACCATTAAAATTAATTGATACATTTCAAGATATCCACAAACTGTTGGGCATTAAGGGATGCTCCACCAACTAAACCACCATCAACATCCGGCATCGCAAACAACGAGCGCGCATTTTTTTCATTCACACTACCACCATAAACGATGGTTAAATGCCTAGCATCATCACTATCAAATTCAGCGACCAAGGTCCTGATTGCAGAATGCACTTCCTGCACCTGCTCGGGCGAAGCTGTTTTCCCAGTTCCTATTGCCCATACCGGCTCATAAGCAACAACACACCCGTTAAAACATCGCTTGCCAATACTTGTCACTGCGAGTAATTGCTTGGCAAGAACTTCTTGCGTAAGCCCTTGCTCACGCTCTGTGATAGTCTCACCCACACAAAGAATCGGTATCATACCATGTTCTTTTACATGGTGGAATTTATCTGCAACAAATTTTTCATCTTCATTAAATAGGTGTCTACGCTCTGAATGCCCCACTAACACATATTTGCAGGCATAATCGGCAAGCATAGGTCCGGATAATTCCCCGGTAAACGCCCCGGCATCTTTTGGGTAAACATTCTGGGCGCCCCAACTGATGTTGCTGCTCTGCAGATAGTCTTTAACCAATGGCAAGTAAATCGCAGGTGGCATAACAACACATTGAGCTCCTAACGCCTCTCCCTGGGTAAGTGCTAGTAATTGTTGCAATAGAAATTTTACCTGATCGCATCGACCATTCATTTTCCAATTGCCAGCTACAATTTTTTTCCTCATTTGCCCCCCAAATCACCGTGCGGAATATACAACAAAGTACTGTGAAATCCTAGCTTTAGATTTGCCTTTTATTAAACAGTGTTGATTCTTTACTCGTTACACGCTGCTAGCCTCTTAAATCAGTTAAAATCTGCTCGGATTAGTAGACTTGCGCACTCAAAGAGGTGTACCAGCAATTTTCTGCTCAATATGCCTAATTTCATCGCTCAATTGTTCAGCCTGTGACTTTACTTGATGACTATCAACCCCTTCAACCATGACACGTAATAAGGGTTCAGTTCCTGAGGGACGTAATAAAACACGTCCTTCACCTTGTAGTTGGTTGCTTAAAGCAGCAACAATTTCTAAAACCCGGGGATCTTCAGCCAGTAATACTGCTTTTTCGGTTTTAATATTGACTAGTGATTGCGGAAGTAATTGAACACCCTCGACTAACTGCTGCAGGGTTTTCTCTTGTTTTACCATACAAGCCAAGACTTGTAAGGCAGCAATTATACCATCGCCTGTGGTTGTTTTATCGAGACAAACAATATGGCCTGAGGATTCACCACCAATTTTCCATTCTTGTTTTTTTAGGGTTTCTAACACATAGCGATCACCGACTTTTGTACGCAAAAAGGGTACGCCCATTGTTGTAATAGCCTTCTCCAAACCATAATTACTCATTAAGGTCCCAACAACACCACCTTGTAATGATCCTCTTTGAAATCGATCTTTCGCAATAACATAAATAACCTGATCACCATCAATTATATTACCGGCGGCATCAATCATGATCAGTCGATCACCATCACCATCTAAAGCAATCCCAAGATCCGCACCTTTGGCCAAAACATGCCGTTTTAAAGCCTCTGGCTCTGTTGAACCGCATTTCTGATTGATATTAAATCCATCAGGTTTATCCCCAATTGTAATCACTTCCGCTCCTAGCTCACTGAATACATTGGGAGCAATGTGATAAGTCGCACCATTAGCGCAATCCACCACTATTTTAAGGCCCGACAAGCGAGTCAATGAAGGGATAGTCGATTTACAAAATTCAATATAGCGGCCAGGCGCATCATTAATACGCATCGCCTTTCCTAATTTTGCTGAGGCAACCGTTTGTAACGGTTTTTCCATTTCAGCTTCAATTGCTAATTCCACCTCATCCGGTAATTTACTACCATCAGCGGAAAAGAATTTAATACCATTATCTTCAAAGAGGTTATGTGAGGCGCTTATTACGATTCCCGCATTGGCACGCAGGGTTTGGGTCAGGTAAGCAACCGCTGGCGTTGGCATTGGCCCTAGCAAGCTAACATCAACCCCTGCCGCTGAAAGACCAGCCTCCAGTGCCGATTCAAGCATGTAGCCGGAGATACGCGTATCTTTCCCAATAATCACTTTTTTACGCTGCCCATTTGCAAGGACTCGCCCTACAGCCCATCCCAGCTTCAACATAAATTCTGGGTTAACATTGGATAAACCAACCTGTCCTCGAATCCCGTCTGTACCAAAATATTTTCGTTGATTCATCCGTATTTCCTCTTTCGTTATTCTTTATCAGCCTGATTAATAGCTTGCATTGTTAGTAGGGCTTGATAGGTTTCAGCAATATCATGGGTTCTAATAATTCCAACCCCTTGTAACATGGCAAAAAGAGCAATTGCCAAGCCACTGGCCAAACGTTGATTAACTGGCTTGCCCGTCAAATAGCCGAGTGTACTTTTGCGTGATGCACCAAGCATCAAAGGCAAGTTATGCTGCCTAAAAGCAGCAAGACGTTTAACCATGAAGAGATTATGCTCAGGCGTCTTTCCAAAACCAAAGCCAGGATCAAGAATAAGGTGCTTAGTTTTAATTCCAGCAGCTAGACAACATTCTACGCGTTGCTGAAAAAACAAGTTCACCTCATCCACGACACTGCCACTGTAATGGGGATTATTTTGCATACTTTCGGGTCGTCCCTGCATATGCATCAAACATACGGGTACACCTAAACTAGCTGCTGTTTCCAATGACTCATCGCCTGCTAAAGCACTGATATCGTTAATCATAGAAGCGCCAGCAGCAACTGCATTTGCCATAAGGTCTGCTTTAGTCGTATCGATAGAGATACACACATCACTTTCTGCTCGCAACGCTTTGATTAAGGGAATCACCCTTGCCAATTCCTCGGCACTGCTAACAGGCAAGGCCCCTGGTCTTGAAGATTCCCCCCCGATATCAATAATATCAGCACCTTCTGCAATCATTTGTTGCGCGCGGGCGACCGCTTTTTCCGGTGCGTTATAGTATTGTCCGCCATCTGAAAAAGAATCAGGGGTAATATTCAAAACCCCCATAATCAAGGGTTTTCGCAACACCTTTCTGTCATTGGTAGATTGGTGAAATTCACACCATTGTTCAAGCTGTTCTCTATTCACTATATATTTCTCAAAAAAAATTCATCAAGCCCTTTGCCAGCAGCTTGATGATAATAATGATTAAGATTAGATTTAGTGTTCCCCAGCAGGGTGGTCAACAGGTTTGCCATTTACCGGTTTTGATGTGGGATCTTCGCCTTTTTTATCCTTCTGGGTAGCCTTGTTTGCTTCCCAATCCTCTGGCGGAGAAGGCTCATGCCCTGACATAATTTCCTGTATTTGCTTCGCATCAATGGTTTCATACTTAATCAAACCATCAGCCATCAAATGTAACTTATCCAGATTGGCATTAAGAATTTCTTTAGCCCGTTGGTAATTCCTGTCTACAATCTGTCTGACTTCTTCATCGATCTGTTGTGCTGTTTTGTCAGAAATTTCCTTATGCTGACTAACACTTCTACCGAGAAATACTTCACCTTCCTCTTCGCCAAAGGTCAGCGGACCGAGCGTTGATAATCCCCAAGTTGTAACCATCTTACGAGCAATTTCAGTCGCACGCATAATGTCGTTTGATGCACCTGTCGTTACGCTTTCAACACCGAAAATTATTTCCTCAGCAATACGACCACCAAACAAGCTGGATAACTGGCTTTCCAAACGCCGTTTACTATGGCTATAGCGATCCTGCTCGGGCAGAAACATAGTTACACCAAGCGCACGACCACGAGGAATAATGGTTACCTTATAAACAGGGTCATGTTCAGGAACCAACAAACCTACAATAGCATGACCAGCTTCATGATAGGCTGTTAATTTTTTCTCGTTCTCATCCATGACCATCGAACGCCGTTCGGCACCCATCATGATCTTATCTTTCGCTTTATCAAGCTCAATCATGCCTACTTTGCGCTTGTTAGCACGTGCAGCAAATAATGCGGCCTCATTTACCAAATTCGCTAAATCTGCACCAGAAAAGCCTGGTGTACCTCGAGCAATAGGCATTATTTCAACTTGCTTATCGATAGGCACTTTTTGTAAGTGCACTTTCAGTATCTGTTCACGTCCACGAATATCGGGTAAAGGCACAACAACTTGACGGTCAAAACGACCAGGACGCAAAAGAGCAGGGTCAAGGACATCAGGTCGGTTAGTTGCTGATACGACTATCACACCCTCATTGCCTTCAAAACCATCCATTTCTACCAGCAATTGGTTTAAGGTTTGCTCACGCTCATCGTGCCCTCCACCGAGCCCGGCGCCACGATGTCTCCCCACCGCATCGATCTCATCGATGAAAATAATACAAGGTGCGTGTTTTTTTGCCTGCTCAAACATATCTCGGACCCGTGAAGCACCGACACCCACAAACATCTCGACGAAGTCCGAACCAGAAATCGTGAAAAAGGGAACTTTTGCTTCGCCAGCCACTGCTTTCGCCAACAAAGTCTTACCTGTTCCAGGGGGACCAACTAATAAAACCCCTCGAGGGATACGGCCACCCAGGTTCTGAAATTTACTGGGATCACGCAGAAAATCGACAAGTTCTTTCACTTCTTCTTTAGCTTCATCAACACCAGCTACATCAGCAAAAGTAACTTTGACCTGATCTTCACCCAACAGGCGGGCGCGTGAACGGCCAAAAGACATTGCCCCGCGGCCACCACCACCTTGCATTTGGCGCATAAAGAAAATCCAAACGCCAATTAAGAGAAGCATTGGGAACCAGTTGATAAATAAATGAAGCAAGAAACTCTCTTGTTGCTTTTCCTGACCACTAATATCAACCTTTGATTTTAGCAATTCACCCAGCAAGGCATCATCCTGCATAGGCATATAAGTCACAAAACGATGATTATTTTTGGTCACCCCTTTGATAATTTTATTATCCTCAATGGTGACGGAATTAACCGTGCCTTGCTCGACTTCTCTTAAAAACTGACTATAAGAAAGTTTCTCGGCGGAAGTATGGCGGGGGCCAAAATTACTGAACACGGAGACCAGCACAATTGCTATAATCAACCACAAAAATAAATTTTTTACCATGTCGTTCAAAGCATTAACCTCGATTGTGACGTATTTCTACGACGTTAGAACGATAAAGTTACTATAAATTATAGCCCTTCGCCAGCAAATAGGTTTCTCGTGAGCGGGCACGAGACGCTGCAGGCTTACGAATGACCACTTTGTCAAATTGCCCGCGAGCTTGTTTTACAAGCTCATCAAACCCTGTTCCGTGAAATATTTTCATGAGCAATGTACCTCCTGGTTTTAACATTTTATTGCCAAAATCGAAAGCCAGTTCTGCCAAATACATGGCACTGGGGATGTCCACTGCTGCCGAACCACTCATATTTGGGGCCATATCTGATAAAAGCAAGTCTACCCCACGCTCTGGGACTAAATCCATCAGCTGCTGCAAAACAGCATCCTCACGAAAATCACCCTGAATAAAATCCACACCTGGCAAAGCATCCATAGACAAGAGATCTAATGCAATAATGGTACCATGTCCATCCAGTTTTTCAGTCACATACTGTGTCCATCCACCCGGAGCCGCTCCTAAATCAACGACTGTCATACCGGGGCGCAACAATCGCTCCTTCTCATCGACTTCTTTTAGTTTGTATACTGCACGGCTGCGGTACCCTTCAGCCTGGGCTTTTTTGACATAAACATCATCAAAATGTTCTTGCAACCAGCGTTTACTACTTTTGGAACGAGGCATAACAATTAAATCAATAAAGGAATTAGTGCATGATACTGAAATTTGCTACCTTTTCCCAGCAAAACGTGCAATAATTTGTCGTTTTAATAATCAGGATGGCTATTATGGACACTGCATTCAAACAATCTTTAAAAGCAAAGGCCCATCATTTAAGGCCAGTGGTCCTTTTGGGCGCTAAGGGACTTACACCAGCAGTCGTTGAGGAAACAAATATAGCATTACTAGCCCATGAACTCATCAAAATTAAAATTGCTGGTGCTGAAAAAGAAGATCGACAAAAAATGGCAACTGAACTTTGCACGCAACTGCACGCTGATTTAGTGCAATTAATTGGCAACACAGCCATCATTTACCGTCAAAACGAAGAATAACTTCGACTCCGTTTTATCGTAGCCTGATAAGCAGCGTAGTAACCTGATATAAAGCGGGTTAGCTGCGCTAGGACCGTTTTGCAATTCATTGATTATCCTTATAGTGCTTTATTTACACAGCAAACCATACGCACTTCTTGTTATGTCTTAGGGCTAGTTTTCCACCACCTGGTTATTTGCAAATCGAATCGGTTTGCTGTCACCCCTTGCAAATGAGAATGATTATCATTTATATTGAATTCAATTCTTGTTCTATCGCTTAATCAGGAGTGAAGAATGGCCTTAGCTCACAGTAATTTCCAGGAATTAAGTCACCAATTACGATTTCTCCTTTTTGAAGTAGGAATTGGTTTACCACAACGTGCTATTGAGCATTTTATCTCTCTTGCTCATCGCCAATGCTTGCAGCGTCTACAGCAGGCAGTAATGAGGGAGGGTCTTATAGCAGAACCTATCATCAGCCATCATGTGCACGATTTTCTCGCCCAATTACAAGCAAAACTTAAAACCAATCAACCAGCTTCTGTTTTTTTTCACTGGCAGCGTTTACGAGATGAACTGGATGAATCCATTGCTAACGATGCGATGGCGCAAGCTTATCGCCAACATTGGCAAGCAGGACTAAAACGGCAAGCAAAGAATTACACCAGTTTCTGGATGTGGTTAAGCACTGAACAAAACTGCCAAGATATAATACAGCTGCTTGAACAATGGGGTTGCCTCGGTCATCCCAGCCAACCTCAGTTTCGCGCCAAAATAGGATTCAGTCGTCGTGAAGTATTACAATACTCACCCGAATTTAATGCACAAATCAGCCTGCACTGGTGTGCTCTACGTAAACAACAAGCCCAGCTCACCACCAATCAAATAAACTACTCTGAATTGATAGCCAATCAATTCCCCAAAGAATACAAACTATGGCAAGAAAAACTGCGTTTTAAGCAAGTCGATATCACAGAATACTACCCTATGCCGATGCATCCCTGGCAATGGCGCAATCAACTACAAAACACCTTTTCTTCATTAATTGACAGGAAGGAACTGATTTTAATACCCCATCATCAACTGGTAAAACCATCCATGTCTTTTCGAACAACGATGCCATTAAGAAATAACGCTTGCCATCTAGAATTTGCTTCTACAGCGAGCACCGACCCGGCATTATTATCAACGTCAACAACTGACAGTTTCTCTTTCTCTGTATGGCTTAGCCAGTTACTCCATCAGAATCAGCATTATGAACAAAGCCTTTTCCTTGCCGAAGAGCTGGCGGGATTAAGTGTCCAGGAGAAACCCATTTCTACAACACAAGATAAACAATTTGTTTTAACCCTACGTAAAAACCCCGGCAGTTTCCTGCAGCCGTGGCAAAAAATGGTTCCCTTGGCGGCTCTTTTTACGCAATCCCCCCTTAGTAATCTTCCTCTACTCATCGAGATTATAAGTAGTAGCGGTTTAAACCCCATTGATTATTTTAGATTGTACTGTCGCCAGGTTTTAACCGGTCAATTACATTTGTTACTTCATTACGGTGTAGCTATCGACTCGCATCAACAAAATACGCTTGTAATATTTACTGACAACAAACCAGAAGCACTCATCGTGCGGGAACAAGCTAAGGGTCTTGTTTGTATCCATCCCTGTTATCAGCACGTGGTTAAACCCGTTTTTCACACTGGCTCGGCAATAACAACCGATAATTTAGCCCTACTCTGCCAACAATTTATTGAAGGTAATTTGCAAAATAATCTGGCTTATTGGCTGTGTCTGCTTAATCGTTATTTTTCTCTTAGGGCAGAAACGCTTTGGCGGGTCGTTTATAATGAATTGCAAACTGCTTTAAAGAAACTCTCCCCTTCAATTGAATCAGGCATTTTCAAGCAGCAAAGCGATCGCCTATTAGCAGAACCCTGGCACTGCCAGTGCCAATTGAGCATGTTTCTAACTAATCGCAATGAGGGTCTATCTAAACGTATTACCAACCCTTTACATTCATTCTATAACTGATTGTTTTTTAGAACTAATTTAATTTGAGGCATTCCTTTTCAGCAAAATCAGGCCAGCAAATGGACAGTACGCCCGCAAAACCATGAGCATCCAGTTTCTTAAATGAATGGCAACAGCGTGACAGTAGCGAGACTATTGTATACACTTTATAGCAAAATACCGTCACAGGCGCCAAGGCGCGTTGGCGTAACCCTTAATGCTGTCGCGACGGATGAAGGCATGTTAAATTTACCGTTTTACCCATGATACTAAAACACATACCGAATGCACTTACCCTATTTCGCCTGGTATTAATAGTGCCCTTTTTAATGCTTCTTTACCAACAGGAATATGTAAATGCTTTTTACACATTTCTGCTAGCTGGCCTAACTGACGGCATTGATGGTTGGTTGGCCAGGCATTTTCACTGGCAAAGTTTTTTTGGTTCATTCATCGATCCTTTAGCAGACAAATTGCTCGTTGCATCGAGTTTTATTTCGCTAGCGCTTATCGGGGAATTACCTTGGTGGCTGGTTATTTTGGTTTTTCTTCGTGATTTAACCATCTCGATTGGTGTTATAGCTTGGTATTGGCTCATTCAGCGTAAACTGGATTTTGAACCAACCCTGTTGAGCAAAATTAACACTACACTGCAGATAATACTAGTTATTTCCTGTCTATTTGAATTGGCTTTTTTTGCTTTTTCGCCTTATTTAATCAATACACTCATTGCGCTCACAGCGCTAACCACTGCCGCTACTTACATTGACTATGTGTTTACGTGGGGCAGAAGAGCGTGTTCAATCAATCATCTCGCCAAATGAATCGTCAATTGGCACTAGCAATTCAGCTGAATGATGAAGCAACCTTAACCGATTTTTGTTGGGGGTCTAATACGCTATTACAACAACAGTTAACCATGGCTCTACAAGGGAAAGGGGAACGCTTATTCACCATCTGGGGGAATCCCGGTTGCGGTAAATCACATTTATTACAAGCCTGTTGCCAGGCAATGAGCATTCATGCAGCAGCAACCATTTATTTGCCTTTGAAAATTCTTAAAGAATGGGGACCAGAGAGTATTGAAGGGATAGCAGAGCAAGATTTGATTGCCATTGATGATATCGATACGATTGCAAATGATACAGCCTGGGAAGAAGCACTATTCCATCTCTATAATAAAGTTCGTGATAATGGAAAAACTATTCTGTTGATCACGAGTCAACACCCACTGTCTTCTTCCCCCATCCATTTACCGGATCTTCGCTCTCGCCTTGCCTGGGGCTTGGTTGTACAACTTAATGAGTTAGAAGATGATTTAAAAATCAAAACCCTACAACAACATGCAAGTAAACGCGGTTTCAAATTACCAATCAGTGTTGGGCAGTTTCTGCTTAATCGTTGCGCACGCAATATGCATGATTTACACGCTATACTTAACCAGCTCGATGAAGCGTCTCTAATAGCCCAACGAAAAATTACTATCCCTTTTGTTAAGTCAATTTTGAGTATTTAAGGTTAGCCACGTTTCTTACTAGACCAGCAGTGCACTACTGGTCTGCCCTGGAGAAGGTGCTTTATAGGTACACGCCAGAGGAGGCCTCTTGAGGAATTATTGACGGCGCAGGAGACATGCCAAACAAATCGCCATCTGAGGCCACTCTTCTTATTCCCAATTTATTAGCATGAAAACCATGACGGTTAGTAGCTAGAACTATATCTTCATTAGCTACAGGCAGTGTTCTTGCTCGTGAGACAGGCTCTGACTCTTCGTGAGGAGGGACTACTATCACTCGATCTTTAAGCTTTTCTGTAGCAGTACGGAGCTCTTTTGTAAGACCGCTGTGTAAGAGTGTCAAATTTTTCTTTTCTTTCGCCACAATTTTTTCCCCACAGAACTCATCGATTTTTTCTTGATCCAAGCCAACATAGCTCGCAATAAGGTTTTCGATACCAAGACGTTCGACATACCAATAAACACTAAAAGCGGCTGCACCAGTCAAAAGACTCATAAAAATAATAGGTAGGGAACTGGCAACAACTGGTATCAAACAGAGTTCAGCAACTTTTAAAGCAACCGTTTGACCAGCAAAAAAACCCCCGCTAAAAAAGATAATGCCTGCTACAGCCGCCGTGATTGATTTTGCTGTTTGCAAAGCTGGGCGGCGACCTAAGTTTTGCATCGTAGCGCGTGCAACATCCAGGTCGCCCTGCTTTGCCTGTAACATCTTCACCAGGTTAAGATTTTCCTGTAATTCCTCAACAGGCATATCGTCTCGAGAGAGGTGCTCGGCAAGAATATACTCGCGAATCTTAGTAATTAATTTAACTTCTTTTAAGTAAATATCCAGAAGTTGCGGCGCGCTTTTATTTTTTACCCCTAGATTTTTCCCAATTTCAACTAAATCAAAGGCACAGAAGACAGTAATCGCAAGCAATGCAAAAACCACGCCCGTAGCCAAAATTGCCGCAGGGGTGAGTGTAAATACTTCCAGCATCGCGGTAATGCCATCAAAGCCTTCGCAACCGAAAAAAATTATTCCAGCAATTGCTAACAACCAATAGGTAAATTTCTTGGATCTATCGGATTTCTTTTTATGTTGCTCTTGCTGCGTGAATAAAGTGTTATGCAAATCATTTAATAATGAAGCAGATAATGATTCAAGGAGAAATTCATTCCTCTTATCGCCTTGTGGCCTTGTATTCAGCCATCGCACTAATTCCGCTTGCTCGATTATATTGCTCTGTTGCGCTGCAATTAATGCCTGGGAGAGTGCTTGAGTATCAGCTAATTTAGCCATTAACTGCTTCGTTTTATCGCTTAGAGCTATTTTTCTCGCCACTTCATTACCTCAATTACATAAAATGGGGGATTTACTACCTAAGAGCAAATCGGCAAACAATAATAGCACTATAGTAATGACACTTTATTAATCAAAGCTTAAGGATTTGTAACAATAGTGCAAATAATGAAGGCTAAAATGAAAAGAACCGAAAATTCAGCCTCCATGGTTAGCTTGCTATACTGTTAGAAAAGTTTGCAGGCTATTTGAAGCTTGTAAGCCCGAGATTTCATTATGAAAGGAACATACATTATGGAAAAGAAAATTATTGCCGCCAAAAATGTCTTTGATTATGCCCATTATGGCTTTTCCAATTGTGTAGTTTATAATGGCATCGCTTATGTTACTGGACAAGCAGGCATCGATGAGCAAGGGAAATTAGTGGGCCCTGATATAAAACAACAGGCTCTTAAAACCTTTGATAACATCCGAACATTGCTTCTTGCCGCTGGCTCTGATTTGACCAACATGCTTGCAATGACCTGTTTCATTGTGGATATTGAAAAAAATGGCCCTGATTTTTTTGCCGCCCGTGCAAAAATAATGCCTGTCAATTCCTATACGAGTGCATCCATTGGGATTTCAAAACTTGCCATGCCTGGCTTACTGGTAGAAGTTCAATGTACAGCAGCAATAGGTTGAGCGACAGAATAACCTCAACTTAAAATAACAACAGATCACTTCTCTTCCGCGCTTTATGCGGGGAATCTCGCTTATACCTTGGGGAAGTAGCCCGAGTGCAGTGAACCCGGGTTACGTTCTTACAAGCATTCACCCAGGCTGCTTATCTTTTCCATTTCTTAAATAGCTCTGAATTAAATCAACTTGAGCTTCGGTAGAAAGAAGGCCATGAATAAGTAAATCGGCAGTTTTCTTCAACTCTCCATCAAAAAAAAGTTTCCTTGTACGCGTAAGATAAGATTCCAATTCATTCAATAAATCCTCTTTGGATGTATTAACGTCTTTAAAATCCCGAAGTAAACGGCGAACTAGAGAAACATCTAAAGGAGTAACAATGTGAAAAAACGTAGTAATATAATTAGCCGTTTGCTGATGTAAACGTCCTAAAGGGGCATCTAAAATAATATAGTCTGTCGCTTGCAACTGTTTTTTTAGTGCCGGGTGTTCTACTACTTGATTTGCTCCAAGTTTAGCAAGAACCTCGGCAAGGGCTTTATAATTCCATTCCGCATAATTTTGGCCGCGCTCGTACCAGGCAAGATAATCGTCTGGACCACTTGCAAGCTCATCAAAGTCATCCCAGAAAAGACAGGTTGCATCCAAAGCTTTTGCTAATGCCTTCGTTAAGGTAGTCTTTCCAACACCAGAAGTACCACTAATTGCGATGATTTTACTAGACATAGAAATCGACGAATTAATAATTAACAGGAATAATGGGGTAGAAAAATAACATTCGTCATCCTCCTAAGGCTGCTCTGCTTTAATATAACGACTCAAAAAAGCTGCCCCCACCCACATTAGGCCACCAATGCCCAGTGTTACTAAGCCTATATAAGCAAAAACCTTCGTATAAATTACCAATGATTCCATTCCCGGTTTTACAGTGGCTGGTAAAGCCGTTAAAGAAGCCACCGAGGCACCTACGAACCCTGCAATAGAAGAGGTTAAAAACCACATCCCCATCACAAAGCCGGTAATATGGACAGGAACTAATTCAGCAACCATCGCTACACCCAAAGCAGATACAAACAATTCCCCTGTGCTCTGAAAAAAATAACTGGCTACTAACCACCAAGATGAAACCATCCCACCGTTATCATGTAAGTAGCGGGCAAAATACAATAAGGTAAAACTAAAACCGCAACACAGCATACCAACTGCAAATTTATAAGGAATGGAAAAAGCCAATCCTCTTTGTTGCAATTTATGATAAAGCATCGCCAATACAGGACTCATTATAATAATCCAAATTGGATTTAGGGCTTGGAAACTCTGTGGATCAAGAGTAATACCCAGCAAGATCGGCCTAACATTATTAACAGCAAATAAATTTAAGGAGGTGGGCATTTGCTGGTACAAAGTAAAAAAGACAATTGCCTCCAACATCAAGACCAAGGCCACTAGCATTCGAATACACGCGCCTTTGTTCTCACGGCGCATATAGAGCAAATAAATAGCAACAACCACTGCTGTAATTAGCCATACCAAACTTTGGGCAAACAATACATGTTGCAATAAGTAAGCAGCTACAAGCGTGGCAAGTACTATCCCAAGGACCACAAAACACCAGTGCACTAATGGAATAGTTTTCTCATCTGCATTGGTATGGATATTAGCGACATGTTGGTGTTGAAACCAATAATTAGCCAAACCTAAAACCAAACCTATAAAACTAATAAAATAAGCATAGGCATAACCAAAACTACTCGCTAAGGCAGGTCCGATAAATAACGCAAAGGTAGACCCTAAATTGATAGCCATGTAATAAAGAGTAAATCCACCATGCAGGCGCGGATCATTTTTCTCATAGCATTTTGCCAACAGGCTGGAAGGATTCGCCTTAAATAAGCCATTACCCACACAAACAAGGCCCAAGGCTAAAAAAACCTGTTCTTTATTCACCAAAGCGAGCGCCAGATAACCCAAAGCAAGTGTTATTAGCCCTAATACAATCGTGCGTTTGGTACCTAATATTTTATCTCCTAGATAACCACCTAAAGCAACCATCCCATAGACCAAGGCCGAGAAAGCCCCAAAGGTGTAGTAGGCCTCGGTGTCGTTAAATCCAAGAAAACGAATGAAATACAACGTCAAAATACCTTGAACAGTATAAAAACCAAAACGCTCCCAGACTTCTAACATAAAAATCATGCGAAAAGCAGGCGGCTGTGTACGAAACAAGGCCAGCATTTTTCCTCTTTATCTGGGAAATTAAAATCAAAACGCTATACCACTTTATCAACGAATGCAAACCGGTAACCATTTACATTTCGCTAGCTTGAGTCGCTATGCTTTGAGCATCGCAGCGGAGCATACAAGCGAGCAGGTGAACCGCGAAGCACAGCAACTCAAGGCATAAGCGCCAAGATAGTAGAAAATGTAAACAGCCCCTACTTCTTTTCTAATTTTTGACTCATAAGACTGTTCAGCACTCTTGCCAACCTCCCTGTGAGTCACTATATTTCTATAATCTATCAAAAAAATAAGTAGTTATGGCTAAAAAAGCCCTTTATTTAGCAGGTGGTGGTGCCCGTGGCGCCTATCAAGCTGGTGTACTAAAAGCCATCGGCCATATTTTACAAGTGAAAAAACTTCCTTTTGAAATGATTAGTGGCGTCAGCGTCGGGAGTATTAATGCTGCAATCTTAGCCGAGCAAGCCCACGATTTTCCTGCTGGCCTTGAAAAACTGGAGGCTATTTGGAGCGACATTCACTGTCAAAAAATTTTTAATGCCAGCAATTATGAACTCAGCAAATCCGTGTTACGCAATCTGAGTCATTTAATCGTGAAACAACGCCAATCTGGGCACCTTCTTGACACGACGCCGTTGAGAGAGTTTATTACCAACAGCATTAATTTCGAACTTATAGAGACTAATATAAGCAGTGGCCAATTAGAGGCAATGGAAGTAATTAGTCATTGCTATGAAACCCAGCAAACCATTTCTTTCTATCAGCATGATCATCTTTCATTTGAGGATTGGCATTATCCCCGGCATATCAGTCAACGTGCGACACTGACTATGGAGCATATTTTAGCCTCCAGTGCACTGCCATTATTTTTTCCCACCGCAAAGATTGATGGGTTTCACTATGGCGATGGGAGTATAGGGTTAGTTTCTCCTTTACGCGGAGCCATCCGTTTTCAAGTTGAGCGTATTCTGATTTTAGGCACACGCCCATTGCCGGCATTTACTGATCCTGAGTTATTACGCAATGGTGATATTGGTTTTGCTCGCGTTTTAGGTGGGATGTTAAATGGCTTATTTCTCGATAACCTTGATCGCGACATTGAAATGGTAAACCGAATGAATGATATCGCGCGTCTGCTTTCGATGTGGAAAAAGCGCCATTCACCTTGGCGTCCCATAGAAACGCTTCATCTGAAACCCAGTGTCGATGTAGCGGCCATGGCACAAGCACAGTACCTGAACATGCCTGCTTTGCTTCGTTTTTTGCTGAATGTTCTCGGCGCCAAAGATCACTCCGGTGATTTACTTAGCTTTCTACTCTTTGAAAAAGAATTCACACGTGAATTAATCGAATTAGGCTATCAAGATACGCTAGCAACTGCGACTGACGTCATCAAGTTTTTTGCTTAGCTTTTAAAGCCATTAATACGGGCCTTGTATCCGGTCTTATCCCATGCCAAATAAAAAACGATTCTGCAGCTTGCTCTACCAACATCCCCAAACCATCCACTGCCTGTCGGCAACCCTGCGCACGTGCCCAAGCAACAAAGGCCGTCTCTCCTTTAGCACTATAAGCCAAATCATAACAACAGGTTGCTGCTTGAAATAACGAGGCAGACAAGGGGAGCGCCTCCCCTGTTAAACTGGCTGAAGTAGCATTAATCAGCACATCATACTCCGCTTGTAATTCAGCCAGGCGACAATAGCTTATCTCGGGAAAATCAGTCTGCAAGATCGTTGCCTTTTCCTCTGTTCTATTCGTTACTGTTAGCTGAGCGATGTTGGCCGCTAATAATGGAGCAATAATGCCACGCGCAGCCCCACCTGCTCCTATCAGGAGAATTTTTTTAGCATTTAAATCGAGATAACGACTTAAATCTTTTATCAAACCCGCACCATCCGTATTATCCGCATGCAGACGCTCTTTCTCCATCCATAAGGTATTGGCCGCTTTGGCTCGCTGACAACGGGGTGTACTTAGATCTGCCATAGCAAAGGCTCGTTGTTTGAAGGGTAAAGTAATATTTAATCCCAGCCCGCCTTGGGCAAAAAAAACCGTTACCTGGGACTCAAAAGCGTCTTCCGCAACTAACCTTTTTTCATAGCTCAACTGCTTCCCGGTTTGTTCAGCAAAACATTGATGAATGAAGGGAGACAAACTATGGGCTATAGGATTCCCCATGACAGCACAACGACTTGACATATCCGCTCTCTCGCTAGTTATTTATGGAAGATTTCTTAGTGTTTCGTCATGAAATTGGCGAAACACCAAGCCTAACAATAGGCTAGCTTTCGTTAAGCCAGACTTTTCATAACAACTTCCCGAAGATCGCGTGATAAATCCAGCTTAGCCAACTGTGCCAATTGTTGCTTTATCAAGGTTTGCCTTTTTTGATCAAAACGACGCCAGCGGGTAAAAGGCGTTGCCAATCGTGCGGTAATCTGTGGATTTATCTTATCCAATTTAGCAAGCATTTCACCCAAAAAAGCATAACCACTACCATTAATTGCATGAAAATGACGCGGATTAGCCTGGCAGAATGCGCCTAACACTGCCCGCACCTTGTTCGGATTTTTGATGTGGAAAGCAGGGTGTTGCAGCAAAATTTTTACTCGTGCCAACGTATCGGGCAGTTCACTACTGGCCTGTAGGGCAAACCATTTATCAAGGACAAGCTCATCTTGAGACCATTGCCGGTAAAAACTATCAATGGCTTGTTCCCGAACAGTACCCTGTACACAATTATTTAATAAGGCAAAACTGGCAATCTGATCAGTCATGGTGTGTGCCGTAACAAATTGCTGATGACAGCGCTCCAGGGTGTTTTGCTCGTCGGCTTTCATCATTAACCACAAACATAGATTCCGTAGTTTTCTTTGTCCAAAAGCACGAGCATCCATCGCGTGTTTCTCTTGTTGCCATAAGTTCTCGTAGATTTCAGACGCTTGTTGTAAAAGATTTCTGCCCAATTCGGCGCGGAAGAAATCGCGTGCTTTCTCCACAGCATCAACGTTTACCAAGGTTAAATCAGCAATAACTTCTTCAAAACTTGGCGGCATTAAAATTTCAGCACGCAACGCTAAATCCAATGACTCATCAACCAGGACGTGGCGATAAGCAGCAATAAGCGGTACTGGAATTTCCCATGATTTTTCCGGGGTGCTGAGATAACTATGGATACATTTCAGTGCTAAACACTGAGCGGCATCCCATTTTGCATAACCATCGGTTTCAAAACGCAGTAAAGCAAGCAGTTCTTCTTGGCTTATTTCGCGTTGTAATTTTACCGGCGCTGAAAAGTCGCGTAATAAGGAAATAATCGGTTTACAGGGCAAACCGTCAAAATGAAATAGTTGCTGTGTTTCACGTAACTCCAAAACGTCTTCCTTTAAAGGAAGACGTTGACCATTAAGATCAAAGAGTGCTATCCGCAAAGGAATATGAAAAGGCTTTTTATCCTGGCACTCCGGTGTTGGAAGGCAGGATTGGATAAGCGTCAAACTCAGGCGACCGTGACTATAATCACTCTTTAATTGCACTTCCGGTGTTCCGGCTTGGCTATACCAGCGTTTAAATTGACTAAAATCAACACCATTGGCATCTTCCATGGCAGCAACGAAATCATCTATTGTGACTGCTTGTCCATCATGGCGTTGAAAATATAAATCCATTCCGCGGCGAAACCCTTCTTTACCTAGCAAGGTATGTTGCATGCGGATTACTTCAGCACCTTTATTATAAATGGTTGCGGTATAGAAATTATTAATTTCTTGATAAGAGTCTGGGCGAACCGGATGAGCCATCGAACCAGCATCTTCAGGGAACTGGGTATTGCGTAGCATTTTAACATCCATAATGCGATTAACGTCACGAGAATTCATATCGCGTGAAAACTCCTGATCGCGAAAAACAGTCAATCCTTCTTTCAAGCTTAATTGAAACCAGTCCCGACAGGTAACGCGGTTACCAGTCCAGTTATGAAAATATTCATGTCCTACTACACCCTCAATATCGGCAAAATCCTGATCAGTTGCTGTATCAGGCCGAGCAAGAATGTATTTGGAATTAAAAATATTCAACCCTTTATTTTCCATTGCCCCCATATTGAAATCACTGACGGCAACGATCATGAAAATAGCCAGATCATATTCTCGACCATACACCTCTTCATCCCAACGCATTGCTTTCTTTAAAGAATGCATGGCATGTCCACATTTATCTTCATTACCTGGTTCTACATAAATCCGTAAATCAATTTTTTTCCCCGAACCAGTCACAAATTCATCTTTGACACACGCCAAATTACCGGCAACCAAAGCAAATAAATAAGAAGGCTTTTTGAAAGGATCCTGCCAAACAACCCAATGTCTGCCATTTTCTGCATCACCGGCATCAATTAAATTGCCATTGGAAAGTAAAACCGGGTATTTGGTTTTATCTGCACAAATACGCGTGGTATAGGACGCCAGCACATCCGGTCGATCAGGAAAAAAGGTGATCCGGCGAAATCCCTCCGCTTCACATTGAGTACAAAACAGTTGATTAGAACGATAAAGGCCTGACAACTTACTATTATCCTGTGGGCGAATTCGAGTCACCACTTTTAAGGTGAATTCTGCCGGACATTGCTCAATCAATAAGTCGCCATCTTGCAAACGATAAGCCGCTTTGCCAAGGATTTCCCCGTTTAGATGCAAACTGATCAATTCAAGTTCATCACCATACAAATGCAAAGCCCCTTCACCCTGCCGTTTTAGTTGCATTTGATTGGTGATCAACGCATGATCATCATGCAGATCAAATTCAAGAGCAACTGTATCTACCGTGAAGGCAGGGGCTTGATAATCTTTCAGATAAATAGTCGTGTCTGGCATGAACTTTGCTCCGGTATCGAAAGGGTAACAAACAAAAAAAATAATAGTTTGATTATGTGCAATTTTTTAATATTTTTATATAAAAAGACTCTATACTAAAGCTAGGGAGACAGTATCTCGCTTTTACAAGTCTAAGAGTTTATGAGCGAAATGCAAAATTATAAAGTAAGAAAGAGCGTTTTTTCCCACAAAGGGATTCAGTAAAAGGGGATGACTTTATGAGCACACAAGATTTTTTAGCAGGTTACACAAGACGCTTTGTAGACAACAAAGAAGAGGAGTTAAGTCTGGATGAGTACCTGGAACTGTGTCGTACAGACCCTGCCGCTTATGCCAATCCAGCTGAACGATTATTGTTGGCTATCGGTGAGCCAGAGATAGTCGACACCCGCCACGACCCAATATTATCTCGCTTGTTTTCCAATAAAATTATTCACCAATACCCTGTTTTTAAAGAATTTTTTGGCATGGAAGAACCTATTGAACAAATCGTTGGTTTCTTAAAACATGCCGCACAAGGCCTGGAAGAAACGAAACAGATCCTCTATTTATTAGGTCCGGTTGGTGGTGGAAAATCATCACTGGCAGAAAAATTGAAAGATTTGATGCAGAAAATTCCTTTTTATGCCATCAAAGGCTCACCCGTTTTTGATTCGCCACTATCGCTGTTTAACCCGGAAGAGGATGCGGAATTACTCTATGAGCGCTATGGTATTCCATCACGCCATCTACGTTATATCATGTCTCCCTGGGCGGTGAAGCGCTTGCAGGAATTTAACGGCGATATCAGCCAATTTCGTGTAATAAAAGTTAAACCCTCACGCCTAAAACAAATTGCCATCGCCAAAACTGAACCCGGAGATGAAAACAACCAGGATATTTCCTCACTGGTAGGCAAGGTCGATATTCGCAAACTGGAAGAATTTTCCCAGGATGATCCCGATGCTTATAGTTATTCTGGTGGCCTGTGTAGAGCCAACCGGGGCTTGTTAGAATTTGTCGAGATGTTTAAAGCCCCGATTAAAGTATTGCATCCTTTACTTACAGCTACTCAAGAAGGAAATTACAATGCCACTGAAGGATTATCTGCGATTCCTTTTGAAGGCATTATTCTGGCACACTCGAATGAATCAGAATGGCAATCATTCCGTAACAATAAAAATAACGAAGCGTTTATCGACCGTATCAATATCGTTAAAGTGCCTTATTGCCTGCGCGTTTCTGAAGAAATCAGGATTTACCAAAAATTGCTGGATAACAGTTCGCTTAAAGAGGCTCCCTGTGCACCAGGAACACTTGATATGCTAGCGCAATTTTCAGTTTTGACTCGACTAAAAGAACCACAAAATTCGAGTATCTATTCCAAAATGCGTGTGTACAATGGTGAAAGTTTAAAGGATACCGATCCTAAGGCAAAATCTTACCAGGAATATCGTGATTTTGCCGGTGTAGATGAAGGTATGAGTGGAATTTCCACCCGTTTCGCCTTTAAGATCCTGTCAAAAGTATTCAATTTCGATCATTCTGAAGTTGCCGCCAATCCTGTCCATTTACTCTATGTACTTGAGCGGCAAATTGAACAGGAACAATTTCCTCAAGAGTTACATGAAAAATATTTAACCTTCATGAAGGAGCATCTGACCGCCAAGTATGTTGAATTTATTGGTAAGGAAATCCAAACCGCTTATCTCGAGTCCTATTCTGAATATGGACAAAACATTTTCGACCGCTACATTACTTATGCTGATTTCTGGATCCAGGATCAAGACTATCGTGATCCGGATACTGGCGAAATTTTTGATCGCGGCTCACTTAATTCTGAGTTGGAAAAAATAGAAAAACCGGCCGGTATTTCCAATCCAAAAGATTTTCGTAATGAAGTTGTCAATTTCGTATTACGGGCACGGGCTAATAATCATGGCAAAAATCCCGTATGGAATAGTTATGAAAAATTGAAATCAGTCATTGAGAAAAAGATGTTTACCAATACAGAAGATCTGTTGCCGGTGATTTCCTTCAATGCGAAAGCCTCTGAAGATGATAAGAAAAAACATGAGGAATTTATTGCACGCATGGTAGATAAAGGTTACACCCGCAAACAAGTAAGATTGCTCTGTGAATGGTATTTGCGAGTACGTAAATCGCAATAACAAAATCTAAGTTTGTCTTGTAACGCCAATTTACTATGGGCTTACAAGGCAACAGCTGATAAGGATGTAGTTATGTCGCAATTGATTGACCGACGACAGAACGCCGGCAAGAAAAGTACGGTTAATCGCCAACGCTTTCTTCGCCGCTACAAAAACCAAATTAAACGTGCCGTATCCGATGCGGTGGGTAAACGCAGTATTACCGAAATTGATCAAGGCGAACAAATCAGTATCCCTGCCCGCGATATTTCCGAACCGCGCTTTCACCGTGGACAAGGTGGACGAATAGAAAGGATCTTACCCGGGAATGATGAATTCATGACAGGGGACAGGATTAAACGTCCCAGCAGCAACAGCGATGGCGGCAGTGGCAGCCAAGCCTCTAATAGTGGTGAGGGTGAAGACGAATTCGTTTTTCAATTATCACGAGAAGAGTTCCTGGAATTATATTTTGAAGATTTAGAGCTCCCTGATCTTGTAAAAAAAGAATTGGCGCGCATGACTACTTACAAAACCATACGTGCCGGGGTGACTAGCAGCGGTATTCCTTCCAATATTAATGTCGTCCGCTCCATGCGGCAAGCGACCGGGCGGCGGGTGGCTTTAGCATCGCCCTATAAACGTGATCTGCGCCGTGCAGAAGAAGAATTAGCACGTCTGGAAGCATCCCCTAATCCAGATAGATTAGAGTTGCTGCGTTTGCAAAGCGACATTGAGTTTTTAAAAAAGAAAATCGGTGCTGTCCCTTTCATTGATACAATTGATTTACGCTATAATAATCGAGTCCGAATTCCTGCCCCATCAACACAAGCCGTTATGTTCTGTGTAATGGACGTTTCAGGCTCTATGGATGAAGCCAAAAAAGATATCGCTAAACGTTTTTTCATTTTGTTGTATCTATTTTTAACTAAAAATTACGAGAAAATTGAACTGGTTTTTATTCGTCACCATACCTCTGCCAAAGAAGTGAATGAAGAAGAGTTTTTCTATTCACGTGAAACAGGCGGTACCGTCGTCTCCAGTGCCCTGGAATTATTGAGTGCCATTATTGACTCACGCTATCCGGCTGCCTCCTGGAATATTTACGTTGCGCAAGCCTCTGACGGCGATAACTGGAACGCTGATTCGCCCTATTGCCAGGAATTACTACAAGAAAAAATCATGCCCTTGCTGCAATATTTCGCTTACATTGAAATTATGCCTCGCCATCATCAAAGCCTGTGGGAGGTTTATCAGCAAGTACGTAATCAATACCCTAATTTCGCCATGGAAAATATCGATAATATCGCTGATATTTATCCTGTATTTCGCGAATTGTTCAAAAGGAAAACCGCATGAGAAAGAAACCTTTATCCACCGGCGCTGAATGGACCTTTGAATTGATTCAAGCCTATGATAAAGAAATTGCGCGCCTGGCCAAAGAATTCAAATTAGATACCTATCCCAATCAAATTGAAATCATCACTGCCGAGCAAATGATGGATGCTTACGCGTCAGTAGGCATGCCCATTGGTTATCACCACTGGTCTTTTGGTAAACACTTTGTTGGGGTGGAAAAGAGTTATAAACGAGGACAAATGGGGTTAGCTTATGAACTGGTTATTAACTCCGATCCTTGTATCTCCTATTTGATGGAAGAAAATACCATGGCAATGCAAGCTCTTGTGATAGCTCATGCCTGCTATGGACATAACTCCTTTTTTAAAAATAATTATCTGTTTAAAATGTGGACCTCTGCAGATGCCATCATTGATTACCTGGTCTTTGCCAGAAATTATATTAGCGAATGCGAAGAACGTCACGGCATTGACGAAGTAGAAGCAATTCTTGATGCCTGCCACGCTTTAATGAACTATGGTGTCGACCGCTACAAACACCCAACCGGTTTATCAATTCAAGAAGAAAAAATTCGCCAACAAAATCGCGAAATGTATATGCAATCCCAGGTCAACGAATTATGGCGCACTATTCCACAAAGCAAACAAATTGATGCCAATGGCCGCAAAAAACGCTTTCCGGAAGAACCGCAAGAAAACATTCTCTATTTCATTGAAAAAAATGCGCCACTACTAGAATCCTGGCAGCGTGAAATTGTTCGTATTGTCAGAAAAATTGCGCAATATTTTTACCCTCAAGGGCAAACCAAGGTTATGAATGAAGGTTGGGCTTGTTTTTGGCATTACACGCTTTTACATGCCCTCTATGACGAAGGTTTAGTAACCGATGAATTTATGCTGGAAATTCTGCAAAATCACACCAATGTTATCATGCAACCAGCTTTCAATAGCCCTTATTTCAGTGGCATTAATCCTTACACGCTCGGTTATCATATGATGCAAGATATTAAACGGATTTGTGAAAATCCTACTGCTGAAGATAAACAGTGGTTCCCCTACCTAGCCAATACCGATTGGCTAGGTAGTCTTGACAGCGCTATGCGTAATTTTAAAGATGAAAGTTTTATCGCCCAATATTTATCACCGCGTCTAATACGCGAAATGAAATTATTCCATATTGTGGATGATGACAGACATCCAGATTTAATGGTCGGCGCCATTCATAATGAACAAGGTTATCAAATGATCCGTGAAGCCCTTTCTCGCCAGTATAATCTGAGCTATTTGGAGCCAGACATTCAAGTCTACTCCGTTGATATGGAAGGAAATCGTTCGTTGACTTTACAGTACAAACAGCAAAATCGCACCCCGCTCGGGGAAAATACCAATGAGGTATTAAGGCATCTCCATTCGCTATGGAAATTTCCAGTCATTATGCAGGCTGTCGATACACAAGGACAAATTACCGCGGAATACCACTGCCCTCCTCTGCCAAGCAATAAACACAGTCCTAAGGAAATAATTTAAATTTGGCTCGTAGCAAACACTAATATCCTTAAACAAAAAGCCCATCAAGGGAAAAATTTTTATTGCGTAAACAAGGTAAATTCAAGGCCGATTTTAAATCGGCGTCTTTTTAATATTTTGTTTTAATCCAGCAACTCGGGATGAGCAGTAATAATATCCTGCCATAGAGGCTGGAAACTAGACCATCCAGCCAAGGGAAATCCAACAGCATTATTGCGAGTTCTTAGCGCTACCTCTCGCTTAATAGGCTCAATCGCTTGTCTGGTTGATTCAGCCAGTATTTGCATTTGACAACAGCGCTCCATGGAAATAAACCACCAAACTGCCGCTTCAACCGTATCAGCAACAGTAAGCAGGCCATGATTTTTCAGAATAATAGCCTTCTTATCCCCGAGCGCCTTGGCTATACGCTCACCTTCAGAGAGTTGAACAACTACTCCGGTATAATCATCAAATAGACTATGATCTTCATAAAAAGCACAGCCAGATTGACTAAGCGGTTCCAATAACCGCCCTGTTGTAGACCAAGTTGTCCCATAGAGCGAATGCGAGTGAGCAGCTGCGACAACGTCAGGTCTTGCTTTATGGATACTTGAATGGATAGCAAAAGCAGCTCGGTTAAGTCGAGTATGCTTGCCCTCAATAATTTGACCTTCATCATTACATAAGATTAAATCGGATACTTTGATTTGGTTAAAAGAAATACCTAAAGGATTAAGCCAAAAATAATTGATATATTCGGGATCCCTAACCGTAATATGCCCAGCCACACCTTCATTTAGACCTAGCTTGCCAAAAATACGAAAGGCTGCGGCTAATCGTTGTTTGCGATGAAGGCGCTCTTCGACTATAGATTCTTTTTGCACTACAACATGGCTGTATCGCTCAGGATTTTTTATAGGCATAAAGATTATTGTTTCTTATTAATTAAAATATAAGCAAAACAATAGCTTGGTTTATCACTGGGAGCAACTATTTTGTCATCGCTGCCAAGAGTAATCGCTCTCCCTTATGCGGCTCCTTACCATGCATGCATGAGTAATTATCAACAACCATAAGATCACCGACTTGCCAAGAAGTAGATACAATATTTTTCTTAATGGCAAAATGCATTAAATCCGCTTCTTCCTTTGATATAGGCTCACCATCGCCATAAAAAACAACATAGGGCAGAAAATTTCTATGTGACAGAATAAAGCGTGCAATAGGATTTTTGACTGTACGATTTATGGCAACAAAGCTCTTATTATAATACAAGTTATTGTGAGCGGCTTGATTGAACCAAACCACTTTATTATTAATAGGATGACGGCGGCAAGCAGGTAGCGCTCTTTCTGTAATTAAGCCATTCCCTTTAGACGTCCATCTAAATTGTAAATTCAGATTATGCAAAATCTTCTCGAGCTCGTTTTTATCTTCTGTTTGAAATGCGCTCATCCATGTTCTGCAATTCAGGCCTTTACCGATGAGTCGAACGAATCTCTGCCTAAGACCTTTACCATAAAAAAAATGGCGATATAACATCCCTTTGGCTTCTAATTTTTGCTGTAAAGAATCCGGAAGGGAAAGCCATATTTTATGTCCGTCAGCTAAAGGAGTATTTCCTCCGAACCCAGGCGTTTTTAAGGAGTTAAAAAAAATGTAATTTGGAAATTCAGGATCATAAGATTTTTCATTATGCATAGGAACACTAAAACTTTCATGGATGTTGATTGAAGTATAGATACCCTCTTGAATTTTAGTGCGAGGAACTGCACACAAATCATAATTGAAAAGCATACCTAAGGAGCAGGCACTAATAACAGCTGCGAATTGCTCGGCTGAATTAACATGAAATCCGTGAAACCTAATCGCTCCATATTGCAACAATTGTTCTTTAAAAAATGCATTTTCCTCATTAAGAAAGTGGATTAATGTATCCACATTTGCCTGTCTCTCAGATGTGGGCTGAATTAATAGAGGTAATTTTTCTCTGTTTAAGAAGGTATACGTGAAATCAAAATTTGCCATAAATTATCCATATGAATCATGAAGAAAACTATCCATTATACAAAGCTGGCATCAACCAGGGACTACTCTCATAAGTATCCATTCGCTCATGTAAATATAGTATAAATAAACCACAGGTTCTGATAGATAATCTCCTGCTTTTTAACTCTATTATTGTAAACTTAGATTAACAGCATTAAAAAAGAGCTTACCTATGAGCAATACACATAGACGCAGAGAAATTCATTTACGTTATACAATCAATAACCAGGGCGTAACGTCTATTTATATTGATAACCGCGCGCAACAATTTATCGAATATGCCGCAAATCAACCAGGCCCCGTTTTAGAAATTGGAGCCGCTTATGGTACAGTAACTCTAGCTGCTTTACAGGCTGGCGCCACAGTGATTGCCAACGATATTGAAGAGCAACATTTAAAAATTCTCTATAATAATACTCCTCAGGAAATCCGCTCACGCTTAACAATACTTCCCGGTTGCTTCCCCGAAGTATTACAACTGCCTGCGAACAGTTTACGAGGATTTTTTGCTTCTCGTACTCTTGGACATTTGGATTTCATGGCCCTACGACAGGGATTTGAGAAACTGTTTTTTACCCTGTGTCCTGGTTCCAAATTGTTTATTATCAGCGGCACTCCTTATACTAGAGTATTCAAAAATCTTATTCCTGTTTATGAACAACGATTATTATATAATGAGTTATGGCCGGGCTATTTCCCTAATTTGAAAAAATTGGTGGAGAAAAAATATGCTGCTTTTATTCCTGATACACTTAACTTTCTTGACGAAAAAGTACTCTCACGAGAGTTAGGTCGAGTCGGTTTTGTAATTGAAGAAAGCTATGTTTTTGCTCGGGCGGATCTCCCCGAAGGCTTGCGTTTAGATGGTCGGGAAGGTTACTTCACTGTTGCAATAAAGCCACGATAATAGTAACAATAACATAGGAAGAAAAATTTTTTATATTATGAATAAGAATGCAGAATGCTACTATGAAAGCGCTAAAAAACTGAATCTTCTCATAGAACAGGAACCCTTAATCGACGGGTTTAAACTATTACTCGGGAAGCGCCAATATTTTTTTTATGGCCCCAGAACTCCACTAAACCTGAATACGAGCTCTTTAATAGCACATGATAAACATACTGCAAATAAAGTTTTGGAGAAAGCAGGTTTTCCTGTCCCTAAATCGATAGCAATATACGCTTCGGAATTCAATCAAGGACTACTAGAAACCTGTATCAAGAATTTGACTTTTCCATTAGTGATAAAACCCAGAGATGGGACCCTAGGCAGGGATGTCATCTGTAATATTCAAAATTTAACGGCGTTAAAGACACATCTCCACAATAAATTTGCAACGAATGACTGTTTAATCGTACAAGAATTTCATGGCAATTTAAAATCCTACCGTATTCTTGTTCTCTACAACAAAATAATTGGTGTTGTTATTCGTGAGCCCTCTTTTGTTATAGGTGATGGTAGCCATACTTTGCATGAGCTTATCGAAATCACTAATATTAATCGAAATAAACTCCGTGATTTTTTAGGGCCCATTTGTATTGACGAAGAACTCCACATTCGCTTGCAAGAACTCCAGATTGATTTGGGATATATTCCTGCAGTGGATGAAAGAGTTACTTTAGGCTATGCATCGAATGCAACTCGCGGCGGAGTATATCAAACAATATATAAAAAAATTAGTAAAGAGAACAAGCAATTTTTTCTCCGTGCTGCCCAAGCATTAAATTTGAATATCGTTGGATTTGATGTTGAATGTCCTGATATTGATATTCCTATACAGGCTTCTGGAGGCGTTATTATTGAAGCTAACCCAACTCCGAGCATCAGGATCCACGAAAAGCCAATGGAGGGAACACCGGTTATGGTTTCTAAAAAAATAATACTCAGTATCCTCTATAGACATCCTTTTGCATATTTAAATACTCTGTGTAAAGAGGGTCATGTAGCTATCTCTATAAAAAGTGCCCTATTACTAATCTTTTTAGGCTTGATTTATATCTGTGTCACTCTGTTCTGATAGGGCAGAACAGTAATTAATAGTACCTTGCTCCTTTACCGAATTTGCACAATAATCCAGTATAAAGGAGTGAGGATAACCTGGCTTGTGAACTGTTATGAACAAAAATGCGCGTTGTTACTATGAGGCCGCCTTAAAACTCCTTCTTCCTGTTGAAGAAACACCTGAAATAGAAGGGTTTACTTTAAAGCTAGGTAAAAAAAATTACTTTTTTTATGGCAGTAGTTCTCCACTTAATAATAGCGGTAGTGCTCATGTGGCACGTCATAAATATTGTATGAACAAAATTCTCGAGCAAGCCGGCTTACCTGTTCCCAAAAGTGACTTCGTTCATGTTAATGAATACCTCCAGGGAAAAATGGAAAAAAAAATAGCTCCCCTTTCTTTTCCTCTCGTAGCAAAACCTCAAGAAGGTAAACTAGGCAGAGGCGTTTTATGCAATATTAAAACACTCACCCAGTTAAAGAATTATATGGTTAAAGGTTTCCAGTCTGATGACTATCTCCTGATCGAGGAGTTTCATGGCAATTTAAACTCTTACCGTGTCTTGGTACTGAACGGCCGTGTACTAGGAGTTATCCAACGCTATCCAGCACATATAATAGGTGATGGAATTCATACTATTCAAAAACTGATCGAAATAACGAACCTTGAGCGAACACAAATCAGCGATGCATTCGGTCCAATTACTGTTGATGAGGAGTGTTTGATTAGGCTCGATGAGCTGGGGCTCACCGTGGACTATGTCCCCTACAAGGGTGAATGGCTTACCTTAGGTTATACCTGTAATGCCACACGGGGAGGTACCTACACTTCTTTAGGCAACAAAATATGCAAAGAAAATCGTCGCCTAATGGCTGCTGCAGCGAAAGCCTTATGTCTCGAGCTTGTAGGCTTTGATGTACAATGTGCGGATATTAACCGACCCATCCAATCTACCGCTGGTGTTATTATTGAGGCTAACGCAGGCCCCAGTATCCGCATTCATGAATCACCTGTATCGGGCATTCCAGTTAATGTCAGTAAAAAAATCATGCGCCGTCTTATTTACCGTCATCCGCTGTCTTATTTAGCAGCGCTCTATAAAAACCCCCGTTCTGGTGTCTACCTGAGAGTCTTGATTTTGGCAGTCATCTGCGGAATCGGTTATTATGGATTCATCGCTTGAGCAGTTGAATCCATAAAGGCAAGGTTATTTTCACCTCGCCTCCAGATGCCACGCCTAATCGCTTGCCAGTTCTATTGCAAAGGCTAATCCCAGTTTAGTGAAATTAACCATATGATCGGTGTTCAATAAATCCATCGTATCTGCTGCAGAGTGGATATAAGGATTATGCCGTTCAAAGCTGGTTTCACAGGGAAAAGCAGCGGGAATACCCGCAGACATCCAGGAGGCATGATCACTACAACCATAGCCACAACGGGAATAAGCGACAGGGACCTTGATATAGGTTTTGATAAGTTCAGCAATGTAATCACTCAACATCTTATCGGTATAATCACGAAAGACCCACATGGTGGGATCATTGGCATCATTACGAAACCCTGTCATATCGAATTGAATGACTGCTTTAACCGGAATCTTTTTACGCAGGAACTTTCGCACTACATATTGGGAGCCAACCAAACCACGCTCCTCCGCTGCATACCAGATCAAATAGATTGGCCGCTCAAATGTCAGCGATGAGGCCAATAGCACTCGGGCCACTTCCATCAGTGAGGCAGAGCCACTTGCATCATCGCCAGCACCTGGCATAAAGCCGTCCAGGGTATCCATATGCGCACCAAGTACTATCGCGGGCGCGTGGATATCCTTGCCTATTACAGTAACTAAGGAAGGTTGAATGTAATTTCCTGTCTTTACAAAATAACTTTTCGTATCACTGCGACCGTAGGCATGTACTAATCCATCAAATTGTGTCTGTAACCATTTTGCTGTTTGTACGCCGCTATCCCCACTTGCAGAACGATTGTAATAGTTACTCAAATGGGATACGACTTGAATAATATGGTCAGCATCAATTCTTGCCAAAGCGTCATTAACTTTTCTTTCCTGATTTATTTTATAAGGCGGCGAAGAGAGAAACGCTGTTTTAAAGACTGGCGGTTTTGCTAATAACTGCCGGGAAATTTTTTGTTTGTCAGTCGCTTTGCTGTTAACAAAATAGTGACTCACATTCACAAAACGACCACAATGTGCTTCATCAGCTAATAAAGCAAGTTTATCCAATTCCTTTGTATGAAGCTCAATAATTTTAAAATGCCTATTTTGAGCGAGTATGCTGAACTCTGCAGATAATTTGGCTGCCAAGCATTGAGGTATCTGTAGCTGCTCCAGTACAGGCTTGGCTTCCGCAAACAACGGATTGGCCGAGAAAATAAAGACAACTATCAGAAAAATCATCCGCGAATAAAAACGCATAGTAACTCCCTGTTAAGTCTAACAGGCTAGATCCTACAGAAAGGTTCCCAGGATGCAACTGTTATTTTTATGATCGATAACAAGCAATATTGGTCATCTGTTATTTTTTATACCCATTTTTTATCGGGATAAATCTCTCTATAAAACAATATGATTTTTTTTTGTTCGTAAGGTTATTGATAATCATTTTCATTTGTTATAAAGTTCCACTTCCTTTGGTTTGCTTGTGTGGTGAACAATGAAAGTAAAAGCAAAAAAAATTCCCTATTACCTCCTCCTCCTCCTTCTTGCTACCGGCGCGAGCTTGATTTTAGGCTTATTAAGCTTTGGTGGTATGTTTGTTTTATTCCCCACTCTGACTGTTGCAGGAATGGCGCTTACTTTATCAGTCGCTTACGAGGGTGAAATTTATTTACAAAACATCAGTGGCGCCCTAAAAAAATTATTTTTTAAAAACGATTATTTACAAAATCATCTCGCCAACGAATACCTTTTAGAAAAATTCCCTGATACGAAAGTAAAATGTCCACAATTTTTCAAGGATTACGAAGCCCAATTACATTTATTACACACATTCGGTCATAAACGGCTAAGCAAAGAAGATGCAGCCAGAAAAAAACAGATCGAGAAAACCTTAGGTGACATGGAAAAATGGTTCGCTACCCAATTATTCCCCAAGGCAGGTGACCGCAGGGAACTCAGCGAGTATGAGCAAGAGCTACGTGATTGGTTGGCTCTGAATGGTCAAGCCGAACAAATTGAGTTATTAGAACAGCGCCGCGCTACCTACAATACAGTAAAGATATTCAGTCTATTTGCCGGCTTCTTTATGGGCTATGGCACAACTTACCTGCTCGTCGAAGCCTTTGAGGTCATTCCATTCCTGGTTGCTATCCCGGCTGCAAGCTTACCGATGTTGATCGTTCCCATGGCTATCGTTGCTGGTAGTGCCTATGGTTTTCTAACCTTTAACGCTGTTACCGATATGATTAATAACGACACTGTGCGTAAGTGGTATCATAAAATTAAACGAAATGTTCAGGAAGAAGGATTCACGCCACGCAACCTATTTATTACGGCAACTGCACTCTTTCTTCTTAGTCTTACACTGGCTCTGACTGCTTGCACGGCAGGTACCTGGTGGACCGTTGCGCAAAATACACGCCCTCTTTTCGCATGGATGGGAAACGTACCCAGCTATGTAATGGGTTTTCTCAATCCCCTAATTACCAGTATGTCCGCGCTTGTTTTTAATATGGAAAATACTAGCGAATCGCTAGAAATGATTGAGGAAATGACGGAGTCTAAATTCCCGAGAAACGCCTATCTGTTGGAAAATTTCCCCAACACTAAAGACAAGGATTGCCCACAATTTTTCAAAGACTATAAAGCTCAATTGAAATTACTGCACCATTACAGTTACAAACATCTAAGCCAAGAAGATCTGGTTCAAAAGAAGCAAATTATTAACGAATTGAATAGACTGGAAACCTTTCTTGCCAAACAATTGGCTCCAACGGAAGGTGAGCTGGTGAATGAGGATGAACAAAAGTTACGTACATGGTTAAGGGAACATCCTCTAAAAACCAGAGGGGAAAAAATCGTTCAAGCGTTTAAGGCCTTTAGAGAACGAGAAAACTGGGGGCAAATAGTTAACCCTGCTCGCTTAGTATTAGCCGTTACTATCACACCTCTACGTGTTCTGCTATTCCTTGGTCACTTAGTCAGTATCGGAGTGACTGCTGATAGGATGCCAGGGGTTCCAGAAATTGTCTCTGCAATTCTGGGCATTGTCAGCGAGGGCTTTGAAGATGTCCATTATTTCCTCCCTCATGAGCATGTACATAGCCACTCCACCAAAGGGCTTTTAGAAGAGCGCCTGGAAGCTGGCCATGGCCATGATCACAGTGCTGATCTACCAACACGCATACTCAAATTAATTACTCTTCCAATCTATGGTTTAGCAACACTCTGGGATAGTGCATTCAGCCAATTCAACAATCCTAAGCAACGATTAGGGCTAGGTACAGCCTGGGATAAACAAACTGGCCAACCGTCTGTTGCGCCCCGCGTGGAACTGGATCAAAAAGATGTTGACACAATTTCGGAAGACTGGCGCCGTCATCAAGCTGATTTCCGCATTAAACGCTTCAAAGATGCACATTTGAGTCATGTTGTGATGGGACAAACCCTAGCCAAAGGCAAAGCTGAGCAGTTGACCTCATTACAACATGACAAGTTACGTCAAAAGGGAGGCGATCAGACTGCGGCAGCAATCATTAGAGAGGAAGCCCAACAACCTATCTATAAGATCCATCGCACGAATGGTATTTTTGGATTATTTTCCCATAAAACGACAACCACGGAAGATTTCCTGACCGATTTATCTCACCGAGTTAGTTCCCCAGCCGCATAACAATTAAAGGGCAGTATGGTAAACCAATACTGCCCTTTAACTTTCATTCAGCCTTCTTTTTAGCTAACTCCTCAGCCAAGGTCGGCCAATCGGTATAACCATGTTCCCCACCGCCATACCATAACTCCCGGGGCGCTTCGTTCAGCCTTGCTCCAGTTTGCAAACGTTCAACTAAATCAGGATTGGCGATAAAAGGGCGACCAAAACAGATTAAATCAGCCAGATTTTTCTCGCGAGCTTGCACGGCAAGCGGCAAGTCATAACCATTATTGGCCATATACTGGCCTTTGAATAAAGCGCGCAGGGTAGCAAAGCTAAAATCTGCAGGGATAGTACGCGGCCCAATAGTAACGCCTTCAACACAATGGATATAAGCCAAAGCAAACTCATTAAGCGCACTGACCATATAAGAAAAAGTAGCCATTGGATTACTATCGGCAATATCATTAGCCGGGCTAACTGGTGAGAACCGAATACCTATTTTATCCCCTGGCCAGACCTCTTTGAGGGCATCGACCAGTTCTAATAAGAGGCGAGCGCGATTCTCCAAACTACCACCATAACGATCCGTTCGTTTGTTGGTTTTATCGCGCATAAATTGATCGATGAGATAGCCATTGGCGGCATGAATTTCAATCCCATCAAAGCCTGCCTTTTTGGCACAGCGAGCCGCATGGACATAGTCTTTGACGATGCCCGGAATTTCCTCTGTTTCCAAGGCACGAGGGGTAACAAGATCTTTAAACCCAGTTTCCGTGAACGCTTTTCCTTCAGGCTTGATTGCAGAAGGGGCAACCGGTAATTGATGGTCAAGCTGCAAATCAGGATGGGAAATACGCCCCACATGCCATAATTGCGCAAAGATAAGGCCTTTTTGGGCATGCACGGCGTTAGTAGACAATTTCCAACCGGCAATCTGTTCTTCAGTATAAATACCCGGAGTAAAGGCATAACCTTTACCTTGTTGTGAAATTTGAGTTGCTTCACTGATGATTAGCCCTGCACTGGCTCGCTGCGCATAATACTCCGCATTCATCGGACCTAACACATCCCCTTTACCTGCACGACTACGTGTTAGCGGTGCCATAACAATACGATTAGCTAGCTTAAGTGAGCCTAAACCAGTAGGCTGAAATAAATCCGTCGAATTCGCGCTTTGCTTCATTGATCAGGTCCTTCTTTTCACAGTAATTATTAAGAATACCGGGCTTCTATAAAACTCCGATCCCTTCGTTAAAATTCGCTTTTAATTAGGTCATTTCGTAATGACTAAACTCTCTCATTAAAAGCAAATGTTGCCTCGACCTCAAATTTTTGTAAGCCCTGAAATAATAAGACTGATAACCAATGTAAGATTATTTAAGAATTAAGCCAATAAGTTTTTTAATCCTGCCAAATGAGACTGCGCCAGGGCCTTTGATTTGGCCTCGTTACGCTCACCGCTCTTACCATACCATTCCAGGCTATCTTGCGGTAATTCATCCAAAAAGCGACTGGGTTGGCATTCCTGCAATTCACCGACACGACGACGCTGTCTAGCCAACGTTAAACAGAGGCTCTTTTGTGCACGGGTAATACCGACATAAGCTAAACGCCGCTCTTCTTCTATTTGCTCCGTATCGATACTCACCCGATGTGGCAATAATTCCTCCTCCATACCGACCAGATACACAAAAGGAAACTCCAAACCTTTTGAAGCATGCAGCGTCATTAGTTGCACTGTATTAGCATCGTGTTCATCTGCTTGTTCTAAAATATCAATAAGAATCAATTTATTAATAACATCCGCTAATTGCTGGGTAGCATCTTTAGCCAGTAAACGTCCAACCCATTCTATTAACTCCCAAACATTGTCCATGCGTTTTTGAGCTTTGGCCGGTGTATCGCTTTGCTCATAAACATAAGCCTCATAACCACTGTCCTCTATCATTTCACGTAAAACTTCCAATACTGGCTCGGTTTGAATACGTGTTTTTATGGTATCCATCCATCCTTTAAATACTTGTAAAGCCATCCGTGGCTTATCGGCAATCTGGCTGCTCAGTGCCAGATGATCACAGCAGAGATAAAGACTTTGACCTCGTGTTTGAGCATAATGCCCTAAGGCATCCAAGGTTGTCTCACCAATACCCCGTTTGGGCGTATTAATTACCCTTAAAAAAGCCGCATCATCAGCCTCATTACAAAGTAATTTAAGGTAGGCAAAAATATCCTTAACTTCCGGGCGTGCAAACCAGGATTGCCCTCCACTAATATGGTACGCAATACCATGATGACGTAACATTTTTTCAAAAATTCGTGATTGATGATTCCCGCGATACAAAATAGCGTAATCCCCATACTGAGTGCCCTGACGTAATTTTTGACTGATTAAATCCGCGACCACCTGCTCGGCCTCATCATTTTCATCCTTACAACACAAAACACGTAACAGTTCACCATGCCCCAATTCGCTCCATAATTTTTTACTAAACAAATGCGTATTATTGGCAATTAAATGGTTGGCGGCATGCAAGATTCGGCTAGTGGAACGATAATTCTGTTCCAATTTTATTAGTTTTAATTGGGGGTAATCGCGTTGTAACTGAGCAAGGTTTTCTGGCTTAGCCCCCCGCCAGGCATAAATAGATTGATCATCATCACCTACTACCGTAAAGTGCGCACGTACACCAACCAGAAGCTTGACCAGACTGTACTGACTGGTATTAGAATCCTGATACTCGTCTACCAGTAAATGACGAATTCTATTTTGCCAATATTCTCGTAACTCAGCATGATGACTTAAAAGACGGACCGGCAAACGAATTAAATCATCAAAATCGACGGCATTATAGGCTTTTAAAGCTTGTTGATAACGAGGGTAAATTAAAGCGGCTTCTTCGTAAATCGGCAAATCGGTAGTACAACCACTCACCTCATGAGGCTCGAGTAAATCATTTTTCCAACGTGAAATTTGTTGTTGTATCTGCATAAGATAATCACGCTCATTGGCTTTACCAACCGGTAAAAATCCACGCAACAATTGCAGACAGTCCTCGCTATCAAAAATGGAAAATCCGGTTTTTAAATCACATAAGGCCACATGCCGTTTAATAATGCTCAAGCCCAGGGTATGAAAGGTAGCTACTCTTAAACCATGCCGCTTAGCAGCTGGCAAGACAGCAGCGACTCGCGCACGCATTTCATTAGCCGCTTTATTGGTAAAGGTAACTGCACAGACCGTGTTGGCTGTATAACCGCAGTGTTCAATAAGATAGGCTATTTTTTGAGTAATCACTCGCGTTTTACCACTACCAGCACCAGCCAGCACTAATAAAGGCCCATCAATATATCGGACAGCCGCCTTTTGCTGTGGATTAAGCATGCGTTATTCTCGAACAAAAATGAAACATTTAGATCCTTCGAAACCAATGCGTTTCGAAAAAGGCTATTATCGCTTGTCACTCGCAGGCAGGCAAGCAATCTACTTTATGGTAGAATTAATCGATTTGTTGCCCTTAAGGTCCAAGATGAAAGAAACTGACTCTCTTCAACGCTTTTTATTTGAACATGCCAGTATTCGCGGTGAAATAGCCCACGCCAAAGAAAGTTATCAAACCATCATGGCTCAGCGCCCCTATCCAGCTATGGTAAAACACTTACTCGGCGAAGCCTTGATCTCTTGCCTGCTTTTGGCAGGCAGTATCAAATTCGAAGGGGAATTAAGTTTACAATTCCAAGGTGACAAGCGTTTACCGCTATTGTTAGTACAGTGTGATAATCAATTACAGCTGCGTGCTTTTGCCAAGTATGAAGAAAATCTTGAGATAAGTGATTATGCTGAGGCCTTTTTAAATGGACAGATGGTATTAACCATTAATCAATACAAGCAAACTCAAACTTATCAAAGTGTTGTCCCTATTCAGGCTACCTCAATGAGCGAAAATTTAATGCATTATTTTGCGCAATCAGAACAGGTTGCCAGTCGAGTCTGGTTGGCTATTGGTGATGACATGGCGGCCGGTATGTTGCTGCAATTAATGCCAGGACAAGATACTGTCCAACGTGAACAATTTTGGGAGTATGCCGTCCAATTGGGTCAAACCGTGAGCGATAAAGAGCTCTTAACACTCGATAATCAAACCCTGTTATATCGTCTTTATCATGAAACCGAATTACGCCTTTTTGACAACCGTCCCGTGTACTTCAAATGCCGCTGTAGCGAAGAAAAAATGAAACAGGTTTTAACTATTCTTGGTGAAGAAGAAACCAAGCAATTACTGGCAGAGCAAGGAAAAATAGAAGTCAGTTGTGACTTTTGTAATAAGCACTACAGCTTTGATGCCATTGATATTACACTACTATTTCGCAAATAAGCGCTTTTCAACAGGATCGGTACGAGGGTGTGTTGATAATTGGCCTCTACCGCCTGATTTAAAAGATAATGTTCTAAACCTTGGCATATTGCTTGTATAAAAATTAATTTACCTATCGATTGCCGAGAGCCAGTTATGCAGATGCGCTATGCTTTGCTTAACCTGTTGCTAATTTCTTCTTTACATGCAACCAAGGTCCATATTATTGCCGTAGGGGATGTGCTTTTACACCCTCCTTTACAACACAAAGGTCTTGCTGATGGATTTAGTACGCTTTGGGAGCCGGTAATACCTGCCTTGAAAGAAGCTGATCTGACTTATGGGAATTTAGAAGGACCTGCGGCGGAAATGGTTGACCAGCACGGCAAAACAACAACCAGTATCAGCAAAGCTTATACCGCCTATCCTATGTTTAATTACCCCCCAGCATTGATTGGTGCCTTAAAAGCCTCTGGCTTTGATATTGTTTCCACAGCCAATAACCATACTCTGGATCGCTTCGCTATCGGCATTAACAAAACCATTGTGGCCCTCCATGAGAGCGAACTGGCTTTTACAGGCACTCGCAGGCAGAACAGCGAAGATGCCTGGTATACAGAAACCAAAACAAACGATCTTTCAATAGCCTGGTTAGCTTGTACCCAAGACACCAATGGTATTGCTGATAAACATCGTCAAGTCTTGCTATGTCAGCGCGATAAAGAACTGGTGTTACAACTGGTAGCAGAACTTGCTAAAACACATGATGCCGTTATTGTGACTCCCCACTGGGGTATCGAATATCAAAGCCGTCCCAATAAAATCCAGCAACGATTTGCCCAAGAATTAGCAGAAGCTGGTGCTCTGGCTATTTTAGGCTCCCATCCCCATTGCGTACAACCCTTTGCCTGGTTAAATGCCAGGGGGAAACGGGTCTTTGTTGCTTATTCATTAGGTAATTTTATTTCTAATCAAGGCAGCTTGAAAAACCGCGCTAGCGGTTTGCTATCACTCTATTTGGAAAAACGCGATGAAGCTACCGTGATTAACAAGGTAAGCTATCAACCTACTTATATGGAAAATCGCGGTGGACAATTGCAGTTAAAAAAAGTTAACTCGCAAAAACATCCTGCCTACCAATTGTTAAAAACGGTTGTAGGTGAAAATTATTTAACCATTAATCATTAATTAAGTCTTATTTGTATAAGTTAGCGAAATACAAAAATTTCGCTAACCAAGATGAAACCAAGTTTATTGCAAAGGGACATTTATCTTTAGCATTCTATCATTGCTACATTGCAAAAAATCACCGCGCATTGCCCGTAAAATTTGTTGGAGATGAAGAAATTGCGCGCTTAATTGCAGATAGAGGTCCCCTTCTTGCCTATCCTGCAATTCACCCATCGTTAGATAAGCGGCCTGCCCCATATCGGCAAAATAATCAAGACTGAGGTGACGACGCTCGGCTATCCCTGGAAAAAGCCCACAAAAAAGCAAGCTTTTATCACCTACATCTCTTAATAATTCGAGCTGGCGCCGTCTTGGATTATTCATTGACTCAAGAAAATCAAGAGCAATAACTGATTCTATTAATTTAGTCCCCTGGGAAAACCGCATTAGCAGGAAAACCAAATAACTTTCTGTATTTTCATTGAGCACGAGACTAGTAGACGCCTGCGCCTCATTTACTAAGGCATGCCACTGGCTAAGTTCGGTGGGATGTAGAATCAAAGGCTTCATGGAGATCCCCCATTTCTTTTACTTTTTATAATAGTTTAGCAAACAACGTACCAGATGCTCTTGATTTTTATTAAATTCATGTCCTTTAAGAAACCGATGGCAACGAAATTGCAGTGACCTGTGCTTTCTGCTTGTTTGCCTCTATTATTTTGGCCCTAGCAGAGCGTGGGTGGAAACAGTGATAATCCCACCCGCAGAAAAACTAACACAAGAAAAAGGCCTTAGCTAGCCTTCAATCGTATCAATTGATTCGATACAGCAAGCAATTGGATCAAGTTCAGAATAAGGATTTGCTGGTAAAAATTCATTACTATAACAATGACGAATGTCAAACGCCTTATCAATAATTTGCAAATGCTCACTATAATCTCTGACTTTCTTCCAATCACGGGAAACATTGAGCAAGGTTCGGGAAAAAAAGGGTAAAGTGCGGATGAATACTCTCTGATACATCTCTTGCCGCAGTTGGGGTTGCTGCTCGCATAGCAATTCAAAGGCTTCATCGGGATATTCAGTTGTGTAGGCTGCACCCCGTTGAGTCGCTCTTAAAAAACCTTTAATCAACTCCGGCTGCTGTCGCGTCGTGTCAGGCACAATCAATTGAATGGAGCAAAAGCAACAGCAACCAAGCCCGGCTAATTGATCGAGACGTAAAAAAATGGTTTCCCCGCATAAATAGTCCAATTCAACCCGTTGAAAATTAATAAAACCAATTCCCACATCGATTTTATTACGGCAAATAGCGTCTGTAAGATTCATACCAATACGGACTGTCTCATAACTTGAAGCGGCAATCCCTGCAAGTTTTGCTAAATCATCAATAATTTTTTTGCCAAACTCACCAATATAACCAACTCGCTTGCCTACAATGTCATGAAAGGTCTGAATACCACTTGATTTTAAGGCAATAAGGCCCGTAGGTGGTTCATCAAGCAACGTGCCAATGGAACTTAGATTATAGCCCTTGGCTCGCGCCGCTACGGTGTGGATCATTGCTTTAACTCCAAAATCCACCTTGCCCAAACCAACAATCTCCGTGACATCACTGGGATCATTAGGCTCCATAATAGCCAGGTGGATGCCCTCCTGACGATAATATCCCTTTGCCTGAGCAACAAAAATCGGCGTATGGTAAGGATTAGCGCGCCAATTTAGAAGAAGGGTCGTTCTTGAATGAAGTGTCTGCATTGCTCGATCTCCTGGGTAAAAAATAAAGGGAGATGGCAAAAGGGCTCCATTACCCAGGAGCCAGTTACACTTCTCAAGCCAATGAAATGTTAGCAGCCCTAAAATCGGGTAATAGATCTTTTGAAGGCATCCTTACGCTGGTATTATCCAGTTCAAGTTCAACGAGTATTTCTCAGCCGGTAACCCGGCACCCCGTGCCATCTTTAAAAATCGAATTTATCCTAATTTACTCATTGTTCTTTGTCAAACAGTCTACAAAAACTCAATATCGCCAGTAGTCCCTCTTTTACAATTAACATGCAGAAGCAAGACTCAGATAGGTTCAAATTGTTGGTATTGAATTTGTTCAATCGTACATTCTGTCGCTATAGGCATAACGAAGCTAGCAATAAAAGCCTGCCAGAAATCATAATACAAATATTTTTGTAAGGGGTGCTCATCATCGATAGGAAAGCACGGCCCATGATTGGCTTCCAGGAGCCACAATCGCTGATCTTTATCAACCATAAAATCAAAACCAAAGATAGCCAATTCACGCCGTTGATTACAGACAAAGGCTTGTGGGTAGAGCTGTTGCAGCCCCCTCATCACCTCAGACAAAATTGATTTTATTAACGGGTAAAATGCAGTAAAAGTCGCAAACCGCTGCGCTGGAATCTGAACTACATTTGCCTCTTCATCACTTAAATGTTCATTCGTCAAATGCGGGCGAAGATCAAGAAAATTTTGTGGTTCAAACGGATGTAAGGCAACATTAAAATAGCCTTGCGGATAAAGATAAACTCCTGCGTAATTAGTAAGCACTACAAACATACGGATACTGTACTTATGTCTATCACGCAACAAATGGGGCTCTGTTAGATAACGCTGTAAGACCTGTTCGCCACCCAGGCGCCTGGTAGAAAGAAAATGCCGCTCTAATTCGCTTAATTTCTGAAAAATTTTTATTTCTTTGCCATTGTTCAATAATGCCGGCTTTAAGATCCACACCAAATTATCAATTTGATCCAAGTATTGCCAACCGTGGCGATAGTATTTATCAGCTATGTCTTGCAATACCGCCGGCCAGGTTTGATCATTAATACAATAAGTCAGGGGCATCACCGCGGAACAAAATTGATGCACTAACTCGGCCAAACGATGTTTAAATTCAAGTTGTTCAGCTGCCTGCAGATTAAAGTGTAAATTTCCTTCCCCAAAATCAGCCTGCTCTTCAAAATGGCTCGCAGACCAACCTTGTTCCTGCAAATAACGACCTAAGTTATATTGAGTCGGGGATTGAGTCTGAGTGAGAAAAAAGCAATATTGGCGGTCATTGTCAGTTAAGGTAATCATAAGAACATAAACCGCCTTTCATTTATTCACGTAAAGTCCTCAAATCAGTTACTTCTTGTGAAGAGGAAACTTTATAATGAGTTAATAATACTAAGGATAGTACACCTGCTATTAACCCCCAAAAAGCGGCCCCAATTCCCCAAAGAGATATTCCCGAAGCAGAAACAAGAAAGGTAATTAAAGCAGATTCACGTTGTTTTTCCTCTTCTAATGCAGCTTTCAAACTATTTGCAATGGTACCGAATAAAGCTAATCCTGCTATCGCTAAAACTAATTCACGGGGAAAAGCAGATAATAAGGCAACTACTGTAGCCCCAAAAATTCCACAGATAAAATAGAAAAATCCTGCGCAAACCGCTGCACGGTAGCGTTGAGTCGGCTCTTTACCTGCCTCTTCACTCATGCATATTGCAGCCGTAAAAGCAGCCAAATTAAAAGCATACCCACCAAAAGGAGCTAAAAGGAAGTTCGTAATACCTGTCCAGCTAATTAAAGGAGAAATCGGTGGATGGTAACCAGCATGATGAAGTGCGGCAACACCTGGAATATTTTGTGAAGTCATATTAACCAGAAAGAGTGGAATACCAATACTAAGTACTACCGACCATGAAAAAACTGGCATCGTAAATATTGGCGAAGAAACGGCAACATGCACATTTTGCCACTGCAATAGACCTTGACCTGCAGCATCTAATATCCCTACCAGCAAAACGATGGGAATGGTGTAGCGGGAAAAATAGCGTTTAGCAAATAGGTAGCTAATGAACATCGTGCAAATCAGCAAGAATTGCTCTTGCATAGTAATAAAAACATTCAAACCAAAGCGTAACAAAATGCCTGCCAACATTGCCGCTGTTAATGCGCGCGGCAAACGCATCAATACTCGTTCAAACCAACCCGTTACACCAGCAACAATAATGAGCAAGGCTGAAAAGATGAATGCACCAATGGCTTCAGGCATGGAAACACCCGATAACCCAGTCGTTAACAAGGCAGCGCCGGGGGTTGACCAAGCAGTTAAAATAGGCATGCGGTAATAGAGAGAGAGCCCTATACAACTAATTCCTGTTCCAACCCCAAGAGCTAAAACCCAAGAACTAATCTCCGCCGAAGTTGCTCCTGCTGTTGTCGCTGCCTGAAAAATAAGCGCAGCAGAACTGCTAAATCCGACCAGTACTGCTATAAAAGCGGCAGTGATATTGGAAAGAGAGATTTTTTTACTCATAATAAAACCCAAGTCATCATTTTTCTGAGGATTCTTGTGAGTTTGCTGATGCACACCGAGTTGCATGCGTTATAACGCACAAGGAATAGTATGGTATCATTGTGCGCTATAACGCACAATGCATCTAGGAACTAAATTTGCAAAATATAGCTCAACATATTGCCCTGACCTTAAGAAACTTACGCCAACTGCATGGTTGGAGTCTCGACAAAACGGCTCAGGAAACAGGGGTCAGTAAAGCCATGCTTGGTCAAATTGAACGCCAAGAATCCAGCCCTACCGTGGCTACCTTATGGAAAATCGCCAATGGGTTCCATACCTCTTTTTCTTCTTTTTTAGAAGAATCCCCCATTGCTAACCAAGGTCTTATTTACCGTGCAGCCAATAGGGAGAGCCTCGGCCATCATGATGAAAAAATTCGTATTACCCCGCTTTTTCCTTTTGATGAAGAGGTAAATTTTGAATTCTTTGTCATTGAGCTTTTACCTGGCTGCGAACATTTATCAACCCCACATGAAGCTGGTGTCATTGAACATGTTGTAGTCGTTAGTGGCAACATGGAAATCTTGCTAAACGGGATCTGGCAACCCTTAGAGCAGGGTGAAGCGCTACGGTTTATGGCCAATCAATCTCACGGGTACCGTAACCAGAATGAAGACAGTGTTTTTTTCCATAACATCATTCATTACCCGGCTACAAAGGTAAACTCATCGTGATAAAAATTCTTTACCGCCATCAGGAAGATCATCTTCACGGTTCCGTTAAGGTCGTGGAGAACAGGCATGAACGTAGTCCATAGCCATTTCGAAACGTCCTTCCATCAAACTTTTTAAACCCTTGGTTTGACCCATACTGAGTTTCTTGAAGGTCTCGCTATTCATTACATGACCATCACTATCTTTTAGTACCAGTGTTTCTGCCTTTGGATCTTCCGGCTTGTAGCCATTTTGCTCAGCCCACCATAATACCCCAGTATCAAAATGCATTTTTTCCCTTTCTGAAAAGGCAATACCATTCTTGGTCGCTGACGACGTTAGACGCCCTTCATCATCTACATTCACGCTAAATTTTATAGCAGGTATAGGCGTCCCTAAGCCCAATTTTCCCAGTGGTCCGGCACCCATTGTCTTCATAGCCCAGCCTGCCACTCCTTCCCAAGCAGCTTCACGAGTTTGTTTGAAAGGAACCATCTCATGAGCAAACTCTCCGGCCATATTAAGCATCCCTAAAGCGGCATAATCGCTATTCCCAATTGGATCGTAAGCCAGAGCAAGTGATAAATCCATGAGCGTATTGATGATTGAATTCATTCCAGAAACCCAATCCGCATAATTTTCCATACCTTTCTTTTGCAATACCTGTGCATTTTCAGCTACTTTTTGCCAATAGGATTTTGGCGCAGGATTACCTTGAGCATCTTTCGCATGGAAATCTTTGGCATTGGCTTCACGCCTTTCACTATTAAGTTTCGCCAATTCTGCTTTCATTTCCAGCTGTTTTATTCTTTCTTCATGGAGTATTTGCTTCCTAAGGGCACCGTCTTTCTCAATCGTTGTCATTCCTATTCCTCCTCATGGGACAAAACTTGCTCATTTTGCCATACCGGGACACCTGGAAGATCAGTTATTAATGCAAAATTTAGTTAAGAATTTGTAAAACCTATCGTCTGTTTACGCTTGCCAACAAGCACGATTATGTGTATAAAGGATCTAGAGTGCGGTAAAATTGTGCATATTAAAGACGATTTATTTCATGGTAAAAATATTGTTTACACCACAATCTGAATTATCATTTTTTCTGCCGCAGGCAAGAAAAATAGATTTTTATCATGTTGTTATTCTAAACCTCCTTCTTTGCGTTGTCTTAGTCGTCAATGTGGCCCTCGCGGCCATTTAATTACCCTTTACACATGTATTCACCACCTAAATGAAAATAAAAATCGGGGACAGACTATGCAACAATATAAATCCATCTTAGTTTATGGTTTCGCAATTTTTGCGATGTTTTTCGGCTCAGGAAATCTGGTCTTTCCACTTCAAATTGGTTACGCGGCAGGTGATTCCTGGTTCATGGGTTTCACGGGTCTATTGATAACCGGCATTTTCTTACCCCTTTTAGGTCTTTTTGTTATTAAACTATATCAGGGAAACTACCATGCATTTTTTGGTGAAGCCGGCAAACTGGCCAGTCTGTTATTACCCCTGTTTATGCTTTCCCTTCTTGGTTCTTTTGGTGTTGTCCCCCGCTGTATTACTGTTGCTTATGGTAGCTTTAGCTATTTAATGCCGCAAATCACTCTGACCTCTTTTAGTCTTGTTTTTTGTATTATCACTTTTTTCTTTTGTTTAAATGACAAAGTGATGATCAAAATATTGGGTAAATGGATGAGTCCCATCTTGCTGACGACTCTGGTTATCTTGATTACCATCGCTATTTTTAAGGCACCAGAATCCAGGGATCAAGCAACCAGAGGAGTGGCTTTTATGAATGGATTTACCACCGGTTACCAGACCATGGATTTATTCGCTGCTTTTTTCTTCTCGGCGCTTATTTTTACTCAGATACAACAATCATTGCCACAAGCCAAGACTCGTGAAATTATCTTATTTGCAGTTAAATCCTCTATTCTCGGAGCCTCTCTTTTAGCCCTTATCTATCTGGGCCTGGTATTCCTTGGCTCCCATTATTCATTTCTGATTAAGAATGTAGCACCTGAATTGATGTTGCCCAGTATTGCCCAACATGCGATGGGTAATAGTGCGACATTGTTTATGGGTGTTGCCATGTTTTTTTCCTGCTTGACTACTGCAGTTGCTTTGAATAATCTCTATGCTCGCTATCTTTGTTCACTATTTAGGCTTAGTGATAACAAATTTCCACTGCTCTTATTTATAACTACCGGCCTCTCATTTATCATTTCACTCCTTGATTTTAAAGGTATTGCTGCCTTTTTAGCTCCTCTACTTGAGATGACTTACCCGGGTGTTATCGGCTTAACCATGATGGCTATTTTGATCAAAGGGCGGCGAGCATTAAAAACCAGCCTTTTTTATATTATGACCTTGCTGATGTGTCTGCCACTGGCAATGCATTAATCCACTTTTCCTGGCCTGCCGAAAGACAGGCCTCTACTCTCATTACTTCATGTTGAATGTCTTATACTTAAATTAAGTCGCTGCAGACTCAAAGTGAACGTTGTTAATTCTTCTTAGCACGAGTAAGAAGCGAGTTGATAGGATTTACATAGCAATCCATGTATAATGTCGAATCCATGAACAGATGCTCTGCTTTTGCTTCACTGCGTAAAAGTCATGTAGCCCTCCTTTATCGTCAAACATAGGTCATTTATGATTGAACAAATTCGCAATATCGCCATCATCGCTCACGTCGATCATGGCAAAACTACTTTGGTCGACAAACTGTTACAACAAACAGGGACTCTGAATGAGCGTGCTCCTAAAGTTGAGCGCCTGATGGATTCTAACGCCCTGGAAAAAGAACGTGGTATTACTATTTTAGCCAAGAATACCTGTGTACACTGGCGTGATCATCAAATTAATATCGTCGATACACCAGGGCATGCTGATTTTGGCGGCGAGGTTGAGCGAATTCTATCGATGGTCGATAGTGTGTTGCTGTTAGTCGATGCTGTTGACGGCCCGATGCCTCAAACGCGCTTTGTAACACAAAAAGCGTTTGCCCGCGGTTTAAATCCTATTGTAGTCATCAATAAAATCGATCGCCCCGGCGCAAGGCCTCATTGGGTCATGGATCAGGTTTTTGATCTGTTTGATAATCTTGGCGCCACGGATGCCCAACTTGATTTCCCGGTTGTTTATGCCTCTGCTTTAAATGGCTATGCCAAGCTTGACCTGGATGAGGAAGCGTCGGATATGAATGCATTACTGCAAACTATTATCGATAAAGTCGCTCCGCCGAATGTAGACGCTGACGGCCCTTTCCAGATGCAAATTAGCTCGCTGGATTATTCGTCCTACGTAGGCACCATTGGTATCGGCCGCATTACGCGGGGTCAGATTAAAGCCAAATCGCCTGTTAAAATTATTGATAAAGACGGTAACGTCCGTAGTGGCCGCTTATTGCAATTACTTGGTTTCAAAGGGCTTGAGCGAGTTGAAGTGGAGCAAGCAAGAGCAGGCGATATTATTGCTGTGACCGGTATTGAACAACTTAATATCTCTGATACGCTTTGCGACCCCAACCACGTTGAAGCCTTGCCTGCATTGACAGTTGATGAACCCACAATCAGTATGACCTTTCAGATTAACGATTCACCCTTCGCCGGGCAAGAAGGCAAATTTGTTACAAGTCGTAAAGTGCGTGAACGTTTACAAACTGAACTCCTCCATAATGTGGCTTTACGCGTCGAAGATACTGAAGATCCAGATAAGTTCAGAGTTTCGGGTCGTGGAGAATTACATTTATCAATTCTCATTGAAAATATGCGGCGTGAAGGTTTTGAATTGGCTATCTGTAAACCAGAAGTCATTCTCCGTGAAGAAAACGGCGAACAGCAAGAACCCTATGAGCGCCTGACAGTTGATGTGGAAGAAAATCATCAGGGCAGTATTATGGAAAAACTGGGCGAACGCCGTGGCGAGCTGCAAAACATGGTTCCTGATGGAAAAGGGCGTGTACGACTCGATTATCTTATTCCAACACGCGGCCTGATAGGTTTCCATACCGAATTTTTGTCCAGTACGTCAGGTACAGGATTAATGTATCATGTTTATGATCATTACGGCCCTGCTATTCGTGGACGAATTGGAAAACGCATCAATGGTGTTTTGATTGCCAATTGCCAAGGTACTGCACGTGCCTTTGCGTTATTCAATTTACAGGATCGTGGCCGTTTGTTTATCGAACCTCAAGCTGTTTGTTATGAAGGAATGATTGTTGGCATTCATGCCCGTGATAATGATCTGGTTGTGAATGTTACTAAAGAAAAACAACTGACCAATATCCGTGCCTCAGGTAGTGATGAAAATATTATCCTGACGCCAGCAATTAAACTGACTCTGGAACAGGCTTTAGAATTCATCGATGATGACGAGCTGGTTGAAGTTACACCCCAATCGATTCGTCTACGTAAAAAAGCCTTGAAGGAGCACGAACGTAAACGTGCTTCACGTGCTTCCAGTGAAGATTAATACTCCTCCCCCGCTTGCCATACGCAAGCGGGATTTCTCTTCTTATACACCGCATTCATATAGCCATTTTTTTGAATGGGAAAAAATGGTATTGTAAAAAACATTCTACAATCCTCCACGCTATTACTAATCTAAGCAGCAGAATATGAAACAACGATTCAAACGAGTTATTTTGTATGCACGACAACATCGAGCCAATCAAGGGGTTAATGAAAGCCTACACCGTTTGGTTGATTTTTTACAAAGCCAGCAAGTGACTGCCTTTCTTGATATTGATACCGCATCGCATTTCGATATCAATTTGCCAACCCTTCCCCGTGAGGCCATGGGTGACAAGGAGGATTTAATCGTCGTCGTAGGCGGCGATGGCAGTCTGCTATCTGCCGCACGCATGGCAATTAAGGTCAATGTTCCGGTAATAGGCATTAATCGTGGCCGTTTGGGCTTTTTAACTGATATTTCACCCAATAACATAGAACACCATCTTAGCGCCGTATTGACTGGTAAGTACGAAGAAGAACTACGCTTTTTATTACATACCCGTATTCATGACGGTGAAAAGATTTATTTCCAAGGCGATGCCTTGAACGATGTCGTATTAGGTCGTGGTAATGAGACCCATCTGATTGAATTTGACGTGTTCATCAATCAACAATTTGTCAGTCGTTATCGTTCAGACGGTATGATTCTAGCTACCCCGACTGGTTCCACCGCCTATGCTTTATCAGCTGGCGGCCCCATTATGCATCCACAACTTAATGCCATTGTCCTGGTACCCATGTTTTCGCATAGCTTAAGTTCACGACCCGTCGTTGTTGATGGTCAGGTGAAAATTGATTTAAAAATCAGTGAGCGTAATGAAAGCGATTTACGCATTAGCTGTGACGGCCATGAATCTCGACTAGTAAAACCCGGACAATTAGTTTCTATCGAAAAAAATGCTCAGCAACTGCGTTTATTACATCCTCGAGATTACCATTATTACGATACATTACGAGTTAAACTAGGTTGGGAAGCCAAACACCAGGATAAATCATGCTGACTACCTTACGCATTGAAAATTTTGCCATAGTTAAACAATTGGAGCTTGATTTTGCAAATGGAATGACCGCTTTTACCGGTGAAACGGGGGCTGGTAAATCCATCATGATTGACGCGCTTATGCTGGCTTTAGGTGGCCGTGCTGACGCCTCCGTTATCCGTACTGGCGAAGAAAAATGCGATATAAGCGCCTGCTTTCATTTTGAAGCAGACTCGGAGCCTGCTCGTTGGCTTACAGAGCAGGATATCAGTTGTGATGAAGGTATTATCATGCTTCGCCGGGTTCTATATAGCGAAGGACGTTCTAAATCTTATATTAATGGCCAACCTTTTCCCTTACAGAAGGTCAAAGAATTAAGTGAAATGCTTGTACATATTCACGGACAACATCAACATCAAACGCTCATGCACCATCAAACCCATCGAGAACAGTTGGATCAATATGCTGGTCACAGCACGTTAGTCACAGAAGTCAATAAACTCTATAAACAGTGTCAAAAAACAAAGCAAGAACTAGACAGCTTGCAAAATCGAGAGCTGCAAAGTGATAAAATCAATTTGTTACAATTTCAAATTGAGGAGTTAACAGAACTCGCCTTGCATGAGAATGAAATGCAGACTTTGCATGAAGAGCATCAATTGTTACATCACGCGCAGGATTACTTACAACGTACACAGCAAATTTCCCATCTACTCAGCGCAGATAATGAGCCCAATATCTGCCAGGGACTTAATCAAATCATGCAATTACTGCATGAATTACCACAGGAAAAAGCTCAAATTAGGAATGCTTGTGAATTAGTTAACAGCGCTCTGATTCAATGCGAAGAAGCATTCGATGAAATAAAGCATTTTTCAGAACAGGTACAATTAGACCCCGAACGGTTACAGGAAGTAGAAACAAGAATTAGCGCGTTACACCAGGCGGCACGCAAATATCATGTTGATGCCAATCAATTACCCGAGCATGCCCAGGCGTTACAAAAAGAATTAGAGCAATTACAAAATTCTGAAAACAGGGCTCATTATTTACAACAACAGTATCAGCAACAAATCCAAGTCTTTGAATCCGCTGCTCAAACACTTAGAAAGTCACGGCAGTTACACGCAGTAAAACTAGCCCAGGAAATAACCGCCTGTATTCAACAACTAGGCATGCCTAAAGGCTATATAGAAATTGAATTTACTGCTTTGGAAAAAATGCAGCCACATGGTTTAGATAAAGTGGAGTACAAGGTTTGTACCAATCCTGGTATGGTGCCAGAGGCTTTGGTAAAAATAGCTTCTGGCGGTGAGCTTTCACGAATAAGCCTTGCCATTCAGATGATTACCGCACAACGTGGCTCTACTCCTACCCTTCTTTTCGACGAAGTGGATGTAGGAATAGGCGGTGCTACAGCTGCTTTGGTGGGACAATTATTACGCAAACTGGGTGAGCGCCTCCAAGTGTTTTGTGTTACTCATCAAGCACAGGTTGCTTCTTGCGCACATCATCATTTTGTTGTTGAAAAACACAGCGATAGTAATCAAACATACTCACAGATAATACCTCTGACTGTTGCAGAAAAAGTTGATGAAATAGCCCGTATGCTAGGTGGTTTGACCATCACCGAGCAGACACGTTCACATGCCAAGGAGCTGTTAGTACAAAACCACTAGACTTCTTTATTGATATTTCTAAATGCTGCTGTATTGCCGTATTCCAGCGCGCCATATAGATACTGAGGCGTCTATTAATAACAGAGTAGAGCTCGTATCCGATTTGTATAGGCACCTAGAGCGCTTTCATTCACCATAAATTCTTTCAGTGGCGTTTCTATATTAAAATAAAGGATATTTGCCAAAAATCCATAGCAGCAAGCATCAATAGTATGGAATTTCGAGCCAAAGAAAAAATCATTATGGGCCAGCATTCGATCGATACTTTTTAAATTATCAATACCAGCTTGATAAATTTCTTCTGTTTTATAGCGGCCAATGCCTTGGTAATGATACTTTTGAATGTTGTAATTTCTTGTCTTTTCCAAAGAATTTTCAGCCAATTGCGGAAATTGGCGTAAAAATTCCGCTTTAAACAAGGGCCAAAACCGTTCATCTTGCCAACGAGAGTATGACATCACCCAGTATAAGTGATTATCCAAAAGCCTTGTCACCAGAAAATGTAGATTTTTCTGAGTTGGATTCAAATTGCTATCGAAAGTGAGCTTATATTTTTTAGTCAAATATTGAATGATCCGATTGCTGTCTGTAATCATTTCACCATCATCAAGAATATAGGGTAATTGTCCTCGAGGCGCATCCTTGGTATCAAGAATATGTTCCAGTTGATAATTAATTTTTGCCAGTCTTAGAAAGGTATCAACCTTGAGGCCAAAGGGATTATTATCAGGTAAACCAAATAACTCCGGATAGGAATAGAGAATTAGCATGTGAAATCCTTTTTCTTCGGCCCTATTAAACTGTATGGCCATCAAATGGTTCGCTGCGATAAATTCTTAGCGCCATAATAACCATGACAGCATTATAAACAACATTAATACCTACATAACAAATAATAGCCCCTGTCAAATCTAACCAAGGAATCAGAATAAGGCATGAAATAAATTGAAATAACAAAATAGACATCGTCAATTTTGCCCCTACCACGCTGCCTTTATGCGAATACTCTATCATTTTGGACAAAGGCATTGAAACCGCATAGGTCATAACATTTATTAGACAAATATAAGTATAGGGTAATGCATTAATAAAATTTGATTTGTACAACAAAAGAATGGGTTTGGCAAAGAAAGCCATAATGATGACGATAACAAGCGAGGTGACAAAGCAAATCACCAAATATTTCTTTATTGTTCGTTTGAGTATCATTCTACTTTGCGCAAAAGCCGCAGAAATATCTGGACCAATTAAAATACCAATTGGACCTATAGCAATAAAAGCTAATGAAATAATCGAGGTAACTGCCGAAAATAGTCCCGCGGAATGTTCATGATGTCCTAGCCATTCAATCACCAGTAAAGGAATCGCTGTGAAAATATACCTATTTAAATTTTGTATAGTGTATCCATACATCTTTTCCTTCCATATAGGCTGCTTATGTAGATCGACAGTGACATGACTCCTATACAGTTGGATTTTTGTTCGCTGCTGAATAAAAACTGAGATAAGCAAGATAAAAGCGTAACTTAAAATAAAACCAATCAGCATGACATGCGGAAAGTAATGAGCATCTTGATGAAAAAAAACCGGGTAAAGGTAAAAGTAAGTCAATAAACTCAAGAGAAAATAAATGATTGTTTGACATAAACTCAAGATTACCGCCGTACGCATATAATCGATGGCACGGAAAAACTGGATGAAAATATTATATAAGGACAGTGCAACTGTACCCCATAAAAAAAGTAAAAAAGGATGCGTAATCTCAAAAAAATCCAATGTTGTTAACGCTTGACCGAGTCCTATAAGGGCTAAACTTAATAACAACCCTGAGACAAATAAGGTCAAATAAATGGGTTTTAGAAACCCTCTCATGGAAACCGTTAATCGAATAATTTCACCGTACCTCTTCTTTACATAAAATTTAGGTACGTAATAAGCTATAATTGAATCAATGCCAAAAGTAATGATGGTTGCCAATAGCCATAGAGCATTCGTTGCAACCGTAAAATCTCCAAATAACTCTTCCCCGGCGTGTCTTGCGACCAACATATTAACGATAAAAAGCATAAATTGATCAGCAATCACTATCAATAAATTAAGTGCAAAAACCATAAATATCGAAATTCCTTCATCATGCGATAATTATAATCAACCTACTGCCCCCATTCATGAGAGCCGATTCCATTTGGAAAGCAAAATGCACGCCGGAATTGTTTTAATTGTCTTCCCTAATGAGTGGGATTATTTAATTTTCTTATCATTTTCACATTCTTTGCTTCTTTATGCCAAAATTTAACTATAAGCCAAAACACAGTCTATAGATTACTGCCATACTTGAATTATGGCTGCCAGACACGCAAGCAATACAGCTATATTAAAATTTGAATTTAGATGCCTCATTGCTGATAAGGAGTTAGTGAATGGTTGGTCTTATGCAAAAAATTTTAATACAAATGATTGCCGACCTCGCAGGAGAGGAAGGAATTCGCCAAGTAAAAGCCCTTGCGAAAGTACCCAATGACAGAGAGTTTCAAATGAATACGGTCTATTCTGATGAAGAATGGCAACGCTTGTTTGATGCTGCTCTGCAAATCTTAAAAATAACTCCGGAACAGGCCTATCAAACTTACGCGAATTATTTCGGTGAGGATGCCATTAAACGCTTCCCCACCTGGTTTCGAATGTCGAAAAATTCTTATGAATTTTTATCCATACAACCAACGATTCATAATTGCTTTGCTACAAGCATGGTGGATGTAGAATCTCGCCGGGCTATCAATGATAAATTCAGAGTAGAACAACTCCCCAATCAACTTATCACTCATTATCGTTCTCCTAATAAACTTTGCGGCTTGTATAAGACCTTAGCCCTGTGGGTAATTAATTATTATCAAGATGAAACCACTATAACAGAGAAAAAATGTCTAAAATTAGGAGATGATGAGTGTGAAATTCACATTCGGTGGACAAAGCTAGGAACTTGAGTCTATGGCAAAACAAACATTCTCCACATTACAAAAGAACATTGAAGAAATAGCAGATCAACTTTGCCTGGCGGTAAAAGGAGACTTTGATTTTACGATTAAGATCGACAGCCAAGAAGAAAGCATTCAAAAACTAACGATGCTGGTTAATTTTCTTGTTGATACAGCACGCCGTGCCCTGATTGATACACGGGATAAAAATTATAAACTAATGGAAGTAGACCGCTTAAAATCTGAATTTATCACCAATATAAGTCATGAATTACGTACTCCTTTAACACTCATTTTAAGTCCGCTTAAAACTATTCTGTTAAATGAGGGGAATTCACTCCCTGCTGAAGTAACAAAAAATTTATACCGTATGCAACGCAATGCTGTCCGGCTTTATATATTGGTCAATAACTTGCTGGATTTTACCAAACTTGAGGCAAATAAATTTGAATTATACGAAGAACCGGTAGATTTAAATCAGTTCATCGCGCAATTAATTGATGATATCCAGGGCTTGGCTCAGGAACGTAAAATTAGCCTCCAATTCTTTCCTGCTCCGGCAATTAAACAAGTCTTATTGGACAAAAAAATAATTGAAAAAATTGTCTTCAATTTATTAAGTAATGCTCTTAAATTCACTTCGCCAGGAGGGGAGATTAAGGTAACCCTTCAACGCAGTAAAAAAACGATTGACCTTCTGGTTACTGATACCGGAGCAGGCATTCCTCAAGCTCAAATCCCATTTGTTTTTGAACGCTTCCATCAAGTTGACTCGTCAAGTACCAGAGCTTATGAAGGAAGTGGCATTGGTTTGACCTTGGTTAAACAATTTGTTGAGTTAATGCAAGGAAATATCCGAGTTGACAGTATGGTAGGTAAAGGCTCTTCTTTTCATATCAGCCTGCCAGAACGTACTGCCCAAGCACCACCTGCCTCGACTAAATCAGACGCCATAGCCTCCTCGACACCGCATAACTTTAAGGTTGATTTTACTCTTCTGGCAACTCCTGAGCAGGGCATTGCTTCCTTACCTGCTAAAACGTCTCCAAAAAAAGAGCGTCCCTTTATTGTCATTGCAGATGATAATCGCGATATCCGTCATTATATAACGTCTTTACTTGAGAATAATTTTGACGTGATTGCAGTTGAGAACGGCAAATTGGCACTCGATGCGGTTCATCAATATAAACCACATGTTATTCTTTCTGACATCATGATGCCGCTTATTGACGGCTACCAACTGACTAAACTTCTTAAAGAAGATCCCTCTACTACCCATATACCTATTATTTTAATTACGGCTAAAGCAGGTAATGAAGCTGTCGTTAGCAGCTTAGGTGCAGGAGCAGATGATTATTTATCAAAACCCTTTGAACCGGAAGAATTGATCGCTCGCACCACTGCCGCATGCAACCATTATCAGACTTATCTGCAAAATTGTGATCTAAATTCGCAATTAATTACCCTGGCACGACAAGCGGGCATGACAGAGCTCGCGACATCCATTTTACATAATATTGGCAATGTGCTTAATACCGTCAATGTTTCTATAGACCTGGTTAAGGAAATGATCAATAAACCTTATGTACCTCATTTGACTGCTGTTTCTACTATGTTAAAAGAAAACATTACCAATCTTGCGTACTATCTGAACGAAGATGAAAAAGGAAAAATCTTGCCTGATTATTTGATAGCCCTTGTTACAAAAATCACTACCGAATACGATAAGATTGATAAAGAAATCACGTGCTTGGCTGAACAAGTCCATCATATCGGTGATATAGTCACCATGCAGGAGTCCATTAGCGGGGTTTCAGGCATTGCGGAAAAATTACTCCTTCCGGAGATTGTGAATACCGCAATTTCCATGTGCAAAAATGCTATTGAAAAACAAGATATTACTATTCATCAAGAAGTGGAACATCACTGCGAACTCATGAGTGACAAAGCCAAACTATTACAAATCATTATCAATTTAATTCAAAATGCCAAAGATGCCTTAACCGATCCTAAACATCATGTACTGAATAAAACCATCAAAATTAAGATAAGACTTAATCCAATGACTAATCAGGCAGAGCTCATCATTAGTGATAATGGAATTGGTATCACCGCTGAAAATCTGCGCAAAATTTTTACCTTTGGTTTTACTACAAAATCTCATGGCCATGGTTTTGGCCTACATGCCAGTGCCCTGGCAGCAAAAGAATTAGGAGGAACCTTGCTAGTCAAAAGTAAAGGATTTGGGCAGGGCGCCGAATTTACTTTAGCGGTTCCTTTAAAGCAGCTTTCCGGGAGATTTCTGAATGACGATAGCTACAAAGGATATGAAAATTCTCATTATTGATGATAATCCGGCTATTCATTCGGATTTCATCAAAATCTTGTCAACTAAAAATAGCGCAGAAAATGTAGAGGACGCTGCATTAGACTCGTTCGAAAAACAAATGTTTGGTCTCCAAAAGAAACCTGAATCCAGCCTGCCTAAATTCCGCATTGTAACCGCTACACAGGGGCAAGATGGTGTAGCAAAAATTGCCGAAGCGCTCCATGATAATGATCCGTACGCACTGGCTTTTGTTGATATCAGGATGCCGCCTGGTTGGGATGGGATAGAGACAACAAAAAAAATTTGGCAGCTTGACCCGAATATTCAAATAGTCATTTGTACTGCTTATTCAGACTATACTTGGGAAGAAACGATTCAACAGCTAGGACAACGTGAAAATTTACTTATCTTAAAAAAACCCTTCGATAGCATTGCAGTACGGCAATTATCCTGCGCCCTGACCAAGAAGTGGCAACTTCTGCAAGAATCCCGCGATTATACTAAATTACTGGAGACCCAAGTTAAAGAACGTACTCAATCCCTGCAAGAATCCCTTTCTGTTACCAGGGGAACACTTGAAGCCTCTGCTGATGGCATTTTAGTAATGAATAATACCAATAGTCTTATTGATTATAATAAAAATCTGATGCATATGTTTCATATTCCCAAAACCATGATGGCAAAAAACGATGCCAATGCACTTTTACACTATATTGCTGGGCAAATGGAAAATTCCCATGCTTTTTTAAAAATCACCCAGCACTTGGCAAGTAAGAAAAATAACACGGCAACAAACACTCTCAGGTATAACAAAAATCAGGTTGTTGAAATCTATACCCAACCCTATAAAATTGCCGATAAAATAACAGGCCGTATTTGGTGTTTCCGTGATATTACCAAACGCGCCCAGCTAGAAGCACAGTTGCAGTACCAGGCTACTCATGATGCTTTAACCCAATTACCCAATCGTATTCTTTTAGCAGAACGACTAACCCAAACTATTTCCTGTGCCCGACGCAATAAAACAATGTTTTGTTTTCTTTTCTTCGATCTCGACCGCTTTAAATTAATCAATGACAGTTTTAGTCATATTGCAGGTGACAAATTATTACAAGAAGCAGCCAAACGCCTGCAAAAAGTGATGCGGAAAGAGGATATCTTAGCGCGTCTTGGTGGGGACGAATTTGTTGCCCTATTGGAATCCTTAGCTAATGACACCCAGGCGGGGAAAATTGCCAACAAGCTGTTACAGGTTTTCAATAAACCCTTTATAGTTAATGGACAGGAAATTCTAGTAACACCAAGTATTGGTATTGCTGTCTTTCCGCAAGATGGTCAAACTTTTGAAGAGTTATTACGTAGTGCTGATATTGCAATGTATAACGCAAAAGAGCAAGGTGGAAATCAATTTCAATATTATTCTGCAAATCTCGGTGAGAAAAGTGCAGCACGCTTGCAATTAGAATCTGACTTGCATCGCGCGATTGAGAATAAAGAATTCTTTTTATGCTATCAGCCCCAACTCGATTTGGCTACGCAGAAACTCGTATCAGCCGAAGCACTCATTCGCTGGCACCATCCAGAAAAAGGTATTCTTCTTCCCATTAATTTTATCCCTCTGGCAGAGGAAACCGGCTTAATTCTTCCCATTGGTGAATGGGTTCTACGGGAGGCTTGCAAGCAAAATAAGCGATGGCAGGAATTAGGATTCCCCAAAATCCGCATAGCAGTCAATATAGCGAGCAAACAACTAAAACAACCTAATTTGGCCGACATCATTAAAACGATACTATTAGAAACCGGTTTAGAGCCTCAATATCTCGAACTTGAAATCACCGAAAATGTCATTTTAACAGGAGGCGAAATCAATCCTATTTTTGCTCAATTAAAGAAATTAGGTGTCCATTTCGCTCTGGATGATTTCGGAGCTGGTTACACGCTCTTAAATCACCTTAAAATATACCCTATTGATCGGATAAAAATCGATCCATCCTATATTAATAATATCAATGTTAATCACGCGGATGAGGTCATCATACAGGCCATTATTACTCTGGCAAAAAATCTAAAGTTGGATGTTATTGCTGAAGGAGTAGAATCTAAAGAGCAACTTGAATTTTTACAGTCTCATCATTGCAATGAAATTCAAGGCCATTATTTTTGTGAGCCTTTGGCAGCACAAGATTTTGAGCAATTTCTCCAGTTCCCCGGGCTCGTAAATGCCTCAAAAAAACCAGCTAAACTTGACAATAAAAACTAGTAATTAAAACGGCTTATTATGAAATAATAATTTTGTAATAGTCTTTGCTGCTAAAATTGCATTAACCCTCAGAGCAATTGCCAAGAAGGTTAATGCTCAATACGGTAACACTGTTCCCTCACTAGCCTATTTACTATCCGGCTTTTTTGATCCACTTTCAGAACCTAACATTCTATTTTCGCTAGTGCTTAATTTGCCGAATGTGGTATTCATTCTGTTAGCAGGTACAGAGCTTCTATTCTCTGGCATTGTGATTTTGCCAGTAGGCATAGCCAACTTCATATCAGACATAGGCTTGCTGGTCGATACTGTGCCTGAACTTAATGGTGGTCTATTCATTGGTGTTGACATCTTGCCCGTTGGTGCAGACATTCTACTGGCTGATGTTGATATTCCACTAGCTGGCGTTGACATTCTGCTGGCTGGTGTTGATACCTTGGGGGTTGGTTTCTTAGCCGCAGCCACCTTCTTAACTGGAGACGCTTTTTTCTTGGCTACAGGACTCACCTTCTTAACTACAGGAGCTGTTTTCTTGCCAGAAGCTACTTTTTTAGCCGCTGGAGAAGCTGCTTTCTTGAGGGTAGAAGAGGCTTTCTTGGCAGCAGTTGTCTTGGTAGGAGCCGTTTTTTTAGCCGCATGAACTGTTTTAGCTGCTGGAGAAGCTTTCTTAACTATAGGCGTTTTCTTTTTAGCTGAAGATGCCGCCTTCTTCGCTGTTGTAGTAGCCGCCTTTTTAGCTAAAGAAGCTGTTTTCTTGGCTGCAGAAGAAGTTGCCTTCTTCGTAGCAGAAACTGCTTTCTTAGTCGTTGACAGCGTTTTTTTCATTATTGGTGTAACCTGCTTGATTGTGGACATGGTATTTTCAAAAGTTTTTCCAGTAGTTACTTTCGCTTCTTTGGAAATTGTTTGAAAAGCAGTCTCTAAAATCTGAAACGATTGTTTCATATAATCAAGCGCTTTATGGCTATTCTCCATAACAAGTTTGACTTGCTTATCGAGTAATGCTCCGGGTTTATGCATCTCTGAAAACTCTTCCGGTTTCAGATAAGTTAAATTTTGTAGCATTTTAACATTCAATTCCATCATAGCCTGAAATGGTTTTTGCATTTCATTTGCTATCGCAGCCCAACTCTTTAAATAGTCCTGATTCATAATTTTCTCCGTTTTTGTTGCGTTGCACTATAAGAGCCTAGTTGATTAATTGAATTTTTGCGAGTTATCTACAAAAACAAATAGATTGCTTACACCAAGAAAATCTATTTGCTTGTTTAAAAATACTACTTACTATACCTTTGAGCAACCCATAGCCATTGCATTTTCGCAATTTGGCTCGTTCTATTACGGGTAACCCTGCATCACCAAGGTCAACGCGATGCTAAATATCTTTTCAACCTTAAATCTTTTACTATAAAAAGAGTGTTTCTTCTAAATAGAGCAACGATGCTGACTTTAACCTTGTGTCTTTTTATTGCCTGCCTACTTCCTTATCTTGCAAAGATTCCAGTCGTTATAATGATGAAAAAGCAACCCGGGGGTTATGACAACAAGCATCCCCGAACCCAACAGGCCGCACTTACCGGGATTGGTGCACGGGCGGTCGCAGCGCATCAAAATAGCTTTGAATCGCTAATTATTTTCTCAACTGCCGCTCTGACGGCCATAGCCACTCATAATACATCTTGCCTAATACAGGGATTAGCTATCTTTCATTTAATATCCCGAGGTATCTATCATTTGCTTTACTTACTCAATTGGGCAACCTTACGCTCGACACTATGGACCCTAGGCAGTCTTTCTTCTCTAGGCATTCTTTGGCTTTGTATTCCTTAATTAATGATGAGTAATTAAAATACCCTTAAATTGAATTGACTTACTCACCCAGGTATACAATTGCGAACAATATCGAGTCATGAGACTAGTTTATTAACCACGTCTTTTGGTAACGTTTCGCTTTCTCAAGCCAATGTAGCCAGCCCCATAACCCTGCTATTTCTTCATGGCCATTGCACTAATAAAACATTCTTTCATAAACAGATGGATGCGCCGATATTCACCGCCTACCGTCGAATTGCCCTTGACTTGCCAGGTTATGGTGAGAGCCCCCCTCCTTTTAATAGCCAACACAGTTATAATTTTCCTGGTTTCGCAGAAATAGTGGCAGAAGTAGTGGAGCAGCTATCGATTAATCAATTAATCATCGTAGGCTGGTCTCTAGGCGGGCATGTGGCCCTGGAATTAATACCAAGACTAGAACAATTACTAGGCCTTATTATTACTGGCACGCCACCAATCGAAGTCTCTAGTTTAGGTTTAACGGAAGGATTTAAAGTCCTTGCCCCTGAAATCTTACAATGCTTTGGCAAGAAAGACTTAACCTTAAAAGAAGCACAATTATTAGCACAAGTCTCTGGTTATGATTACAGCCAGGAAAAACAATTTTTAGTAGATGCTATCTTACACACTGATAACGATGTACGTCTTATTTATCCTCAATCAATCACGGAAAAAATTGGCCTGAATCAAAAAAAAATTGTAGCAACCTGGGAAAAACCCATTGCCGTGATTGCCGGCGGACAGGATATTGCTATTAATTATCACTATGTGAAGGGGCTAGAATTTAGGAATCTTTGGCAACAGAAAATTCATTTCATCGCTAATGCAGGCCACGCAGTGATACTTGAACAACCGGACGCTTTTAATGATTTAGTCAGTCAATTTATCGCCGATCTTGATATTTTTAACAACTAAGCGCTCTATTTGTACCATCATAGATCTTAATGACTGACTTTTTTGCTTATGCTATGATGACTTTGTTCACCAAGGTATGGATATTAAAGGTGACATTCTTTTTAGACAGGGAAGCGGTCCATGACCCAATATACACCAGTGTTAATTCTTTTAATGTAACTGCAGCAGTTTCTCCTACAACTCTCTCTATCTGGCCCTGTTTAGAAAACCTCTGACTTCCGTCGAGAATATCCATTCAAAGTCAATTACCACTTAAATAAGGACTATTTTATGATATTAACTATCACAGCAAGTACTATTGTCATTTCTAAAGTCGTTCTTTATTTCACAACATTTGCAGCAGCTTCTGCGGGTGTAGGAGCCACTGTGTTTGTGCAAAAAATGAATGACGCAAGAAATCAAGCAGAGGAAGCGGCAATACAACAAATCGAGGATACCGGGCGGGAAAGAAATGAACGCCGATTGGACCATCTCGATAGTATTGTAGATTCTACCCTGCAACAAACCCTGCGCCTGGAAACGGAGACTAGTGTACATAGCCAAAAAATTGCTTTAAATCTAGAACGCTTAGACAGCGGTGTAGCTGTCATTGATAGTGAAAAAGATAAATTAATGGCAACCAATACCAGCTTGCTCTCAACTAGTGAAGCAAATAACCAAAAAATGCAAGGACTCCTGGAGGAATTAAAAGTCAAGATAATCTTACTTGAAAAAGCCTCACAAGCTCTTGAGCTTGCAAAGTCAACCTTACTTGAAAGAGAAAATGAGATTGCAACAACACAGGAACAATTGGAAACGGCGAAAAAAAGCATCACACAACTTGCAGAAAGTCTCGATACAGTCCGAAATGAAAATGCTGAAAAAAGTAAAAAAATAGCCTCTTTGGAAAAAGATGTGGAAAAGATGGCTGAACAACATTCTGCAAGTAAGGAAAGTCTTAGTCGTGCGTCTCTAAAAATTCAGGATTTAGTAAAAACCAGAAAGGCTTTAGTAGCAGAATTGCAAGCCTCCGAAAAATTAGTCATCGAGCTTACCAGCCAAATAGAAGCAGCTCAAAGACAGCTCCCTATAAGAGCCGTCTCAGGGACTAACCCGGGATTCTTTGCTTAATAATTACCAATTCTAATATAAGGAAATTAAAATTATGTCTACATCAAATCAAACCAATGCACCATTAGCATCCGATACCTCACTTAATTCATTAAAAATAGTTGCCCATGAAAAACTTGCTCGATTAAATGAACATCAAAAGCGATTTGAGCTATTCAAATCTGATTTAGATTTGCTTAGAAAGCGCTATAACCTGAGGCAAAGTCTCATTGATACAGCCGCCCAATGGTATGGTCAAAAGACTATATGGCAAAAAATAATTTTAACTGCCGAAGTCATTGGAGTCGCATTAGTAGCCAGCCTCTTATTTAATACCATCGCCTTACTGGCTATCATAAGTAGTTACATAGGTTTGATTTTTCTATTTAATAACCATAACGCACGGGATAGCAAACGCGAACAAGACATCTGTGAAAATATTGTTAAAATGGAAAAAAATTTAGCCGAGTCTATTGAATCCTTCAATGCGGTAGAAACCCGACTCGTCGAAGTATTTGATGCAATTTTCCAAAAAAATGAAGCCCTGGCTTCTTATGCAGCTGATTTGGATAAAAAATTAGAAGCATTAAATAAACAAATTCTATCTTTACAACAAGCAATCAAAGGGTTAGCTGGAGTAAAAGAAGTACTTGATGCAAGCCAAGCACTGGTACAGAGTTCGGGAGGTCAATTTAGTCTCAAACTCGATGAATTGGGTAAGGATGTTCTTCATTGTACGGCAACAATTCGCAGTGTCACTGGTGAACTTACTAGTAAACCAGATAGTAGCGCGACATTAACTGCTGTTAGAGATGATTTAAGCCGTTGTGAGACTGATTTAGTAGAGCTAACAGCAACCCTTAAAGAGCAAGCACAAATTGCTCAAGCACAATCAAACCAATGTGAGTCCATGCAATCAAGAATTAATAACGCCTTCTCGGGGACTGCTGAGGCAACGGAATTGCTGAATGAACTCTGTGATACAGATGAGACAGAGGACGCAGAAATAAGCCGTTTGCTGCAAAACACTCAAGCAATCCACGCACGAGCCAAACTCGCCTTGACAACGAAACTATCGGGAAGACTTTTACAAGTTGTACCTGGTAGCAAGGTACCAGAGCCTACAGCGGCTGTGTCTCCTACCATCTAGTATTTTTCTTATGTTATGATGCGTCTTGATTGACTAAAAAGGAAATTAACAATGGCAATTATTAATGGTAATCGCAACATAAAAAAAGAAAAAATTAAGGCAGAGATCAACAATGAAACCTTTATAGCTATTCAGCAATATTGCCAATGGGCAAATATTGATGATGTGGGTTTCTTTATTGAAGAAGCGGCACACTTTATCTTTGCAAAAGATAAAGACTGGAAACAGTATCAAAAAGCCTTAAAAAAAGCTGCGCAAAACGCTTAATAAAAGGCGCATAATGCGCCTTTTATTAAATCCACCGTTAATCGGGCCTTTCTGATTGTTATGTTATGGTAAGTGCTCACGGGGTAAGTAAATTTTGTCACTGTGAGCCTTCCCTGTGAACACTTCCATTTTATGATGTTGATATCTCGTCCGGCTGTTTAGGTAGCTATCTTAAATCTGGAAGACCATTGTTTCTCAATACACCTGGCCATATAAACCATCGTAGGGACTGTCAAACCAATAACCAGCCATTCCAGTTGATAAATATGGGCAGGGGGATTGTTAGGTAACATATGGTGAAAAACCAGATGAATAGTAACAAGCGCCAAAACGCATAGGAAAGTTGCTAATAATTTATGTGATAATAAAAGAGCCGTATTTCTTCCACACAACTTATCAGAAATAACAAATCCAGATAAGGCGTAATAGGCCATCCATGCATGGACGGGTATACGCGTATAACGCCAATTAATATAAAATACCAGCAGAGAACCAATAAGAACCACAATGAGAGGCATTTTTTGCGGCCATTTTTTAGATGGCAGATAATAAGCAACGATTAAAAGGAGAGCAAAAAAACTTCCCGCTAACACATCAAACAAATTATGGTAATCAAAATGGATAAGGCTTGCACCAATCCCAACTAATAAAGCAACAACCGCTAATCGGAATAAAGGTTTCGCTACGTTATACGCTAACCAAACGTACAAGACTGTCGATAGTTGCATATGGCCGCTTGGAAAAGCAAACCAGTCTTTACCCAAAGCCGGGGGAAGAGGAATTTGGAAAGTGACCTTCAAGGCAACATTGACCACAATACCTAGTAGAACCAGACAGGCTGCATGATAAAAAACATTACGATCCAGCCAAATAAAACCAAGAATGATTAAAGGAATAACTACTGAGCCATTACTGAAAGCGAGTAGTGTACGGGCAAGTGTATCAAGCATGATAGTTACTTTTAACCGTGAAAGCGCAAAAAATGCGTATATTTTAGGCAGCCATCATATAAGAAAACGTCTAATAAAGCAATCTACATCCTGTCTTCGATAGATCTGTCATAGCCCTGTTGGTACAAATGAGTACAGTAATCTAACGTTAGGTTTTTTCAGGTATTCACGCAACAACCCACAAACTTACCCACAGATTGTGTGAGTTAAATCGCAAATCGCATTTCAATTAAATAAATCTAAAAATCAATATGTTAATTATTTTTTTGCCCTTTTTTTCAACGCATTTCCCCTTTGTGAACAAAGTTATCCACAAAACATTAAATGAAATAAAAGCAGCTTATTCTTTGTTTAAATAGGTACGACGCTCATTCATCGTTTCAATGCTATTAATAACCGTCTGGCGACAAATCTCATGCATAATTGGGATAGCATCTAACGACCTTCCAGTATGAATAGCATAAGCAATAAAAAAGCTATCCTGCCATATCTTTTCATTTTTACGGGTTTTTGCTTTTGACCACAAAGCGACCCACAAAAAATGAAATAACCACTTATCGCGGTGTGCCTCTAACTCATTCGCGAAGACAGTCGCAATGGCTTCATCCATAGCACAAACTTTCACACCTTCAACAAAACTGCAGCAGCGATTAACTAATTTATCAATATGGGCATTCTCAATATACCAAGACTCCGTAAAACGTTTGCTATAAGGCCATGATTTGGAGCGAATAAATGATGATTGCATTGCTTCGGGTGTGAATGGTGTTATTTGTACACTTAATTGCTCAATAAAGAGCGGAATATCAATCGGATTAGCCAAAAAGTGCAAACCCAGCAACTCCTGCATTTCTAGCAAGTGCAAATCAGGCATACCGCCCTGTTGCATTGTTAAAGCCAAAAAATGGCCTGTCATCATCAATAAATAAGCACTGTCTACGGTTCGCAAAGTCACGCTGTCATCGAAGGCTTCATCATAATATTTAGCGACATTTTCAGCAGGTATTTCCGGTGTAATCCAAGCGTCTTTGATACCAAACTCTTGTTTAAAAAGCAAACCACATAAGCGATGTTTGCGATTCTTTTTTACATGAATAAAAAGCCCCTGGGCGCCACTACCATCCACTTCACTGGCTTTTATCCGCACCAGTGTGGGTGATTCTTCATGGTGAAATACAACGCCTTTCTTGCGCTGTATTTTCAACCAACGATTAAATTGTTCATGGTAACTAACTGGATACCAATTTTTAATCGCTTGCAACCGGGAAAGTGAAACAGAGCTTAAGGTAATTTTATCTATTAAGTGCTCAAAGGTTGCCACAACGATATTGCGAACCTCTTGCTTGGGATGAAGTAAAGTCAATAGCGCAATATCCTGCCCCTCTTCTATGCTATAGAGATCAAGAATTAAATCTGCAAAAAAATCCGCCGGCATAGCGTAACTCTGGGCAAAAAAGTTTTCCGCTATATCAAAGACCGACAAATCAGACAGTTCTTCAATCATGTCGCGAATAGCATTCAAATGATCAATTTCTTCATCGGGTGACCATTCATCTTCTTGCCCCGCTAATTCCAGATAAGCGTCTTTTAATTCAGGAAGTAGTTCAACATGAACGTCATAAAAGGCATTTAAAATAGGTAGCCAAAAGCTTAAGCTATGTTTATTACTATTAATTGCATCTGCAATTTTAAGCATCAATTGATTAAGTGACTTCCCAGCTAGTTTATTTTCGTTTTCCTGAGCAGATTGCAATTGTGCAACACAGATATCTAAAGCAAAAACACAGGCAGAATAGTAAGAGCGTTCTTCATCCACATTCTCTTCATCCAAATCATCAATAAGGTCGATCAAGGGCAAAGCTAATTCTGGCTCGTGCAAAAAAGGGGTGTAGAGGTGTGGTTCGGGATCAGTGTTTTCCGCGATTACGGTAGCTATGGCGGCAATCCATTGTTTCAAATCATTATGATCAACAGTCATCTTTGCTGAGCACCTGTCTTGGCTTTCCCTCATCATCAATGGCTACAAAAACGAACGTTCCCTCCGTCACACGGTATTTTCCTGAACCCCAAGCGGGCTCAGCCCATACTTCGACAGCAATGGTCAAGGAAGTCGTACCCTGCTTAATTAATTCAACATGACAACTCACAACATCCCCCACATGAACAGGTTTCAGAAAAGTCATGCTGTGAATAGCAACTGTGGCCGCACGGCCTCGTGATATTTTTTTTGCCAGGACACCGGCGGCCAAATCCATTTGTGATACTAACCACCCGCCAAAAATATCACCATTCGCATTCGTATCAGCCGGCATTGCCAGTGTTTGGATAGTTATCTCGCCGCGAGGGGTCTCCATATTAAGAACCACGCTTTAATTTAGCCAAAGCATCAGCCATTGCCGTATTAAATATTGTTTTCTTCGCTTCTTGCTTCCTTTCTTGCTCAGGTTTTTTCTTCATTTCCTGTTTTCTAGCTGATTGTGGCTTTTTCAACGGGGGCTTCGCCTCCTTTTTTTGTACCAGAGGCGCTTTCTCTTCGTCTAACTTCATACTTAATCCTATACGCCGCCGCTCTTTATCTATTTCTACTACTTTAACAGTCACAATATCACCTGCCTTCACTACAGCGTGGGGATCACTGATAAAGCGATGTGTCATCGCAGAAATATGTACCAAACCATCCTGATGAACACCAATATCAACAAAAGCGCCGAAATTAGTCACATTAGAGACAACACCCTCCAAAATCATGCCCTCTTTTAAATGACTGATGTCTTCCACGCCCTCCTTGAAACTCGCCGTTTTAAATTCAGGTCTTGGGTCACGCCCCGGTTTTTCCAATTCACGCAAAATATCCCGGATAGTTGGGAGACCATAATTTTCATCGATATAATGTTCTGCATTAATAGTTCGTAACAAATCACGATTACCAATCGTTTGGCGAATATTCACTTTTTGCTCTGCAAGGATCCTTTCAACCAAAGGATAAGCTTCGGGGTGTACACAGGAAGCGTCAAGAGGATTATCACCGTTCATGATGCGTAAAAACCCGGCTGCTTGCTGGAACGTTTTCTCGCCCATGCGAGCTACGTTTTTTAATTGCTCCCGATTTACAAAAGCACCGTTTTCATCCCGATATTGCACTAAATTTTTTGCCAAGGTTTCATTCAGACCTGACACACGAGTTAATAATGCGACAGAGGCTGTATTAACATCAACACCAACAGCATTTACACAATCTTCTACTACCCCATCAAGACTGCGTGCCAAACGAGTCTGATTCACATCATGTTGGTATTGCCCAACACCAATCGCCTTCGGTTCAATTTTTACTAATTCAGCAAGAGGGTCTTGCAAGCGCCTGGCGATAGAAACCGCCCCTCGTAAACTCACATCCAGATCCGGGAACTCTTTTGCAGCTAATTCCGACGCTGAATAAACGGAGGCTCCCGCTTCACTAACCATAATTTTAGTCAGCTTCAAATCCGGATACATTTTCATCATATCAGCGACCAAACGTTCTGTTTCACGCGATCCAGTACCATTCCCTATACTCAATAAATTGACTTGATACTTCGCTGCCAATTTGGCCAATTCAGCTATAGATTGATGCCACTCATTTTGCGGTGAAAAAGGAAAAATAGTAGTGTAATCAAGTAACTTACCAGTAATGTCAACCACGACGACTTTCACACCAGTACGAATACCCGGATCAAGTCCTATTGTAATTTGTGGGCCAGCAGGAGCAGCAAGTAATAAATCGCGCAGATTGCGGGCAAAAACATGAATCGCCTCTTCATCCGCTATTTCGCGCAACCGGGTCAGTAATTCTAACTCTAACTTGGTAAATAGTTTAACTTTCCAAGTCAAACGTACTGTATCTGCTAACCATTCATCCGCTGCTCGTTTTTCATTAGCAATATTGAAATAGGATGCAACACGCTTTTCAACATAATCCACCTCTTGCGGCAATACCAAGGTTAACTGCAAAACGCTTTCTCGCCGCCCACGAAATAAAGCCAAAGCACGGTGTGATGGAATCTTTTTAATTGGCTCTGCATAATCAAAATAATCAGCAAATTTATTGCCAGCTGTTTTCTTATCACCACTGCCTTCCGATTTTAATACAGCATGCTGCCACAAATATTCACGTAATTCATTAATCAGCTCTGCGTCTTCAGCAAATTTCTCCATAAGAATCTGGCGTGCGCCTTCCAGGGCAATCTTACAATCTTCAACACCCAACTCAGTATTCAGATATTGCTCCGCTTCTGACTCTGGCTCGAGATTAGGATTCTGCCATAAACTTAAAGCAAGCGGCTCGAGTCCGGCTTCCTTGGCAATCTGTGCTTTTGTACGACGTTTAGGTCTGTAAGGTAAATACAAATCTTCCAGGCGGGTCTTGCTATCAGCTGCTAAAATCGCTTTTTCCAGCTCTGGAGTTAATTTTTCTTGCTCACGAATAGATTGCAAAATAACTATACGACGCTCATCGAGTTCACGGATATAATACAAACGCTCAGCAAGTTGCCGTAGTTGGGTATCATCAAGCCCATCCGTTGCCTCTTTACGGTAACGAGCGATGAAGGGAACTGTCGCGCCTTCGTCCAGCAAACGAATCGCTGTTTCTACCTGAGAAACGTTTACTTTAAGTTCTTGTGCAATAATCGTCGCTGACGCCAACATCTCTTGAGTCATTCACATCCCCGTAAAACATGATAAAAAAAACGGGAATAGTATATACCGATTACCCGTCATTTTGCGAACTTTAGACCATTTGCCTTAGTCTGTCTCTTAACTGTCAAAAAACTGCAGTAATTCAAGAACTACTGCGCCTGTAAAGCCCAGACCTTCTCGGTCACTTCGCGTAATCCACGAGCATACAAGGGCTCTTGTTCGCCTACCTGGCGACTTGTTTCGCGCATGCTTTGTATGATTTGGCAATTACTATATAGCCGCCTTATTTCCTCATCCGCCACGCTAAACGGTGGCCCCTGCATTTCTAAATTATCGTAATGCATTGTTTTTAATAAAATTTTACCTCGCTCCTTCAACCATTGAAGGCAGCAACGTACATACTGAGGACGCAAATTAGGAGGCAAAGCGATCAATGCTGCTCTATCGTAAATCGCATCGGCAGGAACAATAAAAGCCGGATTTAAAGAAAAAATATTAGCGACCCAAATAGTTAATGATTTGGTCTGGTAACTGATAGCCTGTGGATATATTTTTTTCACCAGCGTTAACCGATTTTCTTCGCTAAATTGCAGTACCGCCTGCTCACTAAGCTCTATCCCGATCACTCGAAAGCCCTGCTCCATAAGCCAAAGCATATCAAGACTTTTACCACATAAAGGAACCAAAACAGTTGCCTCTGTAGGCAACTGCAAGCTGGACCATCTAGCACTTAAATCAGGATTTACCTCTGTACGGTGGAAACTCGTTTTTCCTTCTCGCCATAAATTTAACCAGAATTGCGAACCTGCATTCACTCAACTGTCACCGATTTGGCAAGATTCCTTGGCTGATCCACATCCGTACCCTTAGCAACAGCGACGTGATAAGCCAACAACTGTAAGGGGATTGTGTAAACAATCGGAGCAACCCATTGACCGCATGCGGGTACATGAATTAAACGCGCCCCATTAGGTTGCCAGGCTTGCGAATCATCAACAAACACAACCAATTGACCTCCACGGGCACTGACCTCATGCAAATTTGACTTTAATTTATCCAGTAATTCATCATTTGGCGCCACAGCAATCACTGGCATTTCTTTATCAACCAAAGCTAAAGGACCATGTTTAAGTTCACCAGCTGGATAAGCTTCTGCATGAATATATGAGATTTCCTTTAATTTCAGTGCCCCTTCTAAAGCAACAGGATACTGCACCCCACGTCCTAAGAAGAGGGCATGTGCTTTATTCACAAAAATGGAAGCCAGTGCCTCAATTTCGCTATTCATCTTTAATACACGCTCACAATTAGCGGGCAATTCCTGCAATTGGGCTAAAATGGTATGAATACGCTCATCCTTGCACAGTGCGGCAGCTAACATTAGAAAAGCAGCAAGTTGCGTAGTAAACGCCTTGGTTGAGGCAACCCCTATCTCAATACCGGCTCGTGTTAGGAAAACACAATCTGCTTCACGAACCAATGTACTGGTGGCAACATTACAAATAGCCAAGCTGGCCAGATAATTCATTGTTTTGGCCTTGTATAAAGCTGCCAACGTATCCGCTGTTTCCCCCGACTGAGATACAGCGATAAATAAAGCACCCTCATTAACAACTACATCCCGGTAACGATACTCACTGGCAATTTCTACCTGAGTCGGTAAACCAGTCAAGGACTCTAGCCAATAACGGGCAATTAATCCTGCATGATAGCTAGTGCCACAAGCGACAATATGAATTTGCTTGACCTGAGAAAAAATAGCAGAAGCACGTTCCCCAAAGTTTGCTTTCAAAACATCCTGACTGCTTATCCGTCCCTCCAGCGTATCCGCCAAGACTTTGGTCTGCTCATAAATTTCCTTCAACATAAAATGACGATAAGGCCCCTTGCTAACAGCCTGATTATCGCCATTAAGAGGGTGCGTCTGACGTTTTACTTTCTGTCGATTGGCATCAAACAAATAAACTTGCCCATCACTGAGTAACGCACTATCCCCTTCCTCAAGATAAATGACTGATTGAGCAAAAGAGCGCAAAGCTAGCGCATCGGAAGCAATAAATTGCTCATCTATTCCTAAACCTACTACCAAGGGGCTACCTTTGCGAATAGCAACTAATTCTTGCGGGCGTTTCTGATGAATAACTCCCAAGGCAAAAGCACCATGCATCTCTTGAGCAGCATCTTGCACAGCACGCAATAATTCTTCATGTTGTTGATAATGATAATGAATTAAATGTGCGGCTACCTCTGTGTCAGTTTCAGAGGTAAATTGGTAACCGGCTTGCTTTAAACGTTGGCGCAAGGCATCGTGATTTTCAATAATACCATTATGTACCAAAGCAATTTCATCATGTGACATATGTGGATGTGCGTTCTGTTCACAAGGCTTTCCATGCGTCGCCCAGCGGGTATGCGCAATACCAGCATTGCCGGCAATCGCTGTTTCTTGCATAGCGTCTGCTAAAGCTTGTACCTTCCCTTGAATTCTTACTCGTTTCAAATGCCCAGTGCCATCAATCACTGCAATACCTGCTGAATCATAACCACGGTATTCTAGACGTCGTAATCCTTCCAACAGCACTTTACTAATATCACGCTGAGATATAGCACCCATGATCCCACACATAAGGAAACTCCTTAGTTATTAAACTCTTCCGTAATCAAAACGGTAAAAATACAGAAGAGGCATCTCCAAAATTGGTCAAGTATGCCACATTTAGCGTTTAAAACTAAATGTTTAAAGTGAAGTTGCAAAGCAATTGCCTCTCTTATGAGGTCGATAAGCGTATTAAAAAATGAATTAGTGGCTACAGTTTAACGAGTGAATTTTTTTGCTTTCACCTTGACTAAGCGCATTTTTTGTCTTAAAAAATAACATGTCGCCCATAAAAAGGACTAAGGCACATCATGGCTCTACACTATCCAAGCTTAAAAAAGACCGGTGCTAAGTTTGAAGCTGGAGAAAATTCTGGTGCGGTTGTCACTTTCCCAACCACAGCAGCAGCAAAAACCTTCCTTCAAGAAATTGGCAAAGGGGATCAAGACTATCTGGAAACAGGTTTAATCGAAAAAATTAATGAAAAACAACTCTATCTTAATTTAGAATTCGCCGCGGTTTTATACGGTTATCCTGGCGAAAGCTTTGATAACATTAGACTGCGAGAGCTCAATGAATACTCAGGCTATTCTACTCAACCATCCTTTAAAATTATTGCAAAAACTGGCGAAGCCACATCCTCCCCCCCCTCCAAACAGGCACTCTCTTCTCAAGCTTCGCCTAAAATTAAATCAACTCTATTTGTACAAACAGTCAAGAAAAGCAACGATGAAACGCCTTTTAGACGAGAAAATTTCGTATATAACTATTATAACGAGGAGGAATGTAGCGCATTACTGGGGGAAAAATTAACGGATGAAGATAAAGGGTTATTGGCTTTCCTCGAAAATGGATGTTCTTATAGAACGTTAGCGCTCTATTTAGTAAAGGTTCACAAACAAGAACCGGGATTCGTGCAAAGTGTCATTAATGAGTTAGCTCATGAACACAGCAACCCCCAAACACTGACTCCACAACAAGTGCTTGGTGCCATTCAAATGAAACTGGACAATGGCTCCCCAATTAACTGGATACCAGACTAATGGATAGGAATAACTATTAATAGTATCGAACTGGGCTGTTGTATTGGCCCCTATATAATGCTGCTGCGCATTGACGGGATAAAGTGCGTTAGCGAGATATAAAACAGATGCCTGATTTATATCGAACTCATATTAATTATTTTTTTTCATAAGCCGAGCCTTGTCTCGCTGCCAATCCCGATCTTTAATGGTATCCCTTTTATCATGCGTTTTTTTACCTTTAGCCAATGCGATTTTCATCTTGACCCGATTGCGCTTCCAATAGAGCGATAACGGAACCAAGGTATAACCTTGACGTTCAACACTGCCGATCAATTGATTCAGTTCTTTGCGGTTAAGCAATAACTTGCGTGTTCGTATCGCATCAGGGGCAAGGTGGGTGGACGCCGTTGGTAAAGGTTGAATTTGGGCCCCTAATAGAAAAGCCTCACCATATTTTATTATTACATGCGCATCTGAAAGATTAATTTTACCTGCGCGCAGGCTTTTTACTTCCCATCCTTCGAGAATTAAGCCAGCTTCGTATTCATTTTCGATAAAATAATCAAAATGTGCTTTTTTATTAACAGCGATAGTAGCACTTTGCTGTTTGTTGGTAGTCATGAATCTCGAATATTTAACTAAAAAAATAATTATACATGTATCCCACATACCACAGTAGCGTTTATTTTTGTTTAGACGAGGCAAAACTGATCGAGCAGCGCAGTTTATATACGGCTAAATGAGCAGCGGAAAATCATTATTAACGGCGTAATAAAATAAAATGCTGCTATTGTCGAAATACACGTCTTTCCTCTAGGATATAAAAGCTTCTTTTAGACAACCAAAGGACTCATTATGAAACTGGGTGATCAGATAACGTCTTCCAACTTTACCGCAACAAATGGCTTGCAGGGTAATCTGAAAATATATCAAGGCAAATGGATCGTTTTATATTTTTATCCAAAAGACGCAACACCAGGCTGTACCACAGAAGGGCAAGATTTTCGGGACGCTTACGCAGAGTTCCAAAAACTCAATACGGAAATATTGGGTATCTCCCGTGACAGCTTAAAATCACATGAAAATTTTAAGTGCAAGCAACAATTTCCCTTTGAATTAATTAGCGATCCGGATGAAATCTTGTGCCAGCAATTTGATGTGATCAAGATGAAATCAATGTATGGAAAGCAGGTACGAGGCATTGAGCGGAGTACTTTCCTTATCGATCCACAGGGCATTTTACGCCATGAATGGCGCAAAGTAAGTGTTAAAGGGCACGTCGCTGAAGTCCTGCAAACCTTAGCGAAACTCCAAGGATAAACCAGAAACTACGTATTCTTTCTATCCATATTATTTTTGTACTGAACAAACCGTTGAAAACCCTTACTAAACAAGGGTATTGAGTCTAATAAGGCTTGACTGAGTCCCAAGCCCTCAGCACAATGAATCTTTTAGCTGATAGGATGAAATCATGGATATGGGGAATAAAGACACAAAACTGTTCGTACTTGATACGAATATCATGATGCATGATCCTACGGCCATCTACCGTTTTGAAGAACATGACATCTATTTACCCATGGTTGTTTTAGAAGAATTAGACAGCCACAAAACAGGGATCTCTGAAGTCGCTCGCAACGTGCGACAGACTAACCGCATGTTAGTCGAGTTGATGAGTAATGCCAACCATCAAGAGATTGTTGCCGGCTTGCCCATTCCCAGTTTTATCACTTCTGATAAAGTAAAAAGCAGCGGGCGCTTATTTTTTCAGACTGATGAATTTGAGCAGATCCGCCCGCCGTCACTGCCTGGACACAAAGCCGATAATACAATTCTTGCTACTGCCTTAGGCTTGCAGAAAAAATACCCTGAGCGGCAAGTCATTATTATTTCTAAAGATATCAATTTACGCATTAAAGCAGGAATTCTGGGTATTCCCGCTGAGGATTATTACAACGATAAAGTACTTGATGATGTCAATTTATTGCATAGTGGCATCCACATTCTTGACAATGATTTCTGGGATACGCATGCAAAAAATATCGAGGCCTGGCAAGAAAATGGTAAAACTTTTTATCGCATCAGCGGCCCACTAACCAATCAATGGAATTACAATGATTGTATCAGTACTCATGATAATCAATTTCAGGCAATCGTAAAGGAAATTGCTGAGGGCAGTACAGTGGTACAATTGGCCCGCGATTTTACGCAAACCAAACATTCCGTGTGGGGAATTAATGCCCGTAACCGCGAACAAAATTTCGCCTTGAATTTATTGCTGGATCCAGACATTGATTTTGTTACGCTCCAAGGCTCGGCAGGGACCGGAAAAACCTTATTGACGATTGCCGCAGGCTTAACCCAGGTCTTGGATCAAAATCGTTATAATGAAATTTTAATGACGCGAGTAACGATTCCTGTCGGTGAAGACATCGGTTTTCTCCCAGGAACGGAAGAAGAAAAAATGACGCCTTGGATGGGGGCGTTAATGGATAACCTCGAAGTACTGCACAGTTCTCAAGAGGGCGGCAGTTTTGGCCGAGGTGCGACGCAAGATTTACTCCAGAATAAAATTAAGATTCGCTCACTCAATTTTATGCGCGGCCGTACTTTTTTAAACCGTTTTATCATTATCGATGAAGCACAGAACTTAACTTCGAAACAAATTAAAACCTTGGTCACGCGGGCAGGACCAGGAAGCAAGATTATTTGCCTTGGCGATATCAAGCAAATTGATACGCCCTATTTAACTGAAACAACCTCTGGCTTAACGTTTGCTGTCGATCGATTTAAACATTGGCAACATAGTGCTCACATGACGTTAACACGGGGTGAGCGATCAAGGCTTGCTTATTATGCGGCAGAACATTTATAGTACGTGTTTTAACAGAGGATAAATAATGAACACTCAAGCCATCACCTTTGATGACGTCCTATTGGTTCCTGCCTATAACCATCATGAATCAAGGCGAGTGGTCAATACCAGCGTAACTGACCGGTTGGCTAAATTAACTCTGGAATTACCAGTGATAAGTTCTAACATGGACACTATCACTGAAAGCAAGATGGCCAATTTCATGCACAGCAAAGGAGGTATTGGCGCGCTGCATCGTTTCTTAAGCATTGAAGACAACATCAAGGAATTTAAACTCTGTCATGGGAAGGTCTTTGTTTCTGTCGGTTGTACTGACAGCGAATTGCAACGAGCCGAAGCACTGCGGGATGCCGGAGCTGATTTTTTCTGCGTAGATGTGGCCCATGCGCACGCCAAATACGTGGGTAAAACACTGAAGAGTCTGAGACAATTGCTTGGAAGCCGTTGCATCATGGCAGGCAATGTCGCCACTTATGCTGGCGCAGATTACCTGGCCTCATGCGGAGCTGACATCATTAAAGCGGGTATTGGTGGCGGCTCTGTCTGCAGTACTCGAATTAAAACAGGCTTTGGAATTCCTATGCTCACCTGTATTCAGGATTGTGCCCGTAGCGATCGTTCAATTGTTGCCGACGGCGGTATCCGCACTTCTGGCGATATCGTCAAAGCCCTGGCTTTTGGTGCCGATTTTGTGATGATTGGCGGCATGCTTGCAGGTACTGAGCCCACACCAGGTGCAGTCATTAGTAAAGAAGACGGTAAGCAAGTAAAGCGCTATCGTGGTATGGCTTCGCGTGAAGCACAGGAAGATTTTTTAGGCCAAATGCATGAATGGAAAACAGCCGAAGGTGTAGCAACGGAAGTCACTTATCGCAATAACCAGGATGCCATTATTGCCGATATCGTGGGTGGTTTACGTTCAGGATTAACCTATGCCGGTGCTGATACCATCAGTGAATTGCAACGTAAACTTAATTATGTTGTTGTCACTCAGGCTGGTCGTTTGGAAAGCTTGCCCCACAAATTAATGGAAAGTTAAATCGCATAGACTTGGCGCGATAAATCGCGCCAATTCAATTACTGTGATAACGTTGTTGATGTGTCGAGACTTGGTGCCTCCGGTTCTGGGCTGTTATCAGTGCCATTAAACATTTGTGCCAACCCATCATATTCATTGTTTTCATCCATATCCGGTACTGAGGTTGATTGGGTGTCAGAAGACATCTTGGTCAGGTTAGAGGGACTGGGGTCTTGAGGTCCTTCATCTACCATTGCTGTATAAGCTTCATCTACCTCTTCTTCATCCATTTGCTCATCTACTTCTTCATCCATTTGCTCATCTACTTCTTCATCCATTTCCTCATCTACTTCTTCATCCATTTCCTCATCTAATTCTTCGTCCATTTCCTCATCTACTTCTTCGTCCATTTCCTCATCTACTTCTTCATCCATTTCCTCATCTACTTCTTCATCCATTTCCTCATCTACTTTTGGCTTCATATCTTGCATTTCGATTTCTTCAGGTCCATCCTTTGGCTCATCCTTGGAAGAAAATTTGTCCTTTATTTTATCTACAAGAGCAGTTGCTCCGGCTACGATGCCGTCTTTTGCCATTGTTGCGCCGGCTACTATACCGTCTTTCACCAGACCTGCACCGGCTACTACCCCTTCTTTGACCTTATTTGCAGCAGCACTCGCAAGCCCTTTTATTTTCCCTTCCACTGCATCTGTAAGCGGCTTATGGATTTCTTTCACTATATCGAGAATGTCTTGCATCAACTGAATCAAAGGCTCTTCATGTTCCTTTTTTTTCTTTTTCTTTTCCTCACCCTCATCTTCGGCCTTTGGAGATTTAGGTTGTTGAGGCGCAGGGGTCTTGGGCGCTGCCTTTTTCGCATCAGGTTTCTTGCCTGTTGGCTGGGGCTGCGTTGGTTGCGTCTGCGTCGGTTGCGTTTGGCTTGGACCACCAGTACTAGACCCCTTAGGTTTAGGAGTAGTTGGTGTTGTTGTATCATTGACCGGATCGCCCATAGTATTCACCCTAAATTTCTTAACTCTATTAATTTAAAGATAGCATATCAAAACTTACGATAAGCTTATGCGATAAACTATAGTTCAAATAATGGAACTAGTTTATTAGCCTTTTTGACTTATTTTATTTCTGGCTTTACCAATTTTATAAAAAATTGCCTTTCTTCTGCTATTGTTATTAAATCTGCTACTGTTTTAGCAGTAAAGCACGTTATATTCACATAATATCAAAGTAACCGCTGTAAAAGGGGTAATCGAAGCCTTATTTACACTTATTTTGCAAATTTTTTTATCATAAGGATCTGAATGAATATTGATGCTTTTCGTTGTATGCGACGGGGCGTACAGCTTTTTTCTTTAACCCAAGATGATTTTTCTTTGATGGCCCCCATTGAGCAGCGTAATGGGAAAAAGCAGCGAGCCTTATTATTGTTACACGGGTTTTCATCGTCCCCAGCTGTTTTTCGTGATTTACTACCCTCCCTTGCTTACTATGATGCTGTAATTTGCCCGGTGCTACCAGGACATGCAGCCAATCTTGATAGTTTCGCGCAAAGCAAGGCAAGTGACTGGTTTGTGCTGGCTGAGCAAACTTGTGAATTATTAGTTAACGAATTTACTCAGGTTGATGTCATGGGATTATCTCTGGGAGGATTGTTAGCCTGTCACCTGAGTAATCGTTTCCCGCTCCATCATCTTTATTTATTAGCACCAGCACTGGATTTACGTCTAAAGATTAATCGAACATTGGGTCTGGCAAAACTATTAAACTATTTGGGTTTTAGTCAGGTACGAAGTGTAGCTGGGAATTTATATACCGATGAGCATTGTGAAATTTCTTACCGCAAGATACCCCTTGCAGTTATTATCGAAGTATTAACCTCTATTAGGCAATTTCAGTTTTCACCGCCTAACTGTCCTACCGATTTATTTCTTGGCTGCCATGATAAAGTCGTCGCCTCCTGGCAGGTCGCAGCTCGCTTTGCCAATATGGAAAATGTGACTATTCACTGGCTCGCCAATTCAGCGCATATCATTCCTCTGGATGGCGATAAGGATAGCGTCCTAACCTGTATCAAACAGAACAATATGGCTAATAGCTAGCTGATTCAAACTAATACCGCTATTTATTGTAGCGATCGTACTCACGCATAGCATACTGATCCCAATCTCGCATATCGAGGACAGAACCATCAAAAACCATGAAATCTGCCTTGGTATCAGGAATATTATAAAAATAAATATCACTGGCATCAGTAGCAAAGGTATGCTGATGCTTCACGGCGATAATATCTGCAACAGATTTATTATGTGTTTTTGCAAAGGTCCGTTTTGAGCGTAAATATCGACCATTGAAATGAGCTGTATCCCATAACTCCACGTCCAGTTTGTTGACTATACCTGCCAACTGGATAAAAGTCTTACCACGAGCTCGTATGGTCAGCGTATCCGATTTTATCCAATACATGCTCACCCAACTCTGACCCGCCAAATCGAGCTTGGCTAAATTCAACATACCCGCTAATTGCAACCTTGTTTTACCCAGCAACGTCAATTGCAAATATTTACCGTTAACACCGCTGAGTTGGACATTCCCTCCACCACTTATCTTCACTTTACGCAATACAATGGAACCACCCAATGTTGTTCTACCTGGATTATCAATTGCAAGATCAAGAAGTCCTGAGCGTAAATTAGTACCCGTAATAGTGCCTGCACCACGATAAGTGAAGGAATTTAAATAACGACCACGAATTTCGGCTCGAACAGCTCCGCAGCGAGGATAACCACTACCCAGATTAATAATCAGCATACCATTGACTACTCGTGTAGATACATGGATTAAATCACTGGGATTTCCGTATAAGATGACCTGTGGACGGGCATAGCCAGTATGCAAATTAACATTGATCCGGCCTTCGACAAGGACCTGATTGAAAGAAGGTACTTGCCTGTTTTGCACCGCTTTAATTGCAACTGGAGGCAGATGAGCCGGTGCTTTCGCACAACTCGACGCTAATAATACGATAAAAAACAAAGAGAAAAACCGCATCAACATGGCCCACATTCCATTTACACGAATTCCCCTACATTAGAGGAAGTTAGTACAATGCGCAAGATTAGCCGTTAACCGCTATCTAAATTCGCTCTGACAACTCTTAGTCCGGTGAAAGAAAGTTGCTAAAAAACAATCAATTTTGCAACCAGTCAATGAAGTCAGGGCCACTATCCAAGAGAAGAAATCACTGAGCGAGTACATCCGAATATCAATTCAGCTAAGGTTTACACATATTGACCAGCTGCCCAACCTGACGACCAAGCCCATTGAAAATTATAACCACCTAGCCAGCCACTCACATCCAGGACTTCACCGACAAAATAAAGACCGGGCAAATGATTAACTTCCATCGTTTGTGACGACAGTACTCGCGTGTCCACACCACCCAAGGTCACTTCAGCAGTCCTGTATCCCTCCGTACCATTGGGTTTAATACGCCATTGCCGTAAACGTTGTCCGATTTCTTGCAAAATTTTGTCAGATAACGTTTGTAACTCTCGTTCTAATAAAGATTCCGCTACCAAAGTAGCAACCACTCGCTTGGGCAAAACTTCCTCCAAACAATGCTTTAAACGGCTCTGTGGAGCCAAGCGCTTACGTTGTGGCAAGTGAGAAGCCCATTCATCATTGGTATCCAGATCAATCTCCAAGATCCCGCCTGGTTGCCAATAAGATGAAATTTGCAACATTGCTGGCCCGCTTAAACCACGATGGGTAAACAGCATATCCAGGGAAAAGCGTTGATTATTACAAGACACTTCGCAGGGCAAGGAAATACCTGATAACACGGCCAAACGCTCTTTTTCTTCAGGTTGTAAAGTGAAGGGGACCAATCCAGCCCGTGTAGGCAATACTGGCAAACCAAACTGGGTAGCCAATTGGTAACCGTAGGGAGATGCACCCATAGTTGGAATGGATAATCCCCCTGTTGCAACAACCAGGGATTGGCAAAATAACTGCTCTCCCTTTGTTAACCTTAAAGCATAGCCATTATCTGTCTTATCTACGTGATTAATAACAGTATTTAAACGTATTTCGACTTTTGCTTGCTCGCAGCAACTCAAGAGCATGGCAACAATATCAGAAGCCTTATTATCACAAAATAGTTGGCCATGTGATTTCTCATGGAAGGGAATACGATGCTTTTTCACCAGATTGATGAAATCAAAAGACGTATAACGTTTAAGGGCAGATTTACAAAAATGAGGATTTGCAGATAAATAATGGCGGGCCTCTACCTCGTAATTAGTAAAATTACATCGCCCACCACCAGACATCAGGATCTTCTTGCCAACCTTGTTAGCATGATCAAGAACTAGTACTCGCCGCCCTCGTTTTCCTGCTTCTATGGCACACATCAAGCCAGCAGCACCAGCACCAATTATGATTACGTCTGAATTTCTCATAAAAATGAAAAGCTCGCTCCCCTCTAATAGCGCACAAAGTCCATTACTAGAGGGGAGAAGATTGGAGAAACAGCAGGATTATTATACAGCGGTTACATCTTCCGCTTGTAGACCTTTAGGTCCTTTGGTCACCATGAACTCGACGCGTTGACCTTCTACCAAAGTTTTACGACCAGCTGCGCTATTGATCGAACGAAAATGAACGAATACATCGTCTTGACCATTATCACGACTGATAAAACCGTAACCCTTATCATCATTAAACCACTTGACGTGGCCAGTTTCTTTCACAGACATTTCTACTTTCCAAATTAAATTAAACACACACTTGCGTTAAACAATCCAAGCCAGAATCATCATAGGGAAGCAACGCGATAAATTCGCTACTTTGAACTACAAAAGGAGGGATTTTCACGAAGAACAATGTTTCAGCCAGGAAATCTAAACTACAAGTGGCTTCATTATACTCTAGTGTTTATAAAATAGCGAGAATCAACAATAAATATTTATGGACTCCTTTAATAAGGAAGCCCGCTATTTTATTTTTCCAAGAGTCATCACTGGCGAGGTAAAATCTGGAAGCAAGGTTTTTAATTGCTGAGCAAAATGTAACAAAAACCTGTCTCGCCCTTTGGCAGCAGCAAATTGTACTGAGAGTGGGAAATGATTATGACGCATCACAGGGATTGTCATGGCAGGTAGCCCTGCTTGATTAAACAAGGCAGTAAAGGGTGTAAAAGCAAGATTTTTTTGCAAATAATGACTAAAATCATCATTGGTTGGTAAGCTGCCGATAGGAAGAGGCCATTGCGCCAAGGCAGGAGTTAACACAAAATCAACCTGGTTGAATAGTGCATGAAGAGGGCGTAAGAGTTGGTAGAGCTTGTTTTTTGCTGTAATTAATTGGGATGCAGACAACTTCTTCCCTTGTCCCATTAATTCCCAGGTAAATGGCTCTAATTCCTTTTTTTGCACCTTACGCCCAAGCAACTGTTGTTGATTTTCAATTTCAGCACAGGTGTTGGCTGCAATGAGACATAAAGCGGAGGCAGCAATTCCCTCCAGATCGAGAGACAATTTATAGGAGCTCACCTGATGCCCGGTTCTTGTTAATATAGTTATTGCTTGTTCGAAGGCGTCCAAACAAGGTTTATCAATAGGCACAACTGCAAAAGCCCCCTCAAGACATGCAATTTTTAAAGGTTGAAAGCGCTGCTCATCGTGCTGTGGATGGACTACGTTTGTTTTAGGTTCAGGCAACACATTTGTAGCGAGTAACTCAAATAAAAGGGCTGAGTCATCTACACTACGAGTTAATACGAAATTGGTTGACAAACCTGACCAGGCTTCACCAACCCAAGGGCCGACAGGCATTAAACCGGGAGTAGGCTTAAACCCAAATAGTCCACAACAAGCCGCAGGTATGCGGATAGATCCCCCGCCATCGCTCGCCGTAGCGACGGGTGCAACCCCAGCGGCTACGGCGGCAGCTGAACCGCCTGAAGACCCCCCTGAAGTACGACTTAAATCATAGGGATTACGGCAAGGGCCAAGTAAAATTGACTCTGTCACATAAGAAAGGCCGAACTCAGGCACATTGGTTTTTGCGAAGGGCAACATTCCTAAGGCCAATAGACGATCAATAAAATCACTATTTGATGCCGAAACAGATGTTGTCAAAAAAGTTGAGCCGGCTGTATAACGCACTCCCTGCATGGAAAAACCCAAGTCTTTTACTAGTACTGGCACACCGTAAAAAGGTTCATCACCACGCATCTTTTTCAATTGCTGACGTGCCCAATCACTGCAATCAGTAATTATTGCATTCAGTTGTGGATTGACTTCATACATGCGCTGAATAGCACAAGCCAACACTTCTTCAGGACTGACTTCTCTTTCTTTGATAAGTTTTGCCAAACCTCGTACATCTTCCTTACAGTACTCAGCAAGCTGCATACCCCCCCCTAGAGTCGATGAATAGGAGGCAGCGGAGTCATTTTGCTATTCTCCGGCCTTAGTTTTGCCCCTTTGAAAGAAGTAATAGCAGCCCATAAAGCGGTTCCCTGCCAAGTTTTCTGTGGACTGACATCCTGGTAAAGAGCCTGGGCTAATTGATTAATTTCTTCCTTGAGCCTGGTGTCATCCACCATTTTCTCCACATCTGTTAAATTCAACAAATTGGCTTCAGGCCATTGAAAGCGGGCCCATTTAAGCAAGGCATCACGCGCTTCAGTGGCATGATTATCTAAACAAGCTTTAGCCAACTGCTTCATAACTTGACCTGCTGTTTGCCTTTCTGCCTGTTGTCGCCGTTGTCTATACCATAGTCCAAGTGTAAGTAACCAGGCTATAGCAAAAGCACTGGCTAGCCACCAAGCAACATTGGTTTCTGGGCGCAAGGACGGCAGAGTAATTTGCTGTTCTTTCTTAGCATCTACCTCTGTTGTATGCGCCACCGGCTCTGTATTAGCAACAGCAGCAGACGCAGACTGCTTTGTTTCACCAGCAGAAGCCACCACATTCAAAGTAAGTGCTGGTAAAGCGCTTGTTTCTTTTTTACCAGTTGTTGTATTGAACCAGGTTAGTTTAATAGCAGGTATGGTTATTTGCCCCGCTTTGTTAAGTAAATACGTCGCCTTCACAGTCGTAGAGCTGACTAAATTCGGATGTTTAAAACTAGTTTTTTCCTGGGGTTTTTCGGGATAAACACTAAATTGGTCCGAACTCCCAAAATCCAGGGTTGGTAACAATTGTGCGGGCACAGCCACTGCACTCAACTTGACAGTACGTACTAATGTGTCACCCTGCATTAAAGTAATTGTGTTTTTGTCATAGGTCTCAGAGAGAGAAACCTGTTTCGCAGCGAGCCAGTATTTATAGCCTGCAAGTCTTGGTTTAACATGAAGAACAGTCGGCTTGGCTTGGAGATGAACCCGTTTTGGAGTCACACTATAAATCAAGGCGTTGAAAGCTGGTGGGTTAATTTTCAAATCCCCACTTTTTTGTGGAAAGATAGCATATTGCTGTTCTTCAACAGCATAGATCTTGTTGTTACTGGAAATCTGGTAATGACGTCCTTGCCCAAGAGGAATCATTAACGCATCTTCCACCTGAGGAGGTTGATAAGATGCATCGAGCAACCTGCTGCTATAGTATAATCGGGTAGTAAAAATAACCTGTTGATTTACAAAGGGATTATTCACACTCACGTCAGTCTCTAAAACAGCATCTTGCTGAGGCGTTTGCGGCTGAACATTCGTTGTTGGTGTTTCTTCCGAAGTCACTTCTATACTGCTTGCCTTCGTATATTCTTGACCTATTTGCAGCGATGGGATAGGTAAAACCCCATTGCGGTTAGCCGTTAACGTTATTATCCATTGACTAACAGAATGTGCTTGACCATTAATAACACTGTAATTCATACTGCGTTCCGTGCCAAGAATGGTAAAATTTTTTTGTAATGGTGTTAAATCAGGAACGCTATCAACAGCACTATCCAGTGTTAAAGTTAAGCTAAAAGGCTGGCCTAATTGTACCTGCGTTACGTCAAGTTGTACGGTGACATCCGCAAAAACTACCTTTAGACAACAACAAAGAAATAAACTTATTAAAATTCGCTTCATTCATACCACCCACTTTGTCTACGCATGTGATCACGTAAAAATTTCTCCCGCATCAAACCACCAGGATCATCGGGAATTAAGCGCAACCATTGCTCTTTTGCCTGTTGTTTTTCATGCTCTAGGGCAGCTTGTTCTTTGGTTGTGGCTCCCTGACCCATCTCTTTTTCACTCTGCTGCGTTTTGCTTTCTTGATCTTGACTCTGCTGGTCTTGGCCTTGCTGGTCCTTCCCTTCCTGGTCTTTGCCTTCCTGGCCGTTACCTTGCTGGTCTTTACCTTGCTGGTCTTTACCTTGCTGGTCTTTACCTTGCTGGCCGTTGCCTTGCTGGTCTTTACCTTGCTGGTCTTTACCTTGCTGGTCTTTACCTTGCTGGTCTTTGCCTTCCTGGTCTTTGCCTTCCTGGTCTTTGCCTTCCTGGTCTTTGCCTTCCTGGTCTTTGCCTTCCTGGCCGTTACCTTGCTGGTCTTTACCTTGCTGGTCTTTACCTTGCTGGTCTTTACCTTGCTGGTCTTTACCTTGCTGGTCTTTACCTTGCTGGTCTTTACCTTGCTGGCCGTTACCTTGCTGGTCTTTACCTTGCTGGTTCTTGCCTTGTTGATTATTGCCTTGTTGATTATTGCCTTGTTGCTGCTTTTCTTTTTTTAATAGCTCTTGCAGCAAATTACGATTATAAATGGCATCTTGATTGTGCGGGTTTAGTGCCAAAGCCTTCTCATAGGCTTTAATTGCTTCTCCATATTGCCCTAAATGGGCCAATGCGTTCCCCTGATTGTAGTACCCCTGTTCATTTTGGAGCGATTGAAAGTCTTTTGCTGCCTGTTCATAATGCCCTGCACGATAAGCTGCAGTAGCACGCCAATCTCCCTGCTGAAAAGTTTTTTCTGCTTTATCAAACTGCTTTTGCTGCATAAGCATTTGTGCTTGCTGATCTTTCGTCACCCATAGCTCAGGCCAGCTAAAAGTATAACCAGAATTGGCAAGGCTCCATAAGAAAATGCTCCATAGGACTCTCATGTAGCGATCCTCTGTAACCATCCACGCCGGAATACCGGTAATAAAAAACCAAGCGCAGGGAGTAAAAACCAACGCCCTTCATCGCGCCACATAGGAATATCATTGTGTTGACTTCGACTATATTGTTGTTCGGTTACGGTATTTTTTAGCCAATTCTCTAAATCAGCCGATGTGTCGGTAAAAGACACTAGTTGTCCTTTCCCCGCCACCGCCAGACGCTCGAAAAGAGGATTAAGCGTTTTATTGGCTAGAATGGGCATTACTGAAGTAAAAATCTGTTTGTTTGCCAACTTGCTAGCCACTTCTAAAGCGGCAAGACTGGGAGTCTCTGCAGTCAATACCAATAGTTGGCCATGATCAAACCCTGCCTGGGTTATCAACTCTCCAGCCTCTTCAAGTGCACTATCTAAACGTTGTCCTTCCACCGGCATAATATCTGGAGTTAAAGAGTCCAATAGGGCGTCGATCGTCTGTGCATCCTCAGTCAATGGTGAAACAACAAAAGGTTCACCGGTATAAACCACCAAACCTAATTGGCCAGCATCCCGACGTTTAAACAAATCATGCAATTTAAATTTAGCGCGATTTAAACGGTCGGGTACCAAATCTTTTGCTAACATAGCATCTGACATATCCAATACTAATACTCTTGGCTGTATTTGCAGATAAGCTGGCACCGGCAAGCGAATCCAGGCAGGACCAGCCAAACTAAAGCTCATACATAGGCCACTAAGTAATAAAAACAACAAGGCCCCATGCCGTTTTCCTTGCTTTTTAGACTGTACCAAGTAGTTAAGTAAATGACTATCACAAACAGTCGCCCATGCTCCCATACGCGGACTTTGTCGCCATAAACACCCAATAAAACCCAGTAAGGGTAAACAGGTTAGTAACCACCAGGGACGAAGGAAATGGAAATCTGCCATCATGATGAAAACTCCCGGCGGGCAGAAATTGATTTCAAACTGGTCCATATAGCGATCTTTTTAATGAGCCAATACAACAATAAAAAGAGCGCTAGAGCCAATGGCCAAGGATAATAATCATGCTGCGGGCGAATCGTTGCGTCTTCCTGTGTTACAGTCTCTAATTGGTTGATTGTTTCATAAATAGTTTGTAATGACTGGACATCAGTTGCTCTAAAATAGCGCCCCCCTGTCACTTTTGCTATCGCTTGCAACGTTTTTTCGTCCAGATCAGGGGAGGCATTCATGTTAAAAAAAACCCCATTGAATGCGCGAGGATCCCCCTCTGCACCTAAACCAATCGTATAAACTTTAATCTCATCTAATTTTGCCAATTCAGCAGCTTTTAATGGTGCCAATACCCCTGAATTATTGGCGCCATCAGTGAGCAAAATAATCATGCGTCCTTTAGCTGGAACATTTTGCAAACGCTTCACGGCCAAACCAAGCGCATCGCCTATGGAAGTAGTTTGTCCTGCCAAGCCAACACTGGCATCTTCAAGTCGAAGCAATACAGTATGGCGATCATAGGTGAGCGGTGTTTGTAAATAAGCACGACTACCAAAAAGAATCAACCCAATTCGGTCACCTATCCGTTCACGCACAAATTGTTCTGCGGTGCGTTTAACAATAGCCAAGCGAGTAGCGGGACGACCACGCCATGTCATGTCATCCAGGGCCATACTGCCTGATAAATCAAGCACCAACATGATATTACGACCTTCTCTTGCTAAAGGTCTAGGCTCTCCTACCCAACGCGGGCCAGCCGCCGCAAGCAGTAATAACGACCAGATTAGCAAAAACAAACCTAGCTGTGCCTGACCGGCAAAAGTACGCTTTTGGTTACTTACGATAGTCAACATGGCGTGATAAAAAGGAACTTTCAAAGCAGCGGGTAATTGCAACGTTGCACGTGGAATTAAAAACCAAATTAAAAAAGGTAACGGCAAAAAGAGTAGAATTCTTGGTTCAGCTAATTCGAACATGGTTTTCTCCGTTGCTTTATCCATTTTTCTGCACAAATAAACAGAGGATTTAGGTCCATGTTTTTTCCTGTTTGGTAAGGTGCTTCCAACAAGCAAGGACGTACTGAGTTAAAATCAACGCCTTTTGCGGTTTCATTTAAAAAAGCCAACCAGGCCTCGCCTTGTAAACCAGCTACCCTATCCCTGGGAAAATAGACTAAGGCTACGCGACGCAGTAATTCTGAAATTTCCATGCTACTGCGCTGACTATTGCCATCCTGCTCATAGGCTTGCTGATAATGGGTCAATAATTGAAGTGCTTCGCGCTTAGCACGGCCAAAGAGATAACTACGGCGAAGAATGTAAAGTAAAAAAATAACACTGAGAACAGCTAGTGAGATTAAAAAATACCAGCCAGGAGCCATTGGCCACCAGCTGATGGGGTTTGGCAATTGAATATCACGCAATTTTGCCAGCGCTGCTGATTCAGTCACGTGACCTCCGTGGAAAAGTCTGCCGTACTAATCTTGGTAGATCAGTTTCCGCGAGAACTTGTACATACTGAATTTGCAACCTTTTAAACTGCGACTGCAAATTAGCTAGTCGTAATTCGCAATAAGACTGGTAAGCCTGACTTATTTCTTCAATTGTTGTATCGAGAAGAATTTCCTGCTTACCATTGGTCATTGCATAGTGGTTAGGTTTTGGAGGCAAAAGTTCCAAAGGATCGCAAATATGGTAGGCAAGGATATCATTATGCGCTCCCAATCGGGCCAAGTGTTGCTCACTCTCTCTATCCATCTGATAAAAATCGCTAAGAAGGACTATGACGCTACCCGGCCGCGTCACACGACGCAAACGAACCAGAACATCACTTAATAGGCGAGGCGAAGTTTCCTCAAGATTTTCTTTACTATATTGACTTAATGCAGCCAAAAGCGGTAGAACGCCAACGTCCCGGCTACGTGGTGTAAATTCATCATGTCTGGAGGATGAATACAATAAACCACCAATTCGATCCCCTTGCTTAATCGATGTCCAAGCAATCATCGCAGCTAAACGAGCAGCGACCACGGATTTAAATGCTAACCGTGTACCAAAGAACATAGACGCGTTAAAATCAACAATCAGGACAATAGGGCGCTCACGCTCTTCTTGGTAAAGTTTAACATAGGGTTTGCCAGTACGCGCTGTCACACGCCATTCCATATGACGAATTTCATCACCAGCCTGGTAATTACGTACCTCAGCAAAATCCATCCCTCGACCACGTAGTTTAGAAAGGTGATTGCCAGCGCGTAAAGCATTACCTTCAGGCTGATAGTTAACTTTTTGGGCATAACGCTTTAATGCAATTAATTCGCTAAGTTCGACAATTACCCCATCACCCATGATAGACCTCAAGGAACTGCAATCAGGCGTAATAAAGAATCAATAAAATCATCGCTGCTCACCCCTTCTGCCTCTGCTTCAAAACTTAATAAGATGCGATGACGAAGCACGTCATGAGCAATAAGATGAATATCCTCCGGTGTCACGTAATCACGCCCCGCAAGCCAGGCATGTGCTTTTGCACAACGATCCAGCGCGATAGTTGCCCGGGGGCTTGCTCCAAAGCGTAACCAGCGTGCCAATTCGTCGCTATAAATTGCTGGATTACGTGTAGCAACAACCAATTGCACTAAATAATTTTCTAGTGCTTCGCTGGTATGCACTCGTAAAACTTCACGCCTGGCAGCAAATAAAGTGACTTGACTTAAAGGACTGACAGGAGCAGTGGTTACCTTTAAGCTACCCATTCCTTCTGCTTCACGGCGAGCCAGCATAAGAATATCACGCTCGACCTGAACATCGGGATAACCAATTTTCACGTACATTAAAAAACGATCAAGCTGTGCTTCTGGCAACGGATAAGTTCCTTCCTGTTCAATGGGATTTTGGGTGGCCATAACCAAAAATAATTCTGGCAAGGGATAAGTTTTTCCCCCTATCGTAACTTGCCGCTCGGCCATAGCCTCCAATAAAGCAGATTGTACCTTGGCAGGAGCACGATTAATTTCATCAGCAAGAATCAAATGATGAAAAATAGGACCCGGTTGAAAAACAAAGGAACCGTTCTCGGGATGATAGACATCGGTTCCTGTCAGATCGCCAGGCAATAAATCCGGAGTAAATTGGATACGATGAAAATCTCCTTCGACAACCGACGATAATTCCTTGACAGCTCGTGTTTTTGCTAAGCCAGGCGCACCCTCAACCAATAGATGGCCATCGGCCAGTAAAGCGATTAATAATCGCGATATCAACTCTTTTTGACCAAGGATGCGCCCGTTAAGATAGGCACTCAATTGTAACAGTTGTTCTTGCACTGTCAGTGCTGTAGTAACCTCTGGCTGTGTCATTTATCCCACCTTGGGTAAAAAAACATAATCCTAGCGTGAAACCAGCATTGTGCCAAGTTCAGCAATAGATATCCAATTAGTAAACCTAAGGCACTGCGCTGCCCCCTATTTTGACTGGCGCCACCTCACCTCCACTGCTATCTTGCAAAAGCTTATCTTTTTTAATGTCATCCTGTAATTTTTGTGAAAAAGTTTTAACAAGTAATTGGGATTGTGACGGACTAAAAAACCCTAATCGCCCTACCAGAAAAGTGCCAGTACCACTAACAATCCCCACTAAAAAACTGCTCGCTGCAGTACTAATCATTACCGTTAAACCCGCTCCTTTAAGAGTCGCTAATGCAGCGCCAATACCTCCACCTGTATAATTAGCAGCAACCATACCAAGTCCCGGAATAGCGCTATTTGCTCCTGAACTAAGACAAAATCCGCCTAATAAACCAAACATACTACCAAGGGAAACCCCTAAGAGAGTTCCCACTAAAGTAAAAGCAATCAGCAAGGTTTTTTGTGTCGGAGACAATGCAAGGATACTTTGCTCATAGGCCTGCACTTCGGCAATAAAGCATTTAAGCAGTTGCTGTTTCTCATTACCAGAAAAATTCGGTAACTGTGCAATAAGCTGTTGACAGCTTGTTAAAATTGCTTGTGTTTTGTCAATGATTGGAAGTCTTATTGTAATAGGCTCTTTATCAAGAGCACTCATCAGTGTATTAATATGGTCTGCAATCCACGATGCGGGCAGGGCGTCCTCAATGTGTTTGAAACAAAAATGCATTTTTGTCTGGATTTCAACGATATGAAATACCAATGCTGGATTAATGTTACTCAGAACAACTGTATCATCAGCTACCACCAATTCTATTTGACAGTTTGGGTAGATTGTTGGGGGAAGGCTGAGTTTAAACGCCTCATAAATAAGGTTAATCCTTCCGTCACTATTTTTTATATAAATTTTGCCAAAATTATCTCCTGCTTGGCTTCTCTTAATGTTGTCAGGATTGGATTGAAAGCTACTATCAATGGTAACCATTGTTCCTTCCAACCCCTCATTTGCTTGCAATGCTCTCTCAATACGATTCGCTTCAAAATAAAGATAATGTTGGATCAATGGAGCACTCTGCCCAAAAATCCCTTTTTCTTTTATCTTGCTTAAGGAAACAAATCGCTCTGCTTCAGGTATAGGCGATTCAACAAGCGTTGGGGCAGAAGCGGCCACCCAAACATCCGCTTCAACCAGAAATAAAGCCCAATTATTTTCGTGAGCTATTATTGTACTATGTTCGTATAAACGGCGCGGATCCCTTAGCTCTAAACCAAACATTTTCCTTAATCCAGGCCCCAGTGCATCAAGCTCTGGATAATAAGGCTCCAGGCAATGCTCTCTTGTACCAAGTATCTCACCCAGAGAACTAGTACATTCTGTAATTGCAAGCTCACCCTGCTTATTTAAAACGAGCACCGATTGGTAATTAATTCGATTCACTGCCATGCTGTCTAAAATCGCATCAGCAGAAGCAAATAGCAGCGACCGTTCTTTGACGACTACATCATTTACAGGAAAGCCCCAAATAGAGCAAAGAGTCTTTGCAATCATCATTGGCTCGCCAGGCGCATCAACTATTATTTCTACCTGATTATTTTCCTTGATAGTAAGCTTTATACCATAAGGCCGCATTGTGCGTTCATGGAAGAGACGTTTAGCTTTCGATAGAACCCTTTCCATCGCTCCACGACCAGTTTTCGGATGTGGCAACCCATATTTAGTAAAGTAAGAGAAATTTTGCTCACCGACTAATACTGCTTCAACTTCATGTTGCACCAATCGATTTAAAACCCCAGCTACTGTATTTACTGTATCTACCTTTACAGTAAAATTGTTTTTGCCCTGAACAGCTTTAGGCGGATTGGGCAATCCAAGGATGAAAGGAATAATGGGGAATAGCTCATGATGAACCGTAGCCGGTGAATACTCGTTCATATGCAGGACAAAATTAAACCCGAGATCTTTCTCCGCTTCATTCCATTGGATATTACAAGCGTCCGGATTAGTCGTTTCACAAATTATTCTGGTAATTTTATTAAGTCTTAATAGAGCTTGATCTTCTGCCAATAATTGCTCCATCGGCTTTGCACTTATCATGCTTTAATTTCCCTAATAGACCTAAGCGACTCTTAGGCAGAACTTTTCATTATGGGCAATAAAAAATCTTACTATATAGCCTGTGAGGATTTTTATGCCTTCTCCTAAACCGATTGGTATTCACTTTGTAATTCTATGGGCATTAACTGTTGTACACGTTCATAAAGCTCAATAATTTCAACGCAGAAACCATGCAAATCCTGCCGATCTTCCCAGAGCTCATAATCGACCCCTTTACGAAAGGCTTGGTGGCGTGCTAAATATTTCAACAGTTTCCTATCTTCATGAGATAATTCCAGTTCAAGACCTGATTCCAGTAATTCCATTAAGTTTTTGTGCTGGTTATTTTTTTTATGTTCATGGAGGAGGTATGCTTTGAATGTTAATTCAAAAGCCGCATACATGAGTGTGGTAATTGCCGCTAACGTATCGCAATTGGAATCTCCATACATGGTCACTTTGGCATTACCAGGTAATAAATACTCGGCGCAGTAAGCATGCTCCGTAGCTATCCGCATTAACTCTAAAGGTGAAAAAAATCGTTTATCCATAAAACACCTAAAAATTAGAGGATTATAACCGGCTCTTTACTAATTCGCATCTTCTAATTTTGCGAGACCTGCCCAATAGATCGCTTGCATAACCTATCTTGTTAGTTCTCTTGTTGCATAATTATTTTTCTGGCGGTACAGGCTGTGTATAATAGAAGCAATTGTAGCGGACTGTGAGTAGTCTTTAATAGATTTTCTCCTTATTATGATGCACTCTTTTCTCAATAGCCCTCTTAGTATTGGCTCTCTTCACTTGCCTAATCGTTTAATTCAAGGACCTTTGGCTGGTTTCAGTTGTGCTCCTTTCCGTGAATTATTTTATCAATTTACGCCCCCTGCCTACTGCACAACCGAAATGATTTCTGCGCATGATGTCCTTCATAAGCATTCATTGAATTCACGCTATCTTTACCGCTCATCGTTAGAAAAAACGCTCAGCTACCAAATAGCAGGTAATGATCCAGAAATGATGGCCACAGCAAGCGCTTACCTCGCGAGCATCGGTGCTGATTTAATCGATATTAATTGTGGTTGTCCGAAAACCAAAATTCGCAAAAAGGGAGCCGGTAGCGCCTTACTCAGTGAACCGCGGCAATTGCTCAAGATAGTTAACAGTGTTCGTAAAATGATTACGCTTCCCCTAACAGTCAAACTTCGCATCCAAGGGAATGGTAATGATGTTGATCTGGCCAAAGCGATAGAGCAAGCCGGGGCTGATGCGCTTATTGTCCACGGCAGACGTTGGAATGATGACTATAATATTGACTGTAATTTTGCCCAAATTGCCGCAATTAAAAGGGCTGTTTCTATTCCCGTCATCGCTAATGGCGATATCAGTGATAAAGCGAGTCTAACAAAAGCATTGATTAATAGTGGTTGTGACGCCTATATGATAGCCCGCGCGGGAACTGGCAAGCCTTGGCTCTACAAAAATCTCCTTGATAAGACAGAAAATCATCCTGATCCTGACACAATAAAATCTCTTTTTATACAACACTTGCATAACCTGGCAAAATTGGAAAATGACTATAAAGCGGTGTTACAAAGCCGATCGTTATTACGCTATTATTTCAGAGCACAACTGAGTCCAACAGAATTGCAAATTTTTTACAAACTTGAACAACTTGAGGATATCGAAAGGGAGTTAAAAAAACTGCTGCTTTAGGAAATGCTGCGTCCACCATCCACATTAACGACTTGCCCTGTAATAAAAGAATTAGTCGCAAGAGCGAGCACCATTTGCGCAATATATTCAGGCGCTCCATGACGCTTTAAAGGTGTCTTAGCGATAATTTGTTGCTGTGTTTCCATACTTAACATGTTGTTATCTTCAGGCCAGGCTATGGCACCAGGTGCAATTGCGTTGACGCGTACTTGAGGAGCAAACTCGCGAGCCAAGGCTTTGGTCTGCATTAGCAAGGCCGCTTTACTTTGGCAATAAATAGCATACCCTTTAAGCGGTTTATCTGTGTGGATATCTGTAATATTCACGATGCATCCTTCTTGATCTGCAAGATGAGGTCGAGCAGCAAGAGATAACAAGAAAGGGACTTTAACATTAACCGCAAACAACCTATCCCAGCCGGTTTCATCGAAGATAGTACAATCACTACGTATAAATAATGAGGCATTATTTACCAATAAATCGACACGTCCGGCCCAGACCAATACTGAAGCGATCAACTCGTTTGTTGCATTGGCATCTGTCAATTCTTTTTGTAAAACATAAGCGCTACCAGAGCGTTGCTGATTTAAATCCTGTGCCAACGCTTCCGCGGCAGTCAGCGAACGATTACAATGGATAACAACCTTAAAACCAGCCTGATGCAGTTCTCTGACAATTGCAGCACCTATGCGCCGTGCCGCACCAGTTACCAAAGCCACTTTAGCGGCTTGTTTGTTGGCCTGATTCAAGGTATGTTCCCCACTTTTATAATTTTTAAGCAATTATGAGCCTACTCACATCTATTCGCAGTCAGATTATACAACAAGGGGATATCCCCTTTGTTGAATTTATGCAGCAAGCGCTATACGCACCTGATTTTGGCTATTATAGCGCGGGATTGCAAAAATTTGGGGCTCATGGCGACTTCGTTACCGCACCAGAATTAACCCCCTTGTTTGGCCAAACATTAGCCAAACAATGTAAGCAACTCCTGTCAATAATGGCTAACCCTCTTCTTTTTGAATTTGGTGCTGGCTCTGGCCGCCTCTGTGTTGATCTCTTAAAGCAACTTGAACGTGATCAATGTTTGCCCCAGGCTTACCATATTATGGAAGTCAGTAGTCATTTACGCCAAAGACAAGAGGAATTAATACGACAGGAAATCCCTCATTTGCTTGAAAGGGTAACATGGCTCAATCGCTGGCCTGAACAAGCTTTCAATGGAGTGGTCATCGCTAATGAAGTACTTGATGCAATGCCTGTTCATCGTTTTTTAAAAACAAACGAGGGTATATTGGAAAGTTTTATCACCCTGGATGCGCAACAGGAACTAACAGAAATTTTCAAGCCCTGCACAGATAAGCGATTGCTTGCTCATGTAGCGACTATTTTACCCCCCGAAAATAAACCCTATCAGTCAGAAGCAAATTTATTCATTGATGATTGGATACAACAATGTTACGCCATGCTGACTCAAGGCGCTGTTTTTTTGCTGGATTATGGCTTCCCACGCCATGAATATTATCATCCTGAGCGTAGCAGTGGCACATTAATGTGCCATTATCGCCATCACGCGCACAGCAATCCACTGATTCATGTCGGTGAGCAAGATATCACTGCCCATGTCGATTTTACTCATATTGCCGAAGCAGCTCATGCAGCGGGCTTTCACATTGCCGGTTATACGAATCAAGCCTCTTTTTTGCTTGCCAACGGTTTGTTAAGCTTACTGAATGAACTGGCTGAAGACCGTAATCGGATAAGGGCCCAACAAGCAGTTAAACAGTTACTTCAACCCAGTGAAATGGGCGAACTATTCAAAGTCATTGCCTTGACTAAAAACATGGAATTGGCTTTAACCGGTTTTCAATTGCACGATAAACGAGCGAGTTTATGATCATGAAAAAATATTTGACCACTGTTGAGCTACAAAAAGAATCGATGAAATTCTCAGCAGGACATACCACCATTTTTTCCGCAACCGAGCGTGAACCCCTGCATGGTCATATGTATACGGTTTATCTCGCTTTAACCACTTGGGTAGAAGAAAATGGGATGACCTTTGACTACCGCTATTACAAAGAGCGCATTTATAAATTATGTCATCATTTAAATCAAACCTTCTTAATGCCACAATTTTCACCTTTCTTGCAATTCTCAGAAGATAACGAACATTACTATTTTACTTTTAACCACAAGAGAATACCGTTTTTAAAAGAAGATGTTACCCTTATGCCACTGACCAATATTACAGTAGAAGAGCTATCACGTTGGTTCGTTGAGGAATTAATAAAAGACAAGACCGAATTGGATCGCCATCGCATAGAAAAAATCGTGGTTAAAGTTTTTTCAGCTCCCGGACAATCAGCGAGTCACGAGTGGCAGCGCAGCTAGATGACAGCAACAATCTACAAGGTTTGTATCCCGCACACCAATCGGGATTATTTCGATTATCTAGCAACTGACTGTTCACCTTGTATTGGGGCTCGGGTATGGGTTCCTTTTCGTCAGAAAACACGCTTAGGTGTGGTCGTTGGTCAAGGCTCCTCTGCAAACACTTATGACTCCATTAAATCCATATCAGCAGTCATTGATGAGCAACCTCTCTTAAATGAAGCAATGCTCACCTTATGTCAATGGGTAGCGAATTACTATCAGGCACCGCTATCAGAGGTTATCCCACTGGCCTTGCCCAAAAAATATCGTTTGGGGCAAAACAGCCAATTACCACTTGCTGATTATTATCAGTTGGCCTTAGCAGCAGAAGAAGCGCATACATTAATAGCTGACCGAGCCCGTAAGCAGCACGCACTTATTGATTTTTTAAATAATCAAGCTATCCCTTTAAGCAAAAAATTATTAGTACAGGAAGGATTTAATTCCGCACAAATTGATGCGCTTCTGGCAGTTAACGCAATTACCCTGGTGCAAAAAATTAACTTACCTTGCTCAGGACAGGAAGCCACTGATAGCCCTCTCACCTTAAATAATGAGCAAGCTATTGCCGTGCAAGCCATTGCTCAGCAATTACATACCTATCATTGTTTCTTATTACAAGGCGTAACCGGTAGTGGCAAAACGGAAGTCTACCTACAAACAATCGCCAAGGTATTAGCCGAAAATCGTCAGGTCCTGGTTTTAGTGCCTGAAATCGGATTAACACCACAGCTATTGGCACGGTTTCAAGCACGATTCAAAGAGCCTATGGCAGTCCTGCATTCCAATTTAAATGAAAGCGAAAGGCAATTCGCTTGGCAGCTGGCAAAAGATAATTTAGTAAAGCTGGTAATAGGTACGAGAACCGCTATTTTTACCCCAATGCCTGCTTTAGGCTTAATTATTATTGACGAGGAACACGATAGCTCTCTAAAACAAATGGAGGGAGTCCGTTATTCCGCTCGCGACACCGGTCTAATACGTGCTCATTTAGCAAATATCCCTATTATTCTCGGCTCTGCCACACCAAGTCTGGAAAGTATGCATAATTGCACACAAAAAAAATACTCTCTTTTGCGTTTAAATCACAAGGCACTCGACAGTTCACCGCTCCATTATCAACTAATCGACATTCGCAACAAACCATTGCAACATGGACTGGCTGCTAATACCATCCATGCAATTGCTGAGCATCTCAAGCAAGGTAATCAGGTACTGGTTTTTATTAATCGGCGGGGCTTTTCTCCTGTTCTATTATGCCACCAATGTGGCTGGATGGCTGATTGCTCTGCTTGCGATAGTCATCTAACTCTGCACCGCCAATCAGGGCGCCTTATCTGCCATCATTGCGGAGCAACAAAAACAATTCCGCACCATTGTCTTGATTGCCATAGTAAAGAATTACTACCCATCGGAGCCGGTACTCAACGGATACATGAGTATTTGGCCGAACAATTTCCACAGACCAAGCTTCTGCGTATCGATCGCGATGAGATCCAAAAAAAAGACGCTTTGAATAAGCATCTTACAAGCATTCACAACGGCGAGGCCCAATTAATTGTGGGTACACAAATGCTCGCTAAAGGCCATCATTTCCCTCGCTTGACCTTGGTGGTCGTCCTGGATGCCGATGCCGGATTTTATAATCAGGATTTTCGTGCCATTGAGCGCCTTGGCCAACTGCTGGTCCAAGTCGCCGGCCGCGCCGGCCGTGCTCAATATGCCGGCCAGGTACTTATTCAAACGCATATACCACAACATCCCTTGCTCAATCGCCTCATTCAGGAAGGTTATGACTCGTTTGCTACTGCCTTATTAGCAGAGCGCCGCGAAGCTGAACTGCCGCCCTACCATTTTCTGGCAGTTATCAGAGCCCAAGATAAACAGACAAGTAAAGTGTTGGAATTTCTCCATGCAATCAAAGCACAATTGGTTCATCAAAAACTTAAAATCTTAGGTCCAGCACCGGCTCCCTTAGCTCGTAAAGCCGAGCAGCATCGCATGCAATTACTAATTAAATCGCCCTCACGTACCCTTTTGCAAGCCGCATTGACGGCGCTGAGAGAGTGGTTAACAATAAATAAATTAAGCAATAATATCCGCTGGAATGTGGATATTGACCCTATGGATTTATCATGACTGACACGAAGATAACTGTACACCAAAAAACCTTTGCCATTGAATGGGGTGATATGGATGCATTGGGTCATGTGAATAATGGCCGCTACTTTGATTACTTCCAGCAGGCTCGTATTGAGTGGTTGGAAAGCCTAAGTTTGGATATGAAACAACAAGTCGGTCCTGTCGTCATTCATGTTGCCTGCACTTTTCTAAAACCCATCGTTTATCCGGCAACCTTGACAATAAAGAGCAGTGTTCACAATCTCGGTCGTTCCAGTATTACGATGGATCATGATTTATACCAAGGTGAAACCTTGATGACCCAAGGAACAAGTAAAATAGTCTGGGTGGATTATCGCGCCAATAAATCTGTTCCTATCCCGGATTCAATACGAAATTTATTTTAGCCATTTAAGATTAAGCGCTTATTTTTATAACCTGCAACGCAGCAAACCAGGACTATTCATGGCCAATATAGAGCAACCGCATCTGATCTCACACAACATCGCAGAGGAAACACTAGCTATTGTTGTTGATAAAATCGCCGCCCGAATTAAACAGGAAGGTGATAAACCTTATATTACCGTAACAGAACAACTTGATTTACTGAACCAATTAGCCGACTTTGATTTTGGCCGTTTCTTAATACAAAACCAGGGGATCAATGGATACTGGACTCATTATATGATTTACCATCCCCAAACCGGGCGTATCAATGGTAAAAACAACCGCGGCCAACCCTTTACGGAGTTGGAAGCATTTATTCTCGATCGCTCTCCTCTAATGCTTGCAACACAAGAACGCTGTCAAATTTTCTTGCAAGAAAATCAGGAAAAAGTACGCAACGGAGCCAAACTTGCCTGTATTCCCTGCGGCTTAATGGGTGAACTTTTATACCTTAATCTGGAATCGGTGCATGATATTGAACTCATCGGGTTTGATTATGACGCTGCTACTTTAAAGGATGCAACTCAGTTGGCAGAACAACGTGGCTTAAGCCATCTAGTGAAATTTTATCAGCAAGATGCTTGGGAATTGGATTTCCACAATGAATTCGATTTAATTTCCAGTAATGGTTTAACCATTTATGAACCTGGGGATGAAAAGGTGATGGAATTGTTTCGCCTATTTTACCAGGCTTTGAAATCAGGCGGGAAATTAGTCACTAGTTTTTTGACCCCACCGCCAACCCTTACCGAACAATGTGAGTGGGATTTTTCTGTGATTAACCAAAAGGATTTGCTATTGCAGAAAATTCTTTTTGCTGACGTCATGGCCGCGAAATTCCAGTGTTACCGTTCCACTGCGTTAACTAAAAAACAACTGACGAGCCTGGGTTATACCGACATTAAATTTCTTTATGACAAAGCAAAACTGTTCCCAACTGTTATCGCTTATAAAAACTAGCTGGGTATACTCGGCACCTACCATTAAGCGGTGGAAAAATCACCGCTTAATGGTAAAAAATTAACGCTCGTCACAAACGCTATAATAGCCATGGCGATAGGGATTACTGCGTGCTCTAAAAACATAATCACGGCAATGCTGGCCGCGATCGTCAACATAACGTTTATCCAAACGGAAAGCAAAATCGCCAAAATTCATATCTTGCTGCCATTCCTGGGCTTGACGTGCTTTATCATTGGCTTCCATTTTGTTTAAATATTTACTCAACTTACTGGCATGTCCCAGCGTTAGACACAATACAGCACTCAGGAGGACGACTAGTTTCTTCACAATTACAGACCCAATAAAAACCAACAAGGACAATATTAAACCACATTATGGGCGAATAACAAAATAACTGCTGCCTTCTCTGCAAGAAATGACTTCCCAGCCCATCAAATTTATCAAGATATCAATCAGTAAACATAAGCACTGTCGCGTACCTCGCAGCAGCCCCTTTAAACAGCAATAGGGGCTTTGATAGCGGGATGTGATTGATAATTCCGAAATTCAAAATCAGCAAACTGATAATCAAAAAGTGAAGGGGCTTTTTGTTGAATAACAAGTTGAGGTAACGGTAAAGGAGTACGTTCCAACTGAGTACGTGCTTGCTCAAGATGATTTAAATACAAATGGCAATCGCCACCAGTCCAAATGAACTCCCCCACGTCCAGATTGCATTGCTCTGCCATCATGTGAGTAAGTAAGGAATAGGAAGCGATATTAAAAGGTACCCCTAAAAAAACATCCGCCGAACGCTGATACAATTGGCAAGAAAGACGATTATCTGCAACATAAAATTGAAATAAAGCATGGCAAGGCATTAAAGCCATCCTGTCCAGCTCACCAACATTCCAGGCGCTTACAAGGAGACGACGAGAGTCGGGATTTGTCTTGATTTGAGTAACGACGTCCATCAATTGATCGATAGAGCGGCCATCCGGTGTAGGCCAGGAACGCCATTGGCGGCCATAGATAGGACCTAAATCCCCCTTACTATCTGCCCACTCGTCCCAAATAGTTACGCCATTCTCATTCAGATAAGCAATATTAGTTTCACCCCGCAAAAACCAGAGTAACTCATGAATAATGCTACGCGTGTGTAATTTTTTAGTGGTAAGCAAAGGAAAGCCATCCGCCAGATTAAAACGCATCTGATAGCCAAAAACAGATAGGGTCCCTGTGCCGGTTCTATCTGATTTTTTTGTCCCATGCTCTAAAATGTGTTGGAGAAATTGCAAATATGTCTTCATCGTTTAGCCCACCGAAATAACCATAACCCTGCCACTAACATGGGGATAGATAATAATTGTCCCATTGTTAACCAATCAAAGGCAATATAACCTAACTGCACATCAGGTTGGCGAAAACACTCAGCAATTAAACGGCAAACGGCATAACCAATTAAAAACATTGCTGATATTGCACCCTTAGGCCTGGGTTTGGCAGCATACCACCACAGAAAGATAAATAAAGCAAGACCTTCCAAACCAAACTCATATAATTGGGAAGGATGGCGAGGTTGTCCATCGGAATGGGGAAAGACCATAGCCCAGGGCACATCAGTAACACGCCCCCACAACTCCCCATTAATAAAATTACCGATACGTCCTGCAGCAAGCCCCAACGGGACTAAGGGAGCAAGGAAATCCGTGATCTCTACAAAGGGTTTTTTAACTTTACGCGCAAACAGGAACATTGCTACAGCTACCCCAAGCAAACCGCCATGAAAGGACATACCTCCCTCCCATAACTTCAGTAACTCCCAAGGTCTGGTAAATAAATGCTGTGTATTGTAAAACAACATATAACCTAGCCGACCGCCAATAATTACCCCCAAAGCAGCATAAAAAATTAAATCGCTAATTTGCTCAGAAGTCCAATCCAGATGGTAAAGCTTCACCCGCAAATGGGCTAAAAGCCAGGCGATAAAAAAACCAGCCAAATACATTAGGCCATACCAATGCACCTTAATAGGACCTAGAGAAAATGCAACAGGATCAATAGCAGGGAAAGGGAGCATACAATTACCTCTAAAAAAATCCTTTAAATTAATAAATTGATAGCAGTGAAAACCAGGATAACAACAAACCCATATTTCAAATGCTTAATGGGCAATACATACGTCAATTTCGCCCCGATAGGAGCAAAAATACTGCTTGGAATAGCTATACACAATACTGCGGGCCAATAAATATAACCGGTTGTGTAAGCCGGCAAGCCAACCTCATTTAGACCGGTAATTATAAATGTGATTGTACCAATAATAGCAACCGTCATTGTACATAAAGCCGACACTGGCGCAATTTTCGGCATTTCCATACCACAATAGCTAAGATAGGGAATAATGACTGTTCCACCGCCAACCCCTAATAATCCCGATTTACAACCTATTAAAAAACTTATCAAATTGTTAATCCAGGGACGGGGAAATTGCTGTGGGCGAGTAATCTGCATACCAGATAACATCTTGAAAGCAACAAACAACAAAAATATTCCAAATAATATCTCCAACCAACGCGTTGGCAATTGATCGGCGAGCACCCCGCCACTTATAGCACCGATTATAATACCAGGCCATAACCGATTATAAACATCCCATTGAATGCCACTCTGGCGATAATGGGCGCGTATGGAAGACTGCGAAGTGAATAACATAACGGCCAGAGAAGTCCCAGCAGCAAAATGCATCGTTAAACTAGAAGGGAAAGCCGGATTATGTTGAAAGATAAAAAGCAAGGCAGGTACCACAACGATACCCCCTCCTATGCCCATAAGACCCGACATAAGGCCAGCAAAAGCGCCTGCCAAGGCATAAATGCCGCCATTCACGGCTATTTCCGATAAAATCACGATCTCCCTGCCCTGATTAAGCCGCCAAGGCCCTCATCCTCCAATGCTTTTTGCAAATACAGTCTGATCTCAGCCGGATGTTCAAGTTCTAAGACATCCGCTAACACTTTTCGCGCTTGTGCCAGAGAAATATTACGAATCACCCACTTTACTCGCGGCAAGCTTGTTGAATTCATACTCAAAGTATCAAAACCCATTGCCAGTAAGAGGATCACCGCGAGAGGATCACTGGCCATCTCGCCACAAATACTTACTTCAATACCCGCAGCATGACCACCTTCTACCACTTTCATTAAGGTACGCAGCATCGCTGGATGAAAACCATCATAAAGTCCTGCTACACGCGCGTTATTACGGTCAACTGCCAGCAAATATTGCGTTAAGTCGTTACTACCTACCGATAGAAAATCAACGCGCTTTGCTAATTCACGAGCAAGATAAACTGCTGCTGGTACTTCAACCATAACACCCAGTTTGGGTCTTTCAATGCGATATCCCTCTTCTAACAATTCTTCATAAGCCTGCCCAACCAGATAGGCCGCCTCTTCTACCTCACTTAAAGTAGTCACCATGGGTAACATGATGCGGAGATTATTCAGCTCTTCACTGGCACGCATCATTGCACGCACCTGCATCAAGAAAACATCGGGATGATCGAGAGTGACACGGATGCCCCGCCAACCCAAATAAGGGTTATCTTCTTCCACTGGAAAATAAGGAAGTATTTTATCCCCGCCAATATCCAACGTCCGCATTGTTACAAATCGTGGAGCAAACGCTTTAAGAATCTGACGATAGATAATATGTTGTTCATCTTCAGAGGGGAACCGATCACGGCTCATAAAGGGCACTTCAGAGCGGTAAAGCCCTACCCCTTCTGCGCCAACACTCATCGATAAGCCCGCATCCATGGCCAGCCCAGTATTCACTTGTAAAGAGACACGGTAGTTATCCAGTGTTTCCGCAGGCTTATCGCGTAAACTCACCAGGCTTTGATTTAATTCTTGCTCTTCTTGCGCCACCTTCTTAAATTCTGCCAGAACCGTTTTCGAGGGCGACACATAAACGTGACCGTAATACCCATCAACGACAACAGCACGACGCGATAAATGTTCAATTTTAAGTCCACGAACTCCCATAACCGTAGGCACACCCAAAGCGCGCGCTAAAATAGCAACATGAGAATTATTTGCTCCTTTTGCAGATACAACCCCAGCCAAATACCCCTCCGGTACCTCTGCTAATGCTGCAGCAGTGATTTCTTCACCAATCAGGATAGTCCGTCGGGGATAAATTATTTCTTCTCGTTGAGACCATTGCAGTTCAGCAAGTACTCGCCGGCCTAAATCACGAAAATCAGAGGCTCGTTCACGTAGATAGTCATCCTCCATACTTTCAAATAGTTGTACATGTTTTTTGATTACAACAGCCAAAGCGGCCTGGGCGCTAAGATGTTCTTCCCGAATAACATGCTCAACTTCAGCACCCAGGCTATCCTTATCAAGGATACGCAAATACACATCGAATAAAGCGTGCTCATCCTCATCAACGGTAGCTTTCATTCGCTTGCTTAAGCGTTGCATATCCTCACGTGCCATTTGTAAGGCATGGAAGAAAGCAACGAGCTCTGCATCAAGATCTTCGACCGTACGGCGGGGGACTGCATCAATGTCAGCAGGAGGATATACAACAACGGCTGTACCAATACCAACACCAGGCACGCTACCCACACCAGTTAACGCCATGGGCGCCAAATCAACCTTGTCCGTTCCCAAGGGTTTTGGCTGGGTTAATTGTGCTAATTCACCGGTTGCTTCCGCATGGGCAATAATACCACCAAGCTGTGCCGCCAAGGTAATTAAAAAGGCTTCTTCAGCATCATCAAAACAACGTTGTTCTTTCTGTTGTACGATTAGTACACCATACAATTTACGATGTTGAATGATCGGTACACCTAGAAAAGCATTCATATGCTCTTCACCTAGAAGGCTATGTTGGTAAAAATCGGGATGCGAGGGGGCGTTTTCAATATTAATCGGTTCTTCGCGACGCCCCACCAAACCAATCAAACCACTGTCTAATCCAACACGCACTCTTGATTCTGCTTGCTTGTTTAAGCCTTCTGTAGCGATCAATACATATTCGGCGTGCTTGTTATCAATGAGGAAAACGGAAACGGCATCAGCATTCACTGCTTTGCGCACTCGTTGCACCAGGATTGTCAATGCATCTGTTAATTGAGTGGCTGTGGTTACATCCTGTACGATTCGTTTTAATATTTTTAGCATTTATCGACTATGATTACCTCGCTTGCGGCGTGCACCAAATGGAGTGCGACGTTTCTTTAACAAGTACTCTAATTCTTTCATGGCCTGAGCATAAACTTGTCTTTTGAAAAAGATAACCTGCTCTTGTGGCTCGTGATAATCAATCCAACGCCAGCTGTCAAACTCCGGCGAATCACTTAAATCCAGTCGAACTTTCTGCTCAGAAGCAACTAATTTTAATAAATACCATTTTTGCTTTTGCCCTATCACCAAAGGCTCTTTGCCATGACGAAGATATTGTTTAGGCAGACGGTATTTTAGCCAGCGCTTGGTCGAACCTAAAACTTCGATATCCTCTCTATCCAAACCTATTTCTTCTCGCAATTCGCGATACATGGCCTCTAGTGAGGTTTCGCCTGTAGCAAGCCCTCCCTGCGGAAATTGCCAGGCATCATGACCATAGCGCCTACCCCAAAACACCCGACCCGATCCGTTGACCAGAATGATCCCAACGTTCAGCCGGTACCCGGCTCGATCAATAACCATGTTGCCACTGCTTACACTAAACCATTAATACCTTGATTTTTCCACAAAGTACAAGAGCTTGGCAAATAAATCTGTACTTAAAGGACAGGCGATTCATTTCCAAGGTCATCCTTCGTAGGAGAAGACACAATAGGATTTGTCCAAGTGGAGGCAACTGTTTGTTCAGACAGTGGATGATAGTAAGCGGCCATGAGTCCCCAAATCGATTTTTCACCCGTTGCAAATAGCGTAGGCGGCGCTTCCATTAAGGAAATGCGTTTTATCGCAGCAATTTTTTTAACACTGACTATAACCTGATTTGTCTTTTGGTAGGCAGTAATTAGCAATTCGGTTTTAAGTGCAGGGAGTTTCTCTAAAGCCGCATCCCGAAACTGGACAATTTCCCTATTTATTTCAGTAATGAATTCAGGCGAGATAGTCAGGCTGCCGTATAAACTGGAATAAGTACACTGGCTAGCATAGAGATTATTGGCAATATTCTTCAACAATGCTTGCCATGCTCCATCAAAAAAAAGCCAGGCCAATTTCGTATTGTTAGGGAATTTTTTATAACAGCCTTGCAAATAAAGCCGCCCGCGTTCAAATTGCTCTACAAGTTGCTGTACTTTAAATGGCAATTCCTCTTCAAAGGTTTGAGCACTCTCATAGACGTTCACAAGCAATGCATTAATCTTTTTCTTGTTCGCTTTTGCCTGCCGTAAGCTATTTTGTAAATCTACATTTTCTCCAGACTCTGACAATAGATCTTGCAATTGTTGCGCTACACAGAGGCACTCTTTATGAGCGGTGAGATCTAAATAAGAATACCTAATCATCGCGAAATAAATATCGCAAATACCCAAACTTATTCGGTAAGCAGTCAAACTATCTACCAATTGCTGCATAAAATCCTGTACTTTGGCGGGATAAAGCTTTTCCAGCTTTAGCTGGTACTGGTTATCCAGCACAATTATCGGTAACCCACTGGTTACAATATGTTCATCTAAAGCATGAACCAAACTAGGTAAAGTACTTTCTGATGCCGCATTAAATTGCTCAGCAGTAGCAATAAGTACTTCCTCCTTAACCAGACAGCGCCGCACCCCCTCCTCTATGTCTGTCTGGGCTTCTTCAACCAACATTGCCTTTGTTGCTTCATTAGCAAAATGAGTTAACAAGAGCTGTCTTATTTGACTTGCTGTATTACTAAAATATTCACAACGAGCATGGATAGGCTTATACGCTTTATCATATTCTTCCTGCAATGTTTCTAAGAGATTGCCTCCCATAACCCCTCCCATTCAATCCTTGTGGATTTAATTTCTACAAGGCAGTCGTAAGCTTGTCAAGTTGTAGTCAAAACAATGAAGCATTCCACAATGCTTGGGATGACAGGTATAATTTCAACAACTCTCACAGCAGGCGCGCTTATGAAAAAACGCATTTTGATCCTTAACACCGGTGGAACAATTAGTTCTGTAAAAACCAATCATGGTTATGAACCAGCCATGGGATACGTCCAATCAGCCCTGGCTAAAATCCCTGCCTTAAATCATGCTGAAATGCCTGATTATGCTATTAAAGAGTATCAGCCGCTGCTTGACTCATCCAACATGACAGTAACTGACTGGAATCGTATTGCGACCGATATTGCCAGTGAATATGCGAAGTTTGACGGCTTTGTGATTTTTCATGGTACGGACACCATGGCATATACAGCGTCTGCTTTATCGTTCATGCTGGAAAATCTGGGAAAACCGGTCATTGTTACTGGCTCGCAAATTCCTTTATCTGAGGTTCGTAATGACGCACTGGACAATGTAATTACCTCCTTGTGGCTTTGTGCGCATCAACCCATTAATGAAGTATGTATTTATTTTAATCAACATTTATTGCGTGGTAACCGGGCTCAAAAAATCAGCGCGCAACGTTTTAATGCCTTTGATTCACCGAATGCCCCTCATTTAGCAACGATTGGAATCAGCATCCAATTACATCAAGAACGTCTACTCCCGCCACCGGCCAAGCCATTTTGTTTACAAACAATAAGCCCCCAATTTATTGCTAACTTTCGTTTATTCCCGGGTTTTGCCACAAAAGTATTGGAATTTATTTTGCAGCCACCACTCAAAGGGCTGGTCTTGGAAACCTATGGCGCGGGGAATGCACAAAACAATGATCCGCAATTTTTGGCTCTTTTAAAAAATGCTTGTGAACGAGGCATTGTCATCGTCAATTGCAGTCAATGTCAGCATGGACGGGTGGAAATGAGCCAATATGCCACAGGACATACTTTAAAGCAGGCTGGACTTATCAGCGGCCATGATATGACACCGGAAGCAGCTCACTGTAAATTGCTCTATCTATTCAGTAAAAATTTGAGCAATCAAGAGGTCAAAACGTTGATGGAAACGAATTTATGTGGCGAACTAACCCCTTGAAGTGCAAAATTTTATATTCCTTGATGATTCAAAGCGTATCCTACAGAGCACAACTAGAGACATGGGCTACTTCAGGCGGATTAATCCCCGTTACTGCAGCTTCAGCACACTCTTGCAAATAACCTGGACCCGGCTTGAAAGTCGGTAAAGCAATATTAAGTGAAGTAAAAAATGCCAGACTGACGGGGAGACTGATTTTGGGGCCAAAGCGAATGCATAAGGCTTCATTTTCTTCCTTTAAAGTCTTTAAAGATGACAAAACACTTTTCTTTCTCAACGCCGGATAATCGACAGGCTTTTTTTCAACAAGAATTTTATTTGGCTTGGGGTTTTCTACCTCGTCGATATCCTCATCATGCCTCTCTTCCTTAGCCTTCTTTGCTCTTTCAGCCTCGCGACGAGCAATTTCCTCAAAATCATCAAGCTCCCTTATATTTTCTTCACATTGTTTTAAATTAGCTATGAGAAGCTTTTCCTTTTCTTCTGCCAATTCGTGGCAAGAGGAAATTTTCGGATTCTGTAATAACTTGTTGATGAGTGACTGGTTGCCCGCATCTTCAACCTTCTGCGCCAGATACCTTATTGTCTGATAACGATAAACATTCAACGGCATATCATCATCGGGGGTATCAAGAAGTTTTACGCCTTCTTTTTCTGCATCTTCGAGTTTTGTGTATATATCATCCAGTAACGTCATTACCGCTTGCAACGCAGGGCCCGAAGTTCCTTCATCATAGCCTTTTTTGCTACTTGCCATCTTCGCTGAATTTTTATATTTGCTAATCAGCACTTTTAGCGTTTCCAAGGTAGCCTCATCACTCTCCCCATCTTGAACATTGTTAAGTTCAGATAACAAATCATCGTCAAGATCTTGTTTGGTAGCAGATAGTGCTTTGTCACGACCTAAAAGACCGAGGCTAAAAAACGTAATTGCGCGGTTAGTCAACCCGGCATCCGCACTAACAGAATCATTCCTAATTTGTTTAATTCTTCTAGCGAGAATAATTTTTGCAGCCTGAAGAAAATTGGACACGGCACTACTCCTTTGCTCATATTTTTTTTATCATATCCATTAATTATTCTATTCGCAACATACATACAGATTGCTTAATTCAGTAGCCACCCTGAGTAATGTTGTTCCAAAAAAGGAAATCGTAATCCTATGACACTACAAATTATTATTCTTGCCGCCGGTCAAGGTAAGCGCATGTATTCCGGTACCCCAAAAGTATTGCACAAGATTGCTGGAAAACCGATGCTCGTACGTGTGGTAGAAACAGCACAACAACTCAATCCAGAGGCTATTTATGTCGTTTATGGCCATGGGGGCGAGCAAATAAAAGCAGCGCTTCCCGACCTGCCTGTCAATTGGGTATTACAAAAAGATCAGCTTGGCACCGGACATGCCGTGATGCAAGCCCTTCCCCATATTCCGTTAGATTCACAAGTGCTCATTCTTTCAGCAGATGTTCCTTTAATTGAAGCGAAAACGCTGCAAAACCTAATTGATAAACACCACGCTGCTCCTGCACCAGCCAATTCCTTAAGTTTATTACTGGCAAAACTTGATAACCCCACTGGACTTGGCCGCATTGTCCGCAATGCGCAAGGAGATATTTCGGCCATCGTCGAAGAAAAAGATGCCACCGCAGAGCAAAAACAAATCCAGGAAATATACAGCGGCATTTGTTGTGTGCAAGCAGCTGACCTGGCTCGTTGGTTACCTCAGTTAGGCTGCAATAATGCCCAAGGCGAATATTATTTGACAGAAATCATTGCCATGGCAGTCAATGAACAGCAAGTGATTACCTCCCTGCAGACACCAACCCTCATGGAAATTCAGGGAGTGAATGATCGGTTACAGTTACAGCAGTTGGAGCGTATTTGGCAACAGCGCCTTGCTAGACAACTCATGCTTTCCGGGGTTTCCCTTGCTGATGCTAACCGCTTTGATGTTCGGGGTGAACTTCATTGCGGCCAGGATGTATTTATTGACGTTAATAACGTGTTTAGCGGCAAAGTAGTGTTGGGTAATGGCTGTTCTATAGGCCCCAATTGCATTCTGCATAATGTTACTTTAGGTGCTCACTGTGAAATTTTAGCTAACTCTGTCCTTGAAGATTGTCACATTGGCGAGTCTTGTCACATTGGTCCCTTCGCACGATTAAGGCCAGGTACGCAATTAGCTAATGATTGCAAAATCGGCAATTTTGTTGAAACCAAAAAAGCGGTTTTTGGTGAGGGAAGTAAAGCCAGCCATCTGAGTTATTTAGGTGATGTAACCCTTGGCAAAGAGGTTAATATTGGTGCGGGTACCATTACCTGCAACTATGATGGTGCCAATAAACACCAAACAATCATCGAAGATGGCGTTTTTGTCGGCTCTGACACCCAATTAGTTGCCCCCGTGACAGTCGGGGCTAATGCTACTATTGGCGCTGGTAGTACTATTCGCAAAAATGTACCTGCCAATGAATTGACCTTGACTGAGAGCAAACAAAAAACAATCACTGGCTGGAAAAGACCTGTCAAAAAATCTTAATTAAAAAATCCCTGCATTCAGCCAGGCTTATCTTTACAGCATCCCCCTGAATGCTTGGCGTTAGTTGGCCAGTAAACCCGTCGTATTTTCCATCTGCTTGTGAAATTGATTGCATAACCATAAAATCAGCGGCAAACCAATCAACGTCGCTACTAGTTTGTAGAGCCAGTAGGTAATCGCCAGAGTAAAAATTTGCTCATGAGGATAAATGCCGGCATACAATAAACTGTAATTAACGATACAAATCAACGTAGTGGCGCAAATATTAGCAATGAGAATCCGCGAATAACGATTCGTCACAAGCTGGGCTTTGTTCAGATACTCCAATAAAGAGGCATTGGTAACAAAATTAACAAATAAAGCCAGGCTTGCTGCGGGTATCTGTCGCGGCATCACTAACGAATAGAAAGGATTCAGATTAAAAAAATCAGGTGATGGCAACGCAACTGCCCCCATTAACAAGAAATCGAAGACTAATTGTGTAATTAAGAGCACGATGATTAAACGAATATTTGCCTTATAACCATAAAGTTCGCCAATAAGACTACTAGCCATCATTGTGAGGGGAAATAACAATCCACTTGCTGTTAAAGCCCAACCATTGGGAAAAGAAACCAGTCGATATTCACAAGCTAAACAGATCAATAAGATAGCAACCGAAAAGCTAACCAAATAATGGTATAAGGGGAATGATAAATAGTGGGGTAACTCGGCAGGCTGTTTTATTTGATCTGGCCTGTTGGAGATTAATAGACAAACGAGATAGATAATTCCTATTAACAATAGAAGAGTCAGTGCAAGCATTGAAGAATCAAGATAAATTTGATTAAAACTATGGATATGCGGATCAGAAAAAAGTAAAACGAAATCCAAACTAAAAAAAGAAAAACCGCCCAAAAGCGCCATTAAAAGGCATTTTCTAGGTGAGGCAAAGACTTTACTCTTTCTTGCGCAGCAAATCATGTGCGGCAAATAAAAACTTAAGCCAAAAGCCAGGGTTGATGCAAAGAATTTTTTAGGGATGTCCTCGAAAACAATCTGATAGGCCGGGTTATCATACATTGTTTCCGCTGCTGGCAAATTTACCAGCAAATAAATCCCTATAGAAAACAAATACAGTGCAAGGAGCGATTGATTGAGTATATGACGTTGTTGGACAACATTGCATTCGTTTAAAACCAATAAATAAATGAAGGCTATCAAGGGACAAAGTACGGCACTTGCAGTAAAGATTAAGCCCTGGATCATAATGATCTTAAACGAGACATTGATTAACAAAATAAGACAAGTCATCATACCCACAGTAAGAGGGAGATAGCTGCGTTTTTGCAGCGCAGTTGAAAAAATCGTCATCATTCAGCCCGGACTCATATTACACATCTGAGACTAATTCTTACCCAGATAGTACTTTGAATTGTGCAGTAATATATCATTATTATCTTTCTTTTGGCAAATTCTGTCAGTCAAAAACGATAGAAATAAAACGAAATCCCTTTTCCAAATCAATTATTATTGTCAGAATCAATGTTGACTGAATCTTGTTACGAAATCAGAATAGTAGTGATACAGACTAAGGAATAACTTATGGATTCACATAAGAAAACATCATCAGCAAAAAAAGGGATGCTACCGGGTTCAGCGATCTATGTGGGTGAAAACCCACCCGTTAAAACCAGGATCTTCATCCATATTTACGATAGTCATAGCTATAAAAGACTTGAAGGATTATCCCTGCCTGCCATTCAGGATGCTTTGACTGCGAATCAGTCTGTCTGGGTAGACGTCTCGGGACTTGCAGATAGTCCACAGATTAGTGAACTCTGCGCTGAATTTGCCATTCACCCGTTGTTTGTTGAAGATATCTTAAATACCCATCAACGTGCCAAATTAGATGAAATCGATGGTGGTTTCTTTATTGTTTTTAAGTTGCTGCATAGCGCTACACGTCGTCTAAGCTATAATGTAGAACAGCTCAGCATGCTGGTAAAAAAAAATCTGTTAGTGACTTTTCGTGAATCCGATAATTATGATTTTCATCCCATTTATAAGTATCTAAGCGCACAACATTCTTTGGTAAGAGAACACGGCAGCGAATATCTGACACATCTCCTAATGGACAACATAGTCGATAATTATTTCAATTTCGTTGAGGATGTTGAAAAAAATTTGAGCAACATGGAAGATCTGCTCCTGAAAGACCCTCAAGCTATCGATCTCTCCAGTTTGTATACCATGAAAAGGCATACAATGACTCTGCGAAAAGCGATCACCCCACTGCAGGATATTGTCGATTTGTTATTATCAGAGCGTAACCGTTTTATCGATGTGAAGTGTCGCCTTTATTATCGCGATTTACATGATCACTGCGTGCGTCTTTTACAATCCATTGATTTACAGAGAGAAATGAGCAATTCCATTCTAGAAATTTATTTATCAACTCTTAATAATCGCATGAATGAGACCATGAAGGTCCTTACCGTGTTTGCCAGCCTCTTTATTCCCCTGACTTTTATCGCAGGGATCTATGGCATGAATTTCGTCAACATGCCGGAGTTAAGATGGCGTTATTCTTATCCATTTATTCTTGGGCTAATGCTATTGCTGACTATTCTCATGCTTTACTATTTTAAAAGAAAAAAACTTCTTTGACTCAAACCAACGTGAGTCGATATAAAAAGCAGGAGCCTATTCTTTATATCGCTCAACAAACAGGATCCCTACGATAGCCTAGGTACCATAGTGCTTTTCGATAGGAATACGTTCCGAGCTGCAGGAGTCTTCCCTGATTCCCTTTAAGTATATTGATTACTGGGAGGCTCCCCTGTATATACCTGGTCCATACTATCCCCTGAACCTCCAGCCACAATAACGCTTGTGGGATCTGTTTTAAAAAAACGAGAGCCCCCTCTTCCGATTACCGCACTTGCGCTTATTTTGGGGTGATTAGAGCGTTTTCGAATAACATTCTGAGCCTCCAGTTTTGTAGATTTTTCGTGTCTAATAACGGTTTCCGGAGCAATTTTATGCGGGTTATTGGCGGTAGATTCCGGGTTTTGTAACGGGACTTTTGGTCCATCTTGCTTCTCATGGCCTCGTAGAGAAGGCGAATCTTCCTCAACGGGTATTGGCGGAGGGGGACCAACATGCAACCCCTCCAATTTTTCACCATAGGTCCCCAAGGCCAGCATAAAGTCTTCATTGCCCATAAGTCTCAGTAAAAACGCTGTGAGAGGCTCAGGAACACCAAAAAATGCATTGGCTGCAGTAGAGGAAGCGCCAGGCAGTTGCCCTGCGAAGAAGATTAACCAGCTTTCCCGCTTTTCTGTAAAGGTTTTAATCTCCTTTACCAACTTATTCCGTACACCATTCCAGTTAGGGGAAATGACTGGATCATCAATGAAATACTGCATGCTTTGTAGAGAGTGTGGTAACAAAATAAATCTCGCCTTGTCAGTCCAGCGGTGAAACCAAATGGCCTCTCCCCACTTCCAAATTTTTCCGACTTGGGCTAAAGAAATAGTAGGCAAGCGCTCCTTGTTCACAATACGGGGTAATACGATTCTTGACCCTGCGAACAGAATTTCAAAAACCACCCCGATTGCACGTCTGGCGGCTATTATCGGATCACGAATACTATAGGTTGACTGAGGTACGGGTGGGGGTAACTTCATATGGGCAGCGATACTGAAAAAAAGAACGAGCAGGGCACTACTGAAAGCCTCTTCATAATAAAATTTAGGAAGGGCAATCAGGTACTTCGTAGTCAAATATTCTATTAAAAAAGCAGCCCCCTTGGCAGTAAGCGCATGTCCAATCCCAAGAGCAAAAATAAGCCCCGCATACTCATTAAAATACTCTTCCTGGTGGCGATCACAAACCTCGGGAATTATCGTTGACACAATATAACTTCCCTCGTTATAGGCCAATGCCAGAGAGGTCAGTGGCTCACCTATAACGGGTATATACCCAATTAGCTTTACCAATTGTTTTGTGGTGGAATATTTAATAGTACTGCGAATGACCCCTTTTAAAAAACGTGCGTCTGTACAGGCCTCTTCACTACAAATAGTCATCTTCGGTTTATGCAAAGTTAAGTCATCGCCTGCCTCTAGGAGTACTACCAGCATACGCATCGTCATTTGTACCCGGTGCCTATTGGTATAGACCCAAACACTCCAATCTAAAAGTCCCAAGGCCATGATTATGCTGGTATCTATACTTAGCCAAGGGACATCTGATTCATTATTTAGATAGCTATAGCCACTTTGTTGGATCAACGTATTAGCATACGAAGGTGCCATGATAAGGGGTAAATCTTCAACCAGAATACGAGCTACATGGCTAGCAACTTTATGGGTTTGGGGATCAACAACAGCTGAATAAAGGACCTTTGGCGCAGCATCGATTTCTTTAGCTAAATGCTCTAATACAGAATAAGAGGAACGAAATCGATCGACTGCTGTTTTCTTAATATACTCGTTATTCCACAGGGAATTACCCCACTCCTTGACTGTGCTCCATGCATCCCAAAACCCCATATTGCTCTCCGGCAATGGTCAAAATTTTATTCTAGGAGCAACCTTAAAAAATTACCAGAGTAGATTAGAAACTGCCTAATCTGATTATTTAGTTTTATGGTCAAATTCACAAAGATCGCGAATAAGGCAATCGGGGCAACGCGGTTTACGAGCAACACAGACATAGCGGCCATGTAAAATAAGCCAGTGGTGAGCATCCTGGATGAATTCTTTGTCCACCTGCTTAAGTAAAGCCAATTCAACAGCCAGTGGTGTTTTTCCCGGGGCTATTCCAGTTCGATTGGCAACCCGAAAAATATGAGTGTCTACTGCCATCGTTGGCTGACCAAACGCTGTATTGAGCACCACATTGGCTGTTTTACGCCCTACACCCGGCAACGCTTCCAAGGCTTCACGACTGCTTGGTACTTGACCATCATGCTTTTCAATAAGGCATTGGCAAGTCTTTACCACATTTTGTGCTTTACTATTAAACAAGCCAATTGTTTTTATATACGTTTTTAGTTGCTCTTCACCGAGAGCCAATATCGCTTGGGGCGTATTGGCAACAGGAAAAAGTTTAGCCGTTGCCTTATTAACACTCACATCAGTCGCCTGCGCGGAAAGCATGACAGCAATGAGCAATTCAAACGGCGAACTATAATGCAACTCTGTCGTAGGATGGGGATTTTGAGCGCGAAAACGTTCAAAAATAGCACGACGTTTTGCTTTGTTCATTTCTTCTTTGCCTGCACTCTCATCAGTGCTTGCCTGATATAGTCCTGTTTGGCTTGTACATCCTGCCTGACATCGCTGGTTTTAACGGCCAATTGGCGCTTTTCACGATAAATTTGCTGTTTCTCCTGTTCTTCCCTTAACAAACGCGCCTGCTTGGCATGAAACCGTTGGCGAGCTACTGTTTTATCGTAGCCAGGTTCTGGCAAATCCACCAGTTCAATACAATCTACGGGACAAGGCGCCACACAAAGCCCGCAGCCTGTACATTCATGAGCAATAACAGCATGCATCACCTTGGCACTACCAATAATCGCATCAACAGGACAAGCTTGAATACATTTGGTACAACCGATGCACTCCGTTTCACGAATAACAGCTAGAGAAGGCGGACGCGTATTTGCTTCGACTGCCGCTAAGTAGGATTCTGTATCAACGCCTAACAACTCACCAAGAGCTCGCATTGTCGTCACCCCACCGGGTGGACAACGATCAATAGGTGCAGTACCTTGCGCCAAGGCTTCAGCATAAGGTAAACAGCCTGGATAGCCGCACTCACCGCATTGTGTTTGCGGTAATAACTCATCAATTGCCTTAACAGAAACCATTATTTTATCTTCATACCAGGTTGCGCTCCTGCATCTGGCTGTAAAAGAAAAATATCTTTCCCATCACCCGCGGCCAAGACCATGCCTTCAGATATCCCAAAACGCATGGTTCGTGGTGCCAAATTTGCTACTACCACAGTCAAACGACCGATGAGATCATCAGGTGCGTAAGCGCTTTTAATTCCGGCAAATACTTGTCGCTGCCCATCACCCAAATCCAGTTGCAGGCGTAATAACTTATCCGCTCCTTCCACAGCTTCAGCAGACATAATTCGAGCGACCCGTAAATCAACTTTGGTAAAATCCTCAATACTGATTGTATTCTCTACAGCCTTAGCCTGGTTTTTTTGAACATCCGTTGTATTCACCAGAGACTCCTTGGTTTGTAATAGCATGGCATCAATTTTCTCTTTTTCTACTCTCACCATGAGAGGTTTAAACGTATTAATCGTGTGGCCAAGCAGCGGTTTATCGATATTGTCCCAGCCCAACGCTTCGCAATTTAGAAATTGTTCGCAAGCTTCAGCCATCATCGGTAATACCGGCTTTAAATAAGTCATTAACAAACGAAACAGATTCAAACCCATAGTACAAATTGCCTGGACATCAGCCACGCGCTCATTGTCCTTGGCAAGTACCCAGGGCTTGTTCGTATCGATATACTGATTAACTCGATCAGCACATTCCATGATTTGTCTGATAGCACGCGCATAATCCCGCTTGACAAAGGCATCGATAATCTCTGTCTTTTGAGCCAACAGCTGCTGGTAAAGAGCAGGCTCTGCTAATTCTGTTGCCAATTGATTATCAAAACGCTTATTAATAAAACCCGCGCAGCGACTAGCAATATTAACCACTTTACCTACTAAATCTGCGTTCACCCGGTTAATAAAATCATCAAAATTCAAATCCAGATCATCAACACGACTACTTAGTTTTGCAGCAAAATAATAACGTAAGTACTCTGGATGCAAATGAGCGAGATAAGTACGAGCTTCAACAAAAGTACCGCGTGATTTTGACATTTTCTGGCCATTCACGGTTAGAAAACCATGTGTAAAAATGGCTGTGGGTAATCGATGTCCACTGGCTGCCAATAAAGCCGGCCAGAACAACGCATGGAAATAAACAATGTCCTTACCAACGAAATGGTACAACTCCGTTGTAGCGTTTTTATCCCAAAACTCGGCAAAGGACAAATTATTTTCATCACTGTATTTCTTAAAGCTAGCCATGTAACCAATCGGCGCATCTAACCAAACATAGAAATATTTATCACTAACATTCGGAATTTGAAAACCAAAATAAGGCGCATCACGGGAAATGTCCCACTGTTTTAAGCCAGCAGCAAACCATTCGTCCAATTTGTTGGCTACTTCTGTTTGCAAATGGCCATTACGCGTCCATTCCTTTAATAATTGTTCATAACGCGGCAAATCAAAGAAATAATGCTCAGACTCTTTTTCAACAGGCTTTGCGCCGGAAATAGCGGAAACAGGATTAATGAGTTCGGTTGGTGCATAAGTTGCACCGCAAGATTCGCAATTATCACCGTATTGATCGGCAGCACCACATTTAGGACATGTTCCTTTCACATAGCGATCGGGCAAGAACATTGCCTTCACTGGGTCATAGGCTTGGCGAATGGTTTTTTTAACAATAGCGCCAGCCGCTTGTAACCGTTCATAAATTTGAGCAGCCAATAACCGGTTTTCCTCGGAATGAGTTGTATGGTAACAATCATAAGCAATAGCAAATGCTTTAAAGTCCTGCTCATGACTCTGCCTCATTTGAGTAGTCAGTTCTTCCGGAGTTATCCCCAATTGTTCTGCTTTCAGCATAATTGGCGTGCCATGGGCATCATCACCACAAACACTGATACATTCATGGCCTAGCATTTTATGAGTACGCACCCAAATGTCAGTCTGGATATGTTCGACCAAATGCCCCAAGTGTAAGTGTCCATTCGCATAGGGGAGTGCGCTGGTCACCAGCATTTTGCGGACTGTTGTCATAAAGTGATTACTCGCAACAATAAAAATGGCAAATTATAACGCATACGCCGATGGAATGCTCGATTTATACGTTACAATAAAGGCTAATATTATAGTTGCACGATGAAAAAGGATAATAAGCCTCATGAATAATCCACGTCTTATTATTGGTATTAGCGGCTCATCCGGTATTATTTACGGTATTCGCTTACTGCAAGTCTTAAAAAATTTTCCTATTGAAACGCATCTGATAGTAAGTAAAGCCGCTCAACTCACCCGTGCTTGCGAAACCAATTTAACAATGGAAGAACTTAAGAATTTGGCTGATAGTTATCATCCTGTTAATGATATCAGTGCGTCTATCGCGAGCGGCTCCTATAAAACAAAAGGCATGATTATCGCCCCCTGCTCCATGAAAACGCTCGGCGAAATTGCTCATGGTATTACAGGGACTTTGCTGACCCGCGCAGCCGATGTCGTTCTTAAAGAGCGCCGCCGTTTGGTTTTAATGCCGAGAGAAACGCCCTTGCATCTGGGACATCTGCAAAACATGGTCACCATTACACAAATGGGAGGAATTATTTGCCCGCCTGTCCCCGCCTTTTATACTCAGCCACAAACGATTGATGATTTGATTAATCATAGCGTCGGGAGAATTTTAGATTTGTTCGATATTGATAGCGGCTTAGTAAAACGTTGGCAAGAATAATCGCTAGCAACCTAATAATGAAAAACTGTTACTGGAACCGTTCTTGCCTCCCCTGATTAAAAACAGTTATTTTTGCGGGGTGAGCCTATATCTGTAGAAGGAGAAAGATGGCCATCAACCTTTATGCCTCGGCTCGGCGAATCAATGGGCGAAAAATAATGCGTATCGTCACCATACTTTTCACCCCCATTAGCAGGAGCCATCTTATTACCGTCTGATTGTCTTTTTTCCAAACCACTCTCCTGCATATTACGATGGCTAGTAGTTATTAAATGCTCCGACAGTTCCGGCTGCAACAAATGATCCAAACCATTATAAATAGTCACGACCGTATTAAAGAGAATACTGGCAACCACATTAATACTGAACACAAGGGCGGTTATCGTAAGAACAGCAGCCGGGAGAGGCATAGGTCCTATAAATGCTAAAGGCGTGGTATCAAATAAAGTAAACCCGGCAATTGCCAGAATGAATGGTGGATAAAGAAAGGCTACCGTAGCAATGGCTATGGCAAAGGCTGTTGCAATAAGAAGAGCGAAAGTCATCGCCCAATGTTCACTGAGTAATTTCCGTAAATCTCTATTCTTTTCGGTACGATAACCGTCTCCTAAATTAATATCGTCCGGACGAAAAAAATGATCCATGGCGTTGTATATTGCAACCACTATATTAAAGAATGTACTAAGAATCAGATTGATGCTAAAAACAAGAGCAGACAAAGTAGTAATGGCGGCAGGAAGGGGCATTAACCCAATAAAAGCTAAGGGCATAGCATCTGATAGGGTGAATCCCGCTACTGCCAGTATAATTCCGGGATGAAGAAAAATTATTGTTCCCGTCGCAACTGCAAGCGATGTTGCAATAAAAAGAGCTGATGCTGCAGCCCAATGCATCCTTGAAAACTCCAAAACAGTCATGTCTTTCTCCTTGTTTTAGTAACCGAGGCGAATCATAGCAGGCGGCCAACTAAAAACGAACTGGAAATGTACAACCGTTGTCATAACGCAAAGCAAATGGCTCTAAAACGAACCTATTTCGTAGAATGCTCAACCTTTATACGGAATCCATGTCCTGGTTCAATACTAGAAAATAAAATTATGTTTAATATCGAACCCGCTGGGGAATACTTTAAAGATACAATGTTGGATCAGCCACTCCAGCGGCCTCAAAGCCTTGGCGGCGGTAGGTACAGCTATCACAGCGCCCACAAGCATGGCCACTCTCTGTTGCTTGATAACAAGATACGGTCAATGCATAATCTACGCCTAAATGCTTGCCCGCTAAAATGGTTTCTGCTTTACTCAAATGTTGTAAAGGCGTATGTAATTTTACCCCTTCGCCTTCCACGCCAGCCTTGGTTGCCAAATTAGCCATGTGTTCAAAAGCAGCAATATACTCCGGACGGCAATCTGGATAGCCAGAATAATCAACTGCACTGACCCCAATAAAAATGTCACGCGCACCAATGACTTCCGCAAAACTCAGTGCAATAGATAAAAATACCGTATTGCGTGCAGGGACATAAGTCACTGGAATTAGTCCATCTCCTTTATAATCTGGTACCGACCGTGTTTCATCGGTCAAAGCCGAACCACCGAATTGACCAAGATCGAGTGTCACGACACGGTGTTCTACTACTGAGAAATGAGCAGCAACGCGGCGTGCTGCCGATAATTCCACGGAATGCCTTTGGCCATAGGCAAAGCTAAGTGCATAACACGCAAATCCTTGCGCTTTCGCCATCGCCAAACAGGTCGTAGAGTCAAGGCCTCCTGATAATAGAACAACTGCTTTTTTCATTTTTCACTCATTTTATGAAAGGAATAATTTTACATTGTGGTTATTTGTCTACCAACCACCCTTATTTTTTAGTGACAATTATAATCATCTTGGCTACAATTGCAGCTCTGATTTCTTTTTTTTAACAAAATCGCAGCTGATTTCATAATTAATTTATCAATTGTGTAAATTTGTTCCTTAAATGCTTGTTCAATAAACAGAGATTATGTTATAAAAAAAGAACATGTTGCACTATTTCAGTGGTATTTCTTGTGCACTAACTTTTTATTGTTGAGGTGATATTATGCCTACAAGCGTTCCTTTTGTAAAAATAGCCTTGCTTTCGCTTAAGGACCGCGGACATGTTATTTTAAATAATTTACTGCACACTCCCTCACTTATAAAAAGAATAACCACACGTAGTATGCGTGCGCGCTCTTCATAACGAGCTTTTTCCCGCCATTGCTGATTGCAGCAAATGAGCAATCTCTAAGTAAATTTTTAAATTATTGCTTTAAAACCAGGAAATTATTTATGCCTCCATCCCATCTAAATCAGCTTAAAGACAGCTTTTTTAATAAAAAGCCTAAAGTATCAGAAGCCTTTGACTTTAAGGCTGCTGATTTTAACCTAAATCAGCTGGATGCAGAATTTTCATCTTTATATCAGTTATTCCTTTCTAATAAAAAGCGCTGGGAAAAAGACCGAGACAACGACATAGTATGCTGTATGGAAGCGCTTTGTGATTTAATGATCCTCTATTACCAATGCAACTATGATGAAGCTACGCTTAATGATCTGCAGAAGAAGAAAGCAGAGATAGTTAGTTTTAAAACCCCAAGTGCCTCTTCCAAGTCTAAAGAGGGTAAAAAAGCAGTTCCGCTTTCTTCTTTTTTAAGAAATAAAGTATCTGATACTGTTTCTGATTATAAAGCGAGCCTAACTGATTCAGCCAAATTTCGTGATAACATCTCTAACTTAAATAACAATCGTATTTATTGGATTTACTGTCATGGCATGATCAACAACGCCATTGTTCTTTTGCAAAAAAGTGGTATCCCTGATTACTTAAAAAGAGTAAACGCAACATTTGGACACCATTACAGTATGGATGACTTTGTTAAAGCGCTCGATAAGCCACAGCAAGTCTTATACGTGTTGAGTGTAAGTATCTATGCATTGCGCTTTATAATTAACCTGGTCACAGTAACAAAACGGGTTATGGATGCCGAGTCAGGAAATGATTTATCAGGCAAAAAAGTTTTAAAACAAGAACTGGAAAAAAGTGGCTTTTCCATGCTCAATGATAGCGTTTGGGGCACGGTCAATTTGCTAACCAATTACAATAAGCTTTTTCATATTTCGGTGGCCGCAGCGGATAAAATAACCGTAGCCTTTTTAGTTTTCGATGTAGCACTCATCCTCGCAAGCTGGCTGTTTGAAAAAGCTAAATATAATCATCGTATTGCAGAATTAGAGGAGCAACAAACTACTGGGTTGCCTAAATCAGAACAACAATTAGCCGTTATTAACCGGCAGATTGATATCTTAAATGACGAATGGGCAGCTCAAACGTCTTATTATGCTTTTAACGTCATCGCAGCAAGCGCTGTCGTCGCTGGCTTTGGGGCAACTTTGATTTTTACCGGAGGGCTTTCTCTGGCTTATCTAGCTGCTTTAAGCATGCTGGGAACTGCCATGTATGTGTCCGCAGATGACTACAAGACCTATAAAAATTCAACGATAGCCATTCAGCGCGAATTGGTCAATGGTAAACTGGTCGATGATACAATACATCAGGAATTACTTATCCAATTAAAGAAGGAAAGCAGTGATGCCTATTCCAATTTTTGGAAAGGGTTATTCTACAATACAACCGGACCTGCATTCTTTATCACTGCAGCAGCGGTTTCTTGGCCAGTAGCTCTTTTAATGACTGCCGCTTATCTATTTTACCAAATAGATAATTCTCATAAGGAAAGTATGGCAGAGAATAACTCAGCACCAGAGACCCCGGGCATTTACCGTTTGATAGGTTAACAAACAAGCATAGACAGTAATAATTTGTTCCTTGCAAGGAGGCTTCAAGAATCAACTTTTTTATTCATGCTACTTAGAGGTTGGGTATGCTAATAAAAAAATGTATAATTGCTGATTTGTTGCGCAATAGTTTCCTTAAATGAATCTTGAAAAACATTACGACGTTATTGTTGTCGGCGGTGGCCATGCCGGTACTGAAGCAGCACTTGCAGCAGCCCGTCTAGGTGCTCAAACACTGCTACTTACTCATAACATGGATATGCTTGGGCAAATGTCTTGCAATCCTGCTATCGGCGGTATTGGTAAAGGCCATCTGGTCAAAGAAATTGATGCACTTGATGGTGCCATGGCTTTAGCTGCCGATAAAGCTGGTATCCAGTTCCGTATCCTCAATGCGTCTAAAGGACCCGCCGTGCGAGCCACTCGAGCACAAGCAGATCGTGTACTTTATCGGCAAGCAATTCGACAACAATTACAAAATCAAGTTAATTTAACGTTGTTTCAACAGGCCGTTGATGATTTGCTGGTTGAAGGGGAACAAGTCAAAGGCGTCGTCACCCAGATGGGTTTAGTTTTGCGAGCCCATGCTGTCGTTTTAACTGTGGGTACTTTTTTGGGCGGAAAAATTCATGTAGGAATGAGTCAATATGCTGGTGGGCGCGCTGGTGATCCCCCTGCTATTGCCTTAGCAAAACGCTTACGTGAATTAGAATTGCCTGTCGGCCGCTTGAAAACCGGAACGCCTCCCCGTATCGATGGGCGCTCGCTTGATTATGCACAAATGTCGGTTCAACCTGGCGATATGCCTGTACCCGTATTTTCCTATCTGGGGACTACGGCACTACATCCACAGCAACTGCCCTGCTACATAACACATACAACTGCCGCTACGCATGAAATTATTCAAGCCAATCTGCATCAATCCCCTATGTATGCTGGTGTTATTGAGGGTATTGGCCCTCGCTATTGTCCTTCAATTGAAGACAAAGTAGTTCGCTTTGCCGATAAAACATCCCACCAGATTTTTGTTGAACCCGAAGGATTAACTACAGACGAAATATACCCCAATGGTATATCAACCAGTTTACCTTTCGAAGTACAAGTTCAATTTGTTCGAACTATCAAGGGCTTTGAAAATGCTCATATTACTCGCCCTGGTTATGCCATTGAATACGATTATTTTGATCCACGCGGCTTAACACCTTACCTCCAGACCAAACCGCTCTCCAATCTGTTTTTTGCTGGTCAAATCAATGGTACTACTGGCTATGAAGAGGCTGCAGCGCAAGGTTTGATTGCCGGCATGAACGCAGCCTTACAAACGCAGGAAAAACCCTTATGGTGCCCTCGCCGCGATGAAGCCTACATCGGTGTTCTCATTGATGATTTGATTACCTGCGGGACCCAGGAACCCTACCGGATGTTTACCTCAAGGGCAGAATATCGCCTGCTTTTACGTGAGGATAATGCCGACCTTCGCCTCACAGAAAAGGGCCGTGAATTAGGATTAGTGGGCGATGAACGCTGGCAAGCCTTTTGTAAGAAACGGGAAGCGATAGAGCAGGCACAAGCCCAACTGAAAGACACCTGGATCCGGGTTGCACACAATGAAGATTTCGCTGCGATGATTGCAAACCCGCTGCAACAGGATTGCCGTGCGGCAGATCTCCTTAAACGACCGGAAATCAACTATAGGGATTTGCAGGCTGTTACTCATTTGGGTTTACCAGAGTTAGCTGCTGATATTGCTGAACAAGTAGAAATTCAAAGTAAATACGCAGGTTATATCGAACGGCAACTCCTAGATATTGAGCGTTTACGCAAGCATGAGAACACGCAGCTACCGGAAAACCTGGACTATACGGCTGTTCCTGGTTTGTCGACGGAAGTCATCCAGAAATTAAGCCGTATCAAACCAAGAACAATGGCCCAGGCAGGGCGCATTTCAGGTGTCACCCCGGCAGCCTTATCCTTGTTGTTAATTTATCTCAAAAAGCATCGAGAACCAGCATGAGTATCTCACCTGAGCTGGCTTTAATTCTCAATAAGGGTCTGAAAGAACTGGGCATATCAACAGAAACTGAACCACTGTTGCATTATTTATCATTACTACACAAATGGAATCGTAGTTATAATTTAACTGCGATTAGAGATATGGATGTCATGGTTACCCGTCATCTGCTTGACAGCTTGGCTATTGCACCATGGATTCGTGGCAAACGTTTGCTGGATGTTGGGACCGGAGCCGGTTTACCAGGTATCCCGTTAGCACTTATACAACCTGACTTACATGTGGTTTTACTGGACAGTAATGGTAAAAAAATACGATTCCTGCAAGAAGTAAAGCGTGCTCTGAACATAGATAATATTGAAATCGTGCAAACTCGTGTAGAAAACTACCACCCATCACGCGGTTTTGATACAGTAACAAGTCGGGCCTTCAGCGATCTGGCGCAAATGTTGAAATGGACTAACCATCTTGTTGAGACAAATGGTATCTGGCTTGCCATGAAAGGACGCTATCCTGAAACCGAACTGGCGAGCATCAACCTACCCTATCAAGTCCAGTCCTATACAGTACCCGGCCTGGATGGTAAGCGTTGCTGCGTCATTATTGAAAATGCAATCAAGGAATAACCATGGCAAAAGTCATAGCCATTGCCAATCAGAAAGGGGGCGTGGGCAAAACCACGACAGCAATTAATCTAGCAACTTCTATCGCTGCGAATCGTCAACAGGTTTTACTCGTTGATTTAGATCCCCAAGGTAATGCAACGATGGGTTCAGGCGTTGATAAAAGCACGCTGGTGCATACTGCGAATGATGTTTTACTGCGTGATTGTCTCGCCGAGCAGGCTTGTTTAACCACAGCCTGTGGTTTTGATTTAATACCGGCTAATGGCGATTTGACTGTTGCCGAAGTTAGTTTGATGGAAAGAAACCATCGTGAAACCTTCCTATTTAAAGCATTACAATCCATACAAAGCGCCTATGACTTTATCCTAATCGACTGCCCTCCTGCATTAAATACACTCACTATCAACGCATTAGTAGCCGCCGATTCCGTGTTAATTCCGATGCAATGTGAATATTATGCGCTCGAAGGTTTGGCTGCCCTGGTGTCCACTATTGAACAAATTAAGGCCTCGGTAAACCCGCGCCTGCATATTGAAGGTGTTCTACGTACCATGTACGATGCACGTAATCGCTTGTGCTCTGACGTCTCAAAACAGCTATTGGAGCATTTTCAAAATAAAGTATACCGAACGGTAGTTCCACGAAACGTACGCCTTGCTGAAGCACCCAGTCATGGTTTGCCAGCGTTATACTACGACAAATCATCACCGGGCGCAGCCGCTTATATGGTATTAGCTGCCGAAGTCATTAGTAAGCAAACCACCGTGGCCGGTTAATCGAGGTAATTATGACAACAAAACGCAGTGGTTTAGGACGTAATTTATCTGCCTTACTAGGTAATTCTGCGGTAAATTTGCTTAATGAAAAAGCAACAACCGAACGATTAAACCTGGCTATAGATAGCTTGCAACCTGGTAAATATCAACCTCGAGCAGAAATCGAGGAGGCACCGTTGGCTGAATTGGCTGCATCCATCAAGCAACAAGGCTTGCTACAACCATTGGTAGTTCGTGAAATTGCTAATGGACGTTATGAAATCATAGCCGGCGAACGGCGGTGGCGTGCCTGCCAATTAATCGGTTTTACTGAAGTTCCTGTCGTCTTGCGCCAGGTAGATGACGAAACAGCTATGGCTATCGCTTTAGTGGAGAATTTGCAGCGTGAAGATCTCAACGCCATGGATCAAGCTCGCGCCATGCATCGCCTTACCGATGAATTTGATTTAACCCATCAGCAAGTTGCCGACCTATTAGGCAAATCGCGAACTGCTGTGAGTAACTACCTGCGTTTATTGGGTTTGAACACGGAAGTAAAACAATTTTTGGAGCATGGTGATTTGGATATGGGGCATGCACGTGCCTTACTTATGCTTAGTGATGAGCAACAAAGTCAGGTTGCACAATTAGTAGTTGCTAAGAATTTGTCAGTAAGGGAAACAGAAAAATTAGTCGCACGCGTCAAAAATGGTAAACCTGAAACTGGCGTGAAAGGAGAAATTACTCCTCTAATCCAGGAGCAGATTGAGACACTGACCCAGCGATTGAAAACTCCGGTTAAAATCAAACCAGGCAAAGCGGGTAAAGGAACCTTAGTCATCCATTACGATACCCTACAAAATTTGCAAACTGTTATTAAGCAATTAATAAATTAGGTGCTCAAGTTTTTATCTTATCTGCCGATATTAAGTCATATGGCGGAGAAGTACTATGCAAATCCAACCTGTGCAACCAGTTGCCGTCAAGTTAAAATGCGGGCACGCCCAGGCATCTTGTTGGTTGGTTGAGCTCGGGGAAAGTGAAATGCAATTGACTAGTACTGATTACCTTGATAAAGAAAGTCCTGTCGTTTTTAACGCCGACTTTTTTCGTGGTGAAGCGATCATTACTCATATCAGCTTTCACCGCTACCGTTTTACTTATACGTTAACAATTAATTTTATTCAATTTCAACCTGGCTTACTAATCAACACCAAGCTGTAACGGATGCTAGCACGAACGTAGTTTAGCCTGAGAACTGTTTCTTGATGGGGCTTTGAGGCAGGATTTAGCTTCGTAGAACTTTTTCCCTGGCGTCGCTGCCTCCATCAAAGGCTACTTATTTATTCTTGTAGCCTTGATGGAGCTTGCGACATCAAGGTTTATCTCTTCAAGATCGATTTAGCTTATTAGAGCCAGTAGACAAAAATAAACAAAAATAACCAGACCACATCTACAAAGTGCCAATACCAGGCAGCCGCTTCAAAGGCAAAATGGCGCTCAGGGGTAAAATGACCACGAATGCAACGCATCAGAATAACAATCAGCATGATTGTCCCGATAGTAACATGCAAACCGTGAAATCCAGTCAGCATAAAGAAAGTCGTGCCATAAATTCCGGCATCCAGCGTTAGATTCATTTCGGTATAGGCTTCATGATACTCATAAGATTGCAGCATCAGGAAAAGTATACCCAGCGCAATAGTACAGATCATCCCTGCGATGAGTTGTTTACGTTTATTCAGTTTCAAAGCCCAATGTGCCCAAGTTATCGTAGCACCTGATGTCAACAAAATAAGGGTGTTAATAGCAGCCAAACCCCAGGCTCCCATCGCCTTGTCAGCACCCACAAAGGCTTGATTGTCCGGGTTGGTCAGCAAGGGCCAGGTCGCCTGAAAATCAGACCAAAGTGTGATATGGGTAATGGGATGGATATCACCGCCAAGCAGAGGGACTGACCAAAAACGCGCGAAAAAGAGAGCGCCAAAGAAAGCACCAAAGAAGCAAACTTCAGAAAAAATAAACCAGCTCATGCCCCAACGAAATGAACGATCAACCTGTAAATCGTATAAGCCCTTTTCATTCTCGTAAATTACTTGCCCAAACCAGCCAAACATCATAAACACTAAAATGGCTAAACCAAGAGTAAAAATATAAGGACCATACCAATCGTGATGTAACCAAGAGGCAGCGCCAACCAGCGTTGTCGTCAAACCAATTGAGCCCACTAATGGCCAGTGACTGGGTTTAGGTACGTAATATGTGCCATGTGCTCCCATTGTATATTTTTCTCCTGTTCTATCTATATCGCCAGCGCAACTGCACTGCGATGCTTAGTTAACGTGAGTCCGCTATATTAAACGAACTGGGACTTAGATACTGGCCCCACACAAATGCTGCGCATTGTAAGGGATAACGTTCGCCTAGGGATATATAAACACAGATTCTGCGTCTATATCGAACTAGTTAATCACTTTATTAGTGACATCAAACAACGTATAAGACAGAGTAATTGTCTTAACCTTTGCCGGTAAATCTGTATCCAAATGGAATAATAAAGGCATATCCATCGCTTCATGCCCATTCAAAGTTTGTTGCGTAAAACAAAAACATTCCGTCTTTTTTAGGTATTTAGCTGCAATTCCTGGTGTGACACTAGGGATTGCTTGCACAGTCATGCGATGATTTGTCTTATTTTCTGCATAAAAAGCAAGTTTAGCAATTTCGCCTGGATGCACTCTTAACTTCTGAACCTTGGGATAAAAGGCCCAAGGCACAGAGCTATTATTTGTCGCCACGAACTCCACAACAACCTCTCTTTCATGCACGATTTTTGCCTGCTTTTCATCATAAGCAACTGCTTCGGTATTCGTTTTGCCATTGACTCCCAGCACTCTACATAAACTATTGTAAATGGGTACTAAGGCAAAGCCAAAAGCAAACATGCCGATAACAACCACCGCAAGACTAATCACCAATTTTGCATGACCTTTTTCAGCCATTAAATTCACCACCCTACCTGTTAATAACTACTTATTTCTCATCAAATTTCAGGCGGCGTAGTGAAGCTGTGATAAGGTGGGGGTGAAGGTAGAGTCCATTCCAGGCCGTGTGCACCTTCCCAAACTCGAGCATCTACTTTCTTACCGCCACGCACTGTTCTTATCACATTATACAAAAATAATAACTGCGAGAACCCAAAAATAAACGCACCAATCGAAGAAATCATATTGAAATTAGTGAATTGCAATGCGTAATCAGGAATTCGCCTTGGCATTCCAGCCAAACCTAAGAAATGCATAGGAAAGAATGCGATATTTACTGAAATAGTAGACAACCAGAAATGCCATTTTCCTAAACGCTCGTTGTACATATGTCCGGTCCACTTTGGTAACCAGTAATAGGTTGCCCCTAGCAGAGCAAATATAACGCCAGGCACCAAAACGTAGTGGAAGTGGCCAACCACAAAATAGGTATCCTGGTATTGGAAATCTGCTGGTACCAAGGCCAACATCAAGCCGGTAAAACCACCAATAGTAAAGAGGAAAACAAAGGCAATGGCGAAAAGCATCGGGGTTTCAAAAGTCATTGAGCCTTTGAACATCGTACTGACCCAGTTGAAAACCTTAATACCAGTCGGCACCGCGATTAACATCGTTGTATACATAAAAAACAATTCTGCGCCTAAAGGAACACCCGTAGTAAACATATGATGTACCCAGACTACGAAAGAAAGTATCGCGATACTTGCGGTCGCATAAACCATGAAATGGTAACCAAATAGTGGTTTACGGCTAAATGTAGGAATAATTTCTGACACCACACCGAAGGCAGGCAGAACAAGAACGTATACTTCCGGGTGACCGAAAAACCAGAATACATGTTGGAATAAAATGGGATCCCCGCCGCCAGCCGCTTCGAAAAAGCTGGTGCCAAAATGCCTATCGGCAAGCATCATTGTTACAGCCCCGGCTAATACTGGCATAATAGCAATTAGCAAGAAAGCTGTAATCAACCACGTCCACACAAACATGGGCATTTTCATCAAACTCATGCCTGGAGCCCGCATATTCAGAATTGTAGCGATAATGTTGATCGAACCCATGATGGATGAAAGTCCCATCATATGAATGGAGAAAATCATAAAATCAGTGCTGGGAGGGGCATATTTGGTTGACAAAGGCGCATACATCGTCCAACCGAAATTCGGTCCACCACCGCTATGAAACATGGTTGAGCCCAAGAGTACAAAGGCAAAAGGCAATATCCAGAAACTCCAGTTATTCAAACGTGGCAGAGCCATATCAGGCGCACCTATCATCATAGGAATTTGCCAGTTGGCCATCCCTGTAAATGCAGGCATAACTACCCCGAAGAGCATAATCAAACCATGAAGCGTGGTCATTTGATTAAAGAAGTTGGGGTCAACAAATCGCTGGCCAGGCTGAAAAAGTTCAGCACGAATAATTAACGCCATGGAGCCGGCAATAAAAAAACTGATCAACGCCAACCAGAGATAAAGGGAGCCAATGTCTTTATGGTTTGTTGTAAACAACCATCGTTTTACAAAACCGCTTATTCCCTTTCCCTGTTCTGGGCCATGATGTTCGTCGTGATCAGTATCATGCGTTAATATATCACTCATCGCAAACCTCCAGCTTGAGCTTTATTCACCATTTTAGGTTGTTGATTATCACCCTGACGTATTTTTGCAACATCGGCAGGCTGAACTTCATCGTTAGTATTATTTTCCCAAGCATTACGCTCATAGGTAATAATTGCGGCAATTTCAGCATCGCTTAATTGGTCTTTATACGCTTGCATAGCAGAGCCAGGTATGCCATGCAGAACCAATTCAATATGACGTGAAATCGGTTTTCCTACTGCAACCGAACTTCCTTTAAGAGCAGGGTACATAGGCGGTATCCCTTTACCATCCGCCTTGTGGCAAGCTGCACAAATGAGATCGTATTTTTGCTTACCCATACTCATCAGTTCAGCACGAGTCATTTTCGGCTGTTCTGTTGGCTGAGCAACGCTGGCATCATATTCATCCTTGACCTTAACCTGCTCAGCAACCCACTTATTGAACTCCTCATCACTGACTGCTTTTACAACAATGGGCATAAAGCCATGGTTAATACCACATAATTCAGCACACTGGCCTCGATAAACCCCAGGCTTTTCTATTCTGGCCCAAGCCTCATGCATGAATCCTGGCATGGCATCCCGTTTTATGCCAATCTCGGGAACCCACCAGGAGTGAATCACATCATTAGAAGTCACCAAGAAACGAATTTTTTTATTAACCGGTAAGACCAGGGGTTTATCCACTTCCAGCAAATACCACTGTCCTTTCTTCTGCTTATTCTGTATTTGTTCATAAGGAGTCGATAAATTACTAAAATAGCTAATACCTTGATCGAGATATTGGTATTGCCATTTCCATTGATAGCCAACAACTTTAATGGTTACATCAGACTCCGCAGTGTCATCCATCCGCATCAAAACTTTGGTAGCAGGAATGGCAAGGCCAACAAGAATCAGAAATGGAATTATCGACCAAACAATCTCCAGGCGAGTATTGTCATGAAAAGTAGCCGGTGTATAACCTTTCGATTTACGATGGTGGATGAGTGAGTAAATCATCACCCCAAACACCACGATACCGATGATCGCACAAATCACCATGGCAATCATGTGCAAATCATACATGTCGTTACTTAAAGGCGTCACACCTTTATACATATTTAGCTGCCATTTATCCGCTGCAGCCATTACGGCCTGGCTCATCACCAGTCCCGTCAAGGCGGCAAGCACCTTGCTTACCTTAAACCTGTTTAGCATCCCCGTCCTCACCTCTTTAAATGGCCAGGTATTCTTCGCTGGCCAATAATTAAATAAATTTATAATCAAACCAGAAACGATACCTCAATTACCAGAGGGAAAAGTTCCCTTCCGTTTTTGATTGACTCACCATATATTTAATTGCCTCAATAACCTCACCGGTTGTGCAATGTTTACACCCACCATTTTTCGGATGTGCTTCACCCTTAATCGTATTTTCAATTAAGACATCCATGTTTTTGGCAATTAATGGCTCCCAGATCGCCTTATCACCAATTTTAGGTGCCCCTTGCTTGCCTGAGTCGTGGCACATGCTGCAATTTTCGTTATAAATTTCTTTTCCATTGGAAGGGTATTTTTTGGATCCACCCGCCGCCAAATCGCTCCACTGTGATCGGGATAGCGATTTGTTAAGAATATAATCAACTGCAGCTAAAATATCGTTATCGGAGCAAGTCACACAAGCCCCTTTCACAGGCATGCTGTTATAGCCGTGGATAGCATGGCGATAAAGCCCGGTTAAACCACTGTTCTTTAAGCGCATATACCAGTTGGCTCCATTGCCGATTAGTGGCGCACCCATCTCCCCTTTTTGGTGACAGATAATGCAAGAATTTACATAAACCTGCTTGCCTCGTTTCAGCGTTGGCTGGCTTTCTGAGGGAGAAATACCCAAAGGCTCCTCGCTTACAACTGTTTTTAAATAGGTAGCAATTGCCAATCTATCTTCTTCAGTCAAGTAAGTTAAACTGTTATGGTTAACTTCTGCCATAGGCCCCGCAACCGGGCCTGCCTTATTAATAAGTTGGCCCTGAGCAAAAACATCTGCCACTTCATAATGGCTTGCTGAGTGTAACCCATATTTCGTGATATTAGGTGCCCAATAACCATCAATAAAACTGCCTGTGAGGTAAAAACGATTCTTAGGCGCCCCAAAAATATTGAGCGGCGTATGACACATACTGCAATGTCCTAAACCATCAACGATATATTTGCCCCGATTCCATGCGGGTGATTTATCCGATTCATAAGTAATATCATTATCTTCTGGGAAGAAAAACAATAAATTCCATCCCCATAAAGAAAAGCGGGCACCGGGTACACCGAAGGGGAAAGGCAAATCCTTATTCTTTTGCTTGACCGCAGGAATATTCATGAAATAAGCGTAAAGTGCGCGCGCATCATCATCCGAAATTTTGGAGAAATAAACATAAGGAAAAACAGGGAAATAATTTCTACCCTGGGGATCTCGCCCTTCTTTTAAAGCGCGAATGAAATCCTGCTCGGTCCAATTCCCAATCCCTGTTTCTTTATCAGGTGTAATATTAGGGCTGTAAAACGTACCAAAAGGAGTATTGATCGGCAAACCGCCTGCAAAAGCTGGCGTCTTCCCTTTAACATCGGTATGGCAAGCAATGCAATCCCCCATCCGTGCCAAATATTCACCGCGCTTAATTAATTCTTCCTGGACACCACTGGCAGGAGTAGTCGGAGGGTAACTAGGGTAATACCCTTCGATCAACGGATCCATCGGTTCGCTGGAGTTTTCTTCAGCAGCCCATAAAGCCCCTGAAAAAGCCATCACCAACGCTAAAAAAGACACAATGATTGCGTTTTTTTTCAACAAAGAGCCCACGCCCCCTCCTTAAACTTATTACCCTTGGTAATCTACAGACAGGAAAAATTAATCTGGCATTTTATACCCCTCCTCACGCAACTTGCAACGTTGTTAGTACTAGATTTAACGAAAAACAACAATAGACTTCTTTCGACACTCGCTGCAGTGAGAGCAGTACGAGGAGAAACGGCTCGCAGAACCACCGTGTACACATCAGTACACGAGGACAGGACTTACGAAAAACTTCGAGGTCGAGGCAAAATTTGATTTTAATGAGGGAGTTTAGCTTAACTAAATGACCGAATTAAAATCAAATTTTAACGAAGAGATCGGAGTTTTTCGTAAGTCCTGGAGGATTCGAGTACTGGATCGACGACGTGCGCCAATACAGTAGAGTATCGAAAGAAGTGTAATAATTCGGCTGACATCTCCGACAAGCGTTGTTATGATTCCATCCTTCATGGACAACCAAGGAATTCTTATGGTGTGGAAAGCGGCAGTTGATTTAGCCCAATTACAACAAACAGAGAGAGAAACGTTGCTTATTGACGGCCACAAAATCCTCTTTATCTGGCATAACGAGCAAGTGCACGCGGTTCAGGCGCAATGTCCACATTTCAAGCTTCCCCTCGCTAAAGGTAAAATTACGGATAACTGCGCTATTGTCTGTCCTTTTCACAAAAGTGAATTTGATTTAGCCACCGGCGATGTAAAATGCTGGTCACCCTGGCCACCTGCTGTAGGCAATCTCTTAGGAAAAGTTGTCAAACCTAAGAACTTGAAAATTTACCCGACCCGAATTGAGCAAGGTAAAATCGAAGTTGATGTCGTTTAAAGGCACTGGACCCTAATTTTCCAGTTAGATTTCAATTAGAAACCGCTTTGCTCCTTCCGCAATTTTTTCTATAAAAAGCTTGTATTGCCTGGCAGGTAACTGCCAGTAATGCAAGTATAACGGCATCAACCAACGTTTATCCGGGCAAAGTTCTACTAACAAACCCTGTGCTAACTCGTCACGAATATCCAGACTAGGGATCCAGCCGTAACCATAGCCCTTTAAAGCGAATTGCTTATATCCCTGCACGGAAGGCACCTTATGATAACGATACCTGGTAAATGAATGCGCAAAGAAATGTTTAAAATAATGCTCCGGTAGGCGATCGCGGCTATCAAAAATAATCACCGGTGCGGCTAACAAATTATCGATCACCGATTTTTTGGCCTTAAAATGACGGGCGATAAAAGAGGGTGAGGCGACTAATAAATAATCCATATGCCCCAACAAGACACATTCACAGCCTGGCAAAGGCCGATCGTAGCTGGTTACACAAGCCGATACTGAACCTTTACGGAAATAATCAATAGTTACTTCCTGATCATCAGTGATGATGTCAATGTTGATTTTTTCCAACAGCGTTAATTCCTCCAACAAACGAACAAACCAGGTTTCCAAACTATCGCGATTCAATGCAACAGAAAGGCGGGCTGGCGTATCTTGTTGAATTTCTTGTAATAAATGCTCTTCTAGCAAACGGGTGCGACGTAGCAAACTAAGTAATTTTTCTCCCAACGGAGTCGCTTGATAAGGCAGTGAGCGAATAAGTAAAGGTTGGCCGAATTGGGTTTCCAATTGTTTGATACGCAAACTTACCGCAGGCTGTGTAATAAATAATTGCTTGGCGGCTGCCGCAAAACTCTGGGTTTGAATGACTGCATCCAAAGCCTGTAAGCCTCTTTGCTCTATTCTCATAAGTAAAACTTATCAATGATTATAATTATTAATTTTAATTATAATTAAAAATGCGCAATAATTGCCACATTTCGTTTCGAGGGATAACTCACCATGACGGTATATCTAAATGGTTTAATGCTCGGCTTATCGCTAATAACTGCTCTGGGTCCGCAGAATGTCTTTCTGATTCGCCAGGGTGCACTACGTAACCACGCCGCCCTTTCAGCCCTCGTTTGTTTTTTCTGCGATATCATTCTGGTTTGTGCCAGCGTTGCCGGTTTGCACGAGGTACTTAAGCTTCATCCTACGTTGCAGGGATGGGTAACCTGGTTTGGAGTCGCCTTTTTACTGTACTATGGGTACAAGACATTAAAGCAAGCTTTGAGCAAAGAAATGCAGATGGCTGCTACCGACGAGCGAACGCCTAATCGTTTGCAGATTGTCATGCTTGCCCTTGGCTTTAGTTTACTAAATCCGCATGCAATTATTGACAGTCTGGTCATCATAGGAGGAGGCAGTAGCCAATTTCCCGAGCATCAACAAGCCTTCTTATTAGGTGTACTGACCTCCAGTCTCCTGTGGTTCAGCTCACTGACATTCACAACCCACTATTTTGCGCATGTTTTGTCTCGGGCTAAGGTTTGGAAGCGCATCGAATTTTCCAGTGGAATACTGATGCTATTTTTAGGTTTAAAACTAGCTTGTGGTCAATTTTAATAGTCTTTATCCCGTAGAAGAAAGTACAGTCCTTCTAACCGCTTCGTTAGCTAAATCTTTACCATTGGATTGTAAAAAGACAGACCACAAATCATCTGTTCCCCCCTCGCCATAAATTTTGAATCGCCACTCTTTGGTTTGCTCACCCGCTGCAAACTGCGTTAATTTTGCTTTAAAAAGAGTCGTTGGCTCATTGTCCCTTTTGGCACGTGATAACATAGAAGCCGGCTCAAGATCACCCATACTCCAAGTGCAAATCGTTTCGCTTTTTACGCAGGGACCTAACGTCAATACAAGATCCTGCAGCGATAGCACACCCAATTTATACCAGTGGTCGCCCGTATTTCGCCCCATTGACCAATTATAGGCAGCAATCAAATCATTTAAGGCTTCCTGATATTGTTTAAATGCTTCTGCATGATGTGCATAGTGATAGGTAGCAAAACAGAACGCCGCTATAGACACAGTAACTAAAGGGAAAACATAGCTCCCTACCCAGGAAGCACTACCAATTACTGCTCCTCTTATAATATTGTTATCGATTCTATGTAAATGTTTTTGTGCTTGTTGGAAACGCAGACAGCGTTTGCCGATGATATCGAGATGGTTCGCCGATTTGTAATTAAAATTCCCATCCCCCAATTCTACTCGCGGGATTAAAGCCGGCTCTTCAAAAAATCCAAACATTAGGCAACTCCATTGCATCACTTGGAATATTTTTATCGCAATAAAAAAAAGATAGCAAGAAACTTAAGAGAGAGAATCAATAAAGAACTAAAGATAGAAAGGGTCAATCAGTGTGTCGCCAATTGACCCAGTGGAATGACACATAGCAAGTCCAACCTCGCGTGGCGAATATCGCACAGCGACGTCAGCATTGTCAATACACAAGAACCCTTTTAGATGAAACTTCTTTCATAACTCGCTACAGTGAGAGAAATACGAGGAAAACGGCGCACAGAACTGCGAAGCATGAGGACTCGAGCACCCTATCGACGACACTATGCGCCAATGGAGTAGAGGTTCGACAGAAGTTTATTTGTTGTTCCTTTACGCATAAGCTAGACTGCCCTCAAGTTCATAGTTCATAGCGGGTCCATCATGTTTTACGGCGACAATGTGCAAGATACAAGACAACTGTTTTTTTCCAGCTGGCAGAAATACCTCCAAAAGCAACCTTTGCTACCTCTGGAACAACAAATTGTCGACGTTATTCTGGTTCATCCTGAATACCATAAGCTCCTGGAAACTGCTTCCTCCTACGACAATCAGCCTTATTTTCCTGAGCTGGGACAAACCAATCCTTTCTTGCATATGGGCTTACATATAGCCATTCGCGAGCAAATTAGTACTGACCGACCTAGCGGCATTGACTCGCTTTATCGTCAATTACTGCAAAAATACAGCGATCGATTGGTAGTCGAACACCTAATGATGGATTGTCTGGCAGAATCTCTTTGGCGGGCCCAGCGCAGTCAAACATTTCCTAATGAAAAAGACTATCTTGATGCCTTAAATCGCCTCTTAGGGGTTGGCTAGGAAAGATTCCTCTTGCGGTTCACCCACCTCACCGCTTTTGCGTAAAAGAAAGAATGGCGTCATGAGTGTACAAACCGTTATGAAATAGGTAAACAGTCCCCCCATCCCAAAAACGTGCATAAACCAGGGCGCCAGTAAAGGCCCTGCCATGGCACCAAGGCTATAAGCCAGTAATAAGCTTTGTGTGCCAGCAACAATATCGCGTGCTTCTAAAGTATCGCAAGCATGGCTAATGCTAATTGGGTAAAGAGTGAAGGTCAAACCACCAAAGAGCAACATCAATATAAAAAAGCACCAGGGATTCATGTGAGTTGTCATTACAATGAAAGAAACAATACTGGTAGCCACTGCAATGAGAATCAGAACTAAACGGCGTGCAACCAGATCGGACAGCCTACCTAATGGATACTGTAATAGCATTCCGCCAAAAATAATGGCAAACATATAGTTCGCTACTTTTGCATTATCATGAAATAAATCACTCAGCAGTGTTGGCATCAAACCGTAGATACCACCCATAATCAATCCTGAGCTTAGGCAACCTACTAAACCCGCCATCGATTTATCAAGTAGTTTCTGTAAACTGAGCGTTGATGCCTCTTCGTATTTCGGTGGATTTACACGAGACATGGCCAAGGGAATAATAGACAAAGAGCAGAGTATGGAAGTCAAAGCAAATAATGATAGCGTGTCTGGCTCCGCAAGATTCAAAAAAAACTGTCCCAAACTCTGTGCTGCATAGTAGCTAATCATGTATAAAGACAGTACTCTTCCCCGATTCATCGCCGTACTTTTCCCAAGCAGCCAGCTCTCAATCACGACAAACAAACCCGCTGAGGCAAAGCCGGCTAAACCACGTAAAAATAGCCACAGCCCAACCTGATAAAAAATACCATGCAATAAACAGATAATTGCCTGCGTAGCAGAAAAAACCACATAGGCACGGATATGACCAACCCGGTTAATGAAGCGATCCATGCGAAACGAGCCCACTACCAGTCCGGCATAAAAGACACCTGTCATGGCACCAATTGCAAGTGGCGACGCTTCACTTAAGGTCATATTCAAGGCTAACAGCGTGGAGAAAAAACCCGTTCCGAGGATAAAAATAAATAAACTCAATAGGGGCACAAAAATCTCAATCATAACAACTGGCATGGTGATACACTCGTTAGAGATTAGAGTAGGCAGAAAAAGATACAAAATGAGCATAACAAACTATTGCCTACACTGCATCCACATTAATGTACTTATCCAAACAAGAGACTAAAAATAAGTCAGACTTAACAAGACTCATCAACATTTTTGTTTTATAGCCCTAGGATCGGTTAAGATAAGCAACCTGCTCCCTATACAAACAACCAATGACCAAAAAAGAAAAAACCACCCATTTTGGCTTTGAATCTGTGGCCTGGGATGAAAAAGAAAAGAAAGTTGGCGCCGTCTTTCACTCGGTTGCCAAGAACTATGATTTAATGAATGACTTAATGTCTCTAGGCATTCACCGCCTCTGGAAACGCTTCACGATTGCCCTAAGTCAGGTCCATGCCGGACATCAAGTGCTCGATTTAGCGGGTGGCAGTGGTGATTTAACCCGTTTACTGAGTAAGAAAGTAGGCGATCAAGGACAAGTTATTTTAGCGGATATCAATGCGGCTATGTTAGCTGTAGGACGGGACCGCCTGTTGGATGAAGGCTTGTATAACAATATCAACTTCGTACAGGCTAATGCCCAAAGCCTGCCTTTTGCTGACAATAGTTTTGATTGTATTACGATAGGTTTTGGTTTGCGCAATGTCACTGATAAAGAAGAAGCGTTACGTTCTATGTATCGTGTTTGTAAACCAGGTGGTAAATTGATGGTTCTGGAATTTTCCACACCGACAATTCCAGGACTAAAACCGATTTACGATTGGTATTCTTTTAATGTGTTACCTAAAATTGGGCAATTGTTCGCGCAAGATGCTGACAGCTATCAATATCTTGCTGAGTCAATTCGCATGCATCCCACCCAGGAAGGTTTAAAGGTAATGATTGAACGAGCAGGATTTGAAGATTGTCATTATCATAATTTAAGTGGTGGAATCGTTGCCTTGCACATCGCCCATAAATATTGAGAGTAATATGATTAAGAAATATTCATTGAAAGCGCTGCAAAAGGCTATTAATCACGCCCTGGCATTAGACGACTCCATGCCAGCCAAAATCGCGGCCTTGCAGGGCAAAGTGCTCGAAATTATCATCGCCCCCTTGGGTGTTAATTTTTTTATTCATTTTGATCAGCAACAATTGGAGTTACTCGCCGACTATGAAGGGCGACCTGATACCATTATTCATAGCAGTCCTCTTGGTTTAATTCGTTTAAGTTTTTTACCGGTTTCCAAAGCCCGCTCTTTATTTAACGATAAAATCCGATTATCAGGTGATGTAGAACTGGGTCAACAGGTCAAAAAACTATTCGATGAACTGGACATTGATTGGGAAGGCCATCTCGCCCATTTTACCGGTGATGTGGTAGCCCATCAGCTGGGCTCCCTCGTCCGCCATGGTTTGGCATTTAAAAAGCAGTTAGGAGAATCACTGCGCCATAATTTGACTGATTATCTGCAAGAAGAACTGGCTGCTGTGCCGCCACGTGAAGAAATCGATGATTTTTTTAACGATATCGATAAGCTGGCACTTGATGTGGAGCGTTTGCAAGCCCATATTAACCAATTGATGGCAGGCCATGAATTCAATTAAACAATTACTAAGACTGCTGCATATTAATTTGATATTGGCCAAAAATGGCCTCGACCAGGTCATTGTTTCCATTCGGCTTTTTTCACCTTTTCGTTTTATCGTTTATCTAAACCCCTGGAACTGGGTGCGCAAAGAAAAATTAACCCGTGGAGAAGCCTTAAGAAAAACCCTGGAAGAGTTAGGTCCCATTTTTATTAAATTCGGCCAGGCCTTATCAACTCGCCCTGACATCCTGCCCCCCGATATCGCATTGGAATTATGTAAATTACAGGATAAAGTCCCGCCCTTTGCCAGTGAAAAGGCTTTGGCTATTGTTGAAGCAGCCTTTGGTCAATCAGCCTTTCAAGTCTTTGCCCGGTTTGATCCCATTCCTCTTGCTTCTGCATCGATGGCACAGGTTCATGCAGCCACCTTAAAAACAGGGGAAGAGGTCGTGGTGAAAATTTTGCGCCCCAATATGCGCAAAATTATTGAGAAAGATTTACGTATTATGTACACCATAGCCAACTTCGCTGACCGTTATTGGGCTGAAAGCAAGCGTCTAAAACCCAAAGAAATTGTCCAGGAATTCGAACATAATTTAATTGATGAACTCGACTTGCAACGGGAGGCAGCCAATGCAGGCCAGTTACGACGAAATTTTCATAATTCGCCCCTTCTCTACATTCCAGAAGTGTTTTGGGACTATACCCGTGAAAATGTCATGGTGATGGAGCGCATCTATGGAATACCTGTCTCTGATATTGCTACCTTGCGGGAAAGAGGCGTCAACATTAAAAAACTGGCAGAACGGGGCGTAGAAATTTTCTTCACCCAGGTATTTAGAGATTGCTTCTTTCATGCCGATATGCATCCGGGCAATATTTTTGTATCACCACTCCACCCTCATGATCCGCAATATATTTGCATTGATTTTGGCATTATAGGCACCTTAAATGACAGCGATAAGCGTTATCTCGCAGAAAATCTATATGCCTTTTTTAACCGCGATTACCGACGCGTTGCGCAATTGCATGTTGAATCCGGTTGGGTTGCAAGAGACACCCGTATTGAAGAATTTGAAAGTGCTATTCGTACCGTCTGCGAGCCTATCTTCGAAAAACCTCTAAAAGATATTTCTTTCGCCCAGGTAGTCTTACGCCTTTTTCAAGTGGCAAGACGCTTCCATATGGAAGTACAACCCCAATTAGTACTCTTGCAAAAAACGTTATTGGCAATAGAAGGCTTGGGGCGCCAACTATATCCCGAGCTTGATCTTTGGGTCACTGCCAAACCCTTTTTGGAAAAATGGCTGAAAGAACAAATGGGGCCCAAAGCATTCATTCGCCAATTACGCGAGAACCTGCCCTTCCTTACGGAGCAATTACCTCATATGCCTCGATTATTACATGACGTATTGGAATTAACTAAAGAGCAAAAAATTCGTGCCTTGCTGCCCGTCAACAACCAGCAAAATGCATACATGACAAGAAATGCCTGGTACAAAGGGCTCGGTTTAGGTATTTTTATTACCATGGCGACAGTCGGTGCGCTCAGTTATTTTAAATTGTTAAACCATGATAAATTGTCAGCTATAGCGATTACCATTGCACTTGCCGGCGGATTTGTCGCCTTTATTAACCGTACTAACAGGAGTTAACATGGGATTAAGTGGGATCAGTCCTTTATCATTACTATTAATATTACTCATTGTTGTAGCCTTGTTTGGTACCAACAAATTAAAAAATATCGGCTCCGATTTAGGTACCGCAATCAAGAATTTTCGCCGCGCTATGAATGAGGATGATGATAAAAAATCATGAGTAGCGGAGAATTATTACTTACTTTCTTAGTGGCCATTGTGGTTTTTGGCCCGAGCAAATTACCCATGCTTGCAGAACATCTAGGCAAACTTGCCCGTCATTTAAACCGGTTAAAAGAGCAAGTTACTAATTTTTGGCAAAACCAATTAAGCGAACAGCAACTCAAAGAAAATACACGCAAAGCAGAAAAAGCAGATGCTGCTTATCAGCAAGAAGATAAACCCTCCTGATTTAAACCCTCCAATACCTGCAAAGCCAATTATTAGCCTGAAACTAGTCAGTCTCCCCACTCTCTCTAATAACAAATCGTGCCCCTGAGCATATCTATGCCCGACTTATCAGGGGCAAAGAAACCTCTACCTCACTGCAAGAGCACATTGAATCACGCAAAAAGGGTACGTAATAACACTTGAGAACCGGACACGAGCACGATTTGTTCAGTGCTTTTTTACCTGCAAAACCAGCCACTACGCCTGTTAAAGTTCTCTTAAGCATCGAATGTTAAAATAATGCTCATATAGATTAATTATTTAATATCGAGATATCATGTTATCCAAACAAGAAGTCGAATCCACCGAAAGCAATTTAGTCCCAACTGCGCTTCCTTATGCTGCTAATTATTCGAAATTTTGCTCTCCTTTTAGTAACAGCTTCGAAAATGCCAAAGCAGTTTTAGGCAATTACTGTACTAGAAGCTGGCTCCAATGGGCTCCCAAAGGCCCTCTTCAGCGCATGGGTAAAAATCGTACTTCAAAAAATATTGATACTGTAGAAGGGCTATTAACTAATCCTCATATTACTTCAATACCCAGACTTGTTTCTTCAATTAATGATCAGATTCAAGATTACTCTACGGATAGCTCTTTGTTGAAGCGTTTGGTATTTATTTGTGCCATGGCAAGCATTCCCTATCAAATCGTTAAGAAAGATGAGAAGTTAGTTTTAGAGCTGCTTGAAGCGCCGGAATTAAGCTTGATAGGTAATAGTATACCAACAACGTTAATTGCAGATAGTTCAAGCTTGTTATTGCAATCTTACAGGCAATACCCTCTTCACCCTGAATATACTGAATCCAGACTAATTGCCTCCGAAGATCGCAATTATCAAGGTGTTATGGTCACTAATGATCCCGCCATGCTAAAACCAGGTAAGAACTATTTATATGTTGTTACCTTAGAGGGCGAAGTCTGGTTTGCACCCCAATTTAACGGTCCAACTAAATTAACCCACGGAGGCTTGGCTCGCCAGGCACAATTACTCTCTGGCGGCTCAACCGGAAATGCCGTTCTTAGTGCCGGTGCCATATCGCTAGGCCAGAAGGACGCCGTATTTAATTTAGCGAGCGGCCATTTCCAACCGGAATTCGGAGCCTATATACCTCTTATTGAAGCCTTAATGGATAAACTTCCTGGTTATAAGTTACTGTTACAAAGAACTTATTACAAAAGTTTAGACGATCGCGCTTGTGTCGAGGCTTCGTTAGATTTAATAGACGGTATCCGAAATCTTAAATTAAACTTACTAACCTATCTGCAGCAAGTTCGCTCTGTTCCTTTGACTGCTGTTGCCCGTAAAATTTTTCTAGATATCAACACTGCCGGTACTGAATACCAAGAGGAAGCTATTAAATTCGATGCAGAAGAGCTAGAAATGTTATTTAAAGATAAAGCGTTAGGAAAAATCATCAGTGACTCTCTGTCTTATTGCCCAGAAGCGATTCAGGAATATGGCAAAAAGCTATTATCAACAGAAACAAACTTCTCGTTGTAATAACATCCTCGGCCAGTTCTACCTAACCAAATCGTGGTTCTGGCCGGTGGCAATAAGGAGCTTTGCTATGTTTCGCATAGTAATCTTGATGATAACCTTCGGCAGGCCAGAACGCTTGTACTTCCAATAGACGAGTAACCACATTGTAACCACGCTCTTGTAGTAATTTAATCAATACCTGTGCGTCTTCCCGTTGTTCTTCATTATAATAAAAAACCGCACTTTTATATTGTGGACCAATATCAGGACCTTGCCCGGTGCGTTGCGTAGGATCATGGATTTCAAAGAAACGTTTTAGAACCGTGTAATAATCTGTTTTCGCCACATCATAAACCACTCTTGCTACTTCGTAATGCCCTGTATCGCCACGACAAACCTGTTCATAACTCGGATTCATAACTGAACCACCTGAATAACCCACCTCCACGTTCAATACCCCTGGAACAAGGCGTAAAAAATGATCAACCCCCCAAAAACAACCACCAGCAACAATGGCCTCTTCCGTATCCAAAACCTGATCATCAGCCACAAAATCCAGGGACGCCGAATTCACGCAATGGCGAAGATTTTTGTGGGTAAAATACTCACCAGTGAAGACGTGCCCTAAATGCCCATCACACCGGGCACAAAGTATTTCCGTACGTTGGCCATCCTTATCCGGGATTTGTTTGACCGCCTGAACAACATCATCATCAAAACTGGGCCAGCCACAACCAGAATGAAATTGGCTTCGGGCACGAAAAAGAGCCAGGCCGCAACGGCGGCAAAGATACGTTCCGCTTTTTACCAAATGGTCAGTATATTCACCTGTATTGGGATATTCGGTTGCCTTGTCACAGATGATACGTTTGGCAGCAGGCGTTAAACTGGCTGTCTTATCAAGATAATTGCTCACAGATCCACCTCTTAAACAGAAATCGAGCCTTTAGCCATCAGGCGGAAGACAAATTCCGCCTGTTCAAAACCCTCTTGTAATCTACTTAACGCGATTACAAATTTTATCGGCCATATACCCGATTGCACCAGCATAGTAGATAGAATTATTGTAGCGCAAAATCATCTTATAGTTAGGATAAGCGAGGAAAACTGGCCCGCCATTCGGTTGTACGATACTAGCCTCTAGCTCCTGGTGAGGTAAAGGTTGACCGCTTTCAGTACGTACGCCTAGAGCATTCCATTCACTGACTGGTTTAACGACTGCTTTACCCTCTAATTTCATATCAAATTTCGGAGGAAGTTTCACTTGGATAGCCCAAGGCTGACCAGTCTGCCAACCATTCTTTTTCATGTAGTTGGCAATCGATGCGAATACGTCTGCTTTACTTTCCCAAATGTCTTTACGGCCATCGCCATCATAGTCCACAGCAAATTCTAACCAGCTAGAAGGTAAAAACTGTGGTTGGCCTGAAGCACCAGCCCATTCTCCTTTGAAATGCTGTAAGGTTACATGACCATCATTCAAAATATGGAGTGCCAGGAAGAGTTGCTTACGGAAAAAATCCCGTCGATTAGAATCATAAGCCAGCGTTGCTAACGATTTAATGACCGGGAAATTACCCATGTAGGTGCCGTAACTGCTTTCCATCCCCCAAAAGGATACAATAAAGCAGGGATCAACACCGAAATGCTGGCCAATTTCATCCAATAATTCTTTATTCTTATTGTACTGCTTACGTCCCATCATAATCCGGTAATTATCCGCACGCGAATGCAGATATTTACTAAATGTCAATCGATGCTCAGGTTGTGAACGTGCCAGGCCTTTTACTTGGCGGCTTGGCTCACGAATATCTGCAAAGGCTTGATCAAAAACCGTAGAAGAAATACCTTGCTCCAGCGCCTGTTGCCTGACTTCAGCAACCCAGCTATTCCAATTCTGTTGGGCAGCCATAAGCCACTGTGATAGCATCAATAGGCCTAAAGTTGCCGCACGACGTCCCCATTTTTTCATGACCATTCCCCTTATTGTTATTCTTGCTACTACCAAATCAATAAGAACGCTTCGTTTTTGACCAATTAGCACTGTATTTAGCTCACAGCAAGAAGTTGAAAATTTATACAAGCAGGAATCATGCCTGCAAGCGTCGCATACGCCAGTATACAACTAACCGATGAGAAGACCCAAGATCACTCTTTAGATATCAAATCGACCTAATTACATGCTACATCTTGTCTCTTATCCCTAAGATCTTGAGCCGACCTATCTAGCTTTCTCTAAAAAAACCTTATGAATAACTGCGTTCCTTATGGATAACTTGACTTTAGCAGGCGAATTATTAGCAACCACTCATAAAAGGGTCTGCCGCGATGATAAATTCATTAGCTTTACTATTCCCTTAAGCCTATCGAAACAAAAATTTCGTCTTGTTTTTGCACCCAATGCTTCGCTAAACGACTGTTTTAGTGCTACTTTGTAATTAGAAGTCTGAAAATTATACAACCCCAAGGAAGGGCAATGGCTGGCTCAAAAAATAAAATTTCAAAAGTACGACGATTATCAAAATCACGCCCGACAACCATAATTCCTGGTTATCCTGAGCGGGCTTCTTCCTTTAAGGAAGCCAGTGAGTTAATTGTTTTTTTTAATCTCTTTGATCAATTTTTTCAGGCAAATCTTGCTAAAATATCTGCCGGAATAAGTCCCGCAGCCCTCAGCACGGCTTATTTTTCCTGGCTAGCCCAATTAGCGCTCTGCCCAGGCCGCTTAACAGAACTAGCGCTTTATCCACTTCTCCATACCGAAGATTGCGGCAACAAAATTTTATGCGAAACCAGACCAGGTAACGGCCGTGATGTAAGATTCCATACCGAAAATTGGGAGTCCCTCCCTTGGCGTTTTTGGGCCGAGGGCTTTCTCCAAATAGAAGATTGGTGGCGGCGTGCGACCACCGAGATTCCCGGTTTACCCGAACATGTCGAACGAACGGTTGCTTTTTGCATTCGGCAAATCATGGATGCTTTATCACCATCCAATTTTGTATTGACTAACCCTAATCTCTTTTATGAGACAATTCGCTCAAATGGTCTTAATTTAATTCACGGGACTAAACTCGCTCTACAAGACACCCTGGAACGATTAATCGGTGCGCCGCCAGCTGGAATTGAACACTTTATCCCTGGCAAAACGGTGGCTATTACACCAGGAAAAATCGTCTTTCGTAATCATTTGATTGAGCTCATCCAATATAAACCACAGACCCAAACCGTTTTTAGAGAGCCCCTCCTCATATTGCCCGCATGGATTATGAAATATTATATTCTCGACCTCTCGCCAAAAAACTCAATGGTGAATTGGTTTGTTAGCAAAGGACATACGGTCTATATCGTTTCCTGGCGCAATCCAGACAGCAAGGACCGTAATTTAGGCATGGATGATTATTACCGCTTAGGGGCTATGGCAGCAATTGATGCCGTTTCCGCCATTCAACCAAAAACCAAAATTAATCTTATGGGCTACTGCCTCGGTGGTACTTTAGCGATGATTACTGCGGCAGCAATGGCCAGAAATGGCGATGAGCGTCTTAACAGTCTCGTACTATTAGCAGCACAAGGCGATTTCAGTGAAGCAGGAGAACTAATGCTCTTTATCACGGAAAGCCAGGTTTCTTTTCTGAAAAATATGATGTGGGGACAGGGTTATCTGGATACGAAACAAATGGCTGGCTCTTTCCAGATGCTCCGCAGCTATGACTTAATATGGTCAAAAATGGTGCATGACTATATGGCGGGTACTCAACGCGGTCTCATTGATCTGTTAGCCTGGAATGCCGATGCCACCCGCATGCCCTATAAAATGCATAGTGAATATTTGGAAAAGCTTTTTCTCGATAATGATTTTTCTGCAGGGCGTTTTAAAGTTGAAGGCATGCCCGTAGTCGCTGCCAATATTCATTTGCCCGCCTTTATTGTTAGCACAGAAAAAGACCACGTCGCTCCCTGGCGTTCGGTATATAAAATTCATCTGATGATCAATGATGATATTACTTTTGTATTAACCGAGGGAGGGCATAATGCTGGCATAGTTAGTGAGCCAGGACGCAAGAATAGAACTTACCGTATCCACAGGCACAAGAAAGATACAACCTATATTGATCCAACGAACTGGCTCGAAATTGCAACAATCAAACACGGCTCATGGTGGCTGGCCTTACACCATTGGTTGGTTCAACACTCTAGCGCAACACGGGTCTCCCCTCCAAAACTGCCTGACTCTCTTCCTGCTGCTCCCGGCAGATATGTCTTGCAGAAATAAAGCGTTATTGCTTATATTCCTCCTTAAACCAATTGGGTTAAGGCTGGTTGTTTATAGATCCTCATACTTAACGGCAACCTGGATTGATTCATGAAGAAAACAACCATAAGCCTCCCTTCAAAAACACCAACCGTCTTCGGTATATTTTTACTTTTCCTCAAATTAGGTTGCACTTGTTTTGGTGGTCCGATTGCTCATCTCGGCTATTTCAGAGAGGAGTTTGTTCTACGCCAAAAATGGTTAACCGAGCAATCCTACGCCGATTTGGTCGCCTTAAGTCAATTTTTACCTGGCCCAGCCAGCAGTCAGGTCGGTATTGCTCTGGGTTTATCACGTGCCGGACTTAAAGGTGCCATAGCAGCCTGGCTAGGATTTACCTTACCATCAGCTATCATAATGCTAGTATTTGCCATAGCGATGACTCACCTGCAAACGGTGAATAATAATTGGCTGCATGGTTTGAAGGTAGTTGCTGTTGCAATTGTGGCCCAAGCATTGTGGGGGATGGCAAAAATCTTAACGCCTGATAGGATTCGCATAAGTATTGCCCTTGTCGCTGCAATAGTTACCTCGTTAATCGTTGGCATTTTAGGACAACTCATTGTTATGTTGGGAGGCGGTCTATTAGGCTGGTGGCTACTTACGCCACCAACCCAACTACCTCATTGTTCTCTGTCAATACCCATCAATAAAAAGCGTGGTTTGGTATGCCTGACTCTCTTCTTTCTTTTGCTGTTTCTATTACCCGTGCTTGCCTTGGAAACGGAGAGTTATGTGACAACGTTATTTGCTGGTTTCTATCGTGCCGGAGCACTCGTGTTTGGTGGCGGGCATGTGGTTTTGCCCCTACTACAAACATTGGTAGTTCCTTCGGGCTGGGTAACAAACAATCAATTTCTTGCTGGTTACGGAATAGCACAAGCCTTACCAGGCCCTCTCTTTACCTTCGCTGCCTACCTGGGGGCTCTATCCACACAAACACCGGCAGGCTTCGTAGGCGCTAGTATTGCTCTAATCGCCATATTTTTACCGTCCTTTTTGCTAATCATAGGGACCCTGCCTTTCTGGGAAGTCTTACGTAACCATTTTGTTATTCAACGCGCAATGCTGGGAGTAAACGCCGCCGTGGTTGGCCTCTTATTAGCTGCCTTTTATAACCCCGTATGGACAAGTGCTATTTACAATCTCGCTGATTATTTTCTGGCAGTAGTTTGTTTTCTATTATTGCTTTTTTGTAATATTCCTTCCTGGGCCGTTGTTATTTTTGCAGCGGTTGTTACCGGACTTGGTTGGCCATAAGCTGTTATCAGGATGAGTTGCTGTGAGACAACTATAAGCAACTCACCCTCTCTTCCAATCAATCAATATTTATCGTGTAAGAATAGGTATTAAATCCATCATAACTGAGTCCCTTATACTCCATCCCACTACAGGCAGCTCTTATAGAGGGGTGCATCATATAAGGGCCATCTTTAATATCCAATATGCACCAATGATAATCATCATAAGCGACCCCAACGTGAGCGTAACCTGTGTTGCAGGCATCCGTATCTCTAATTTCAAAGCTACGAGGCCCGATTATTAAAAGGTTTAAATCCTGATTATTGTTGGCACTGCGGATATAAATATTTGGATGGGTACTGCTGCTTAAATGAAAATAATCTTTATAACCGCAGAAAAAAGTACTTCGCTGTGTAGAGGCCTGTACATTGGAAAGAAACAAGCCGGCAAGTAAAACAAACACTATCCTCTTCATAATTCACGCCCCTGTGTTAAATGAAAGCACGCGAATTATATGTAAATGAATCCTGTGAAACAACTGATATTGCTTAAGTAATTATTCCCAGGCATCAGGGCAAGAAAAAACATCCTTTTTTAGTCATACAATAGTTGTCATTTTTAAAGAAAACACGATAAGTCAGAATTCTTATAGAAAAACCTCTTTCTCATTCAAACAGTACCCTACCTGCAATTCAAATCATTAAAGCTTCAGCAAACGCTGAAAAATACTTTTTTTTTCAGTCGTTTTTTCCCCAATCCCTAGTTCTTTCAAATTATTAATCAAGTCTTTATAGGGGTCTTCTTTGTCATTAAGTTTTTTTTTCATTTCACCATTCACAGTAACCACATCCTTCAAGGTCTGGGACAATGCAATAATATCAGGGCCTGCGTGACTATTAATTTCCCGGCTTTTTTCCATAGAACTCTGCGCTTCACTCAAATCCTGTAGCAATTTTTCCTTCTCGTCATTACCGTGAAAAACGACTAGCTTGTTAGCCAAAATCACCGTATTTCCGTTAATGCAGGCTATAGCAGTGAAGCCTTCAGGTAAATTGATGCGTTTTACACTCTGATCCTGCAATTGCACGGCAATACCCCCAGCTATCAAAGGTGCTTTAACAACATTTCTTTTGACTTTAGGATTTTGCACCACAAAAACACCTTGTGCTCCTTCGCCGAGTTTTACACTTTGTAAAAATGCACCAATACCACCAGTATCATCAACAGATGAACTATCAGCATGATGAAGAACAAATTGATTATCTTTTTTACGTCGTGCCAATACAGGATTACAAGGACCGAAACTCTGAGAAAATACATGATGGCCTGTTCGAGTTCCATTCACTTCAACCTCATTACCACGACCACTCTGTAATCGAAGTTGTCTAATTATTCCTCTCACTGTAACCAGGTCATTGTTCGCTCGATCCACTTTTTGCTTATCATCAAGTTGGAGATGATTCAGTTTCTCTACATCAAAGCCGTATCTGATTTCACTAGGCGTGGAAGAAACCAGGCCTTTATCCTCAATAAAATAGGCAACCCGTTCTTTTCCACTTCCCAGCAGGATAATCGCATCACGGCCAGTTTTTATTATTTCGTCAATTTTTTCGCTAAGATTTTCATAGTCTTTAAAAAGATAAAGTTCGTAATCAGGCGTTACTAAACTTTGTTCTACTAAGATAATTGGAATATAAACAAAGGATTCAGACATCCCCAATGCCAGATTCCCACCTTCAGAATCCTGGCTTAGAATCTGACCACTTGAAGAAGATGAACGGCTTAGGATAACGATCGGTGGTAAATTGCTCTGTGAAGCCATATTACTCTTCTATTAATCCTATTAATGTCTATTATATGCCACCCAAATAGAAAAAAATGAGCTGATTGTTTTATTTTCCCTCTTTTCTCCTGGCAGTCTGCTGTAAACTGAGCACTATACTACCCGCCAAAGTAATCACGACTACCCCAAGGGCAATATAGATAGGCATCTTGAACCAATAACTCAACAACATTTTAAATCCAATAAATACCAGAATCAGTGCAATACCATATTTAAGTAAATGAAAGCGTTCGGCTATATTTGCCAACAAAAAATAAAGGGCACGTAAACCCATAATGGCAAAAATGTTCGATGTAAAAACAATGAACGGATCGTTTGTAATTGCAAAAATGGCGGGAAGACTATCTAAAGCAAAAATTAAATCACTCACCTCAATCAGTACCAAAGCTAAAAACAAAGGGGTTGCATAGAGCAAATTTCCCTGTTTTATAAAGAATTTTTCCTCATGAAAAGCCGTGCTAACCCGCAGATAAGTTCTCATCCAACGTAAAACCCAATTTTCCGTAAAATCAAATTTTTGTTCAGAAAAGATAAACATTTTAATACCGGTTGCTATCAAAACCAGACCAAAGATATATAAAATCCAATGGAATTTTTCTACCAGAAAAACACCCAACAAAATGATACCCAAACGCATGACAATAGCGCCCATGACTCCATATAATAAAACACGGCGCTGGTATTCATGAGGAACTGCAAAATAATTGAAAATCATGATGAAAATAAACATGTTGTCAATTGAAAGTGATTCTTCAATTAAATAACCGGTTAAAAATTCCATCGCTTTTTGATGAGCGATAACGACGCCGGCTGTATGAATTAAATACCACCAAAGAAACAAATTAAATAACAAGGCCAGGGATATCCAGATTGAAACCCAGGTAAGTGCCTCTTTAATTGAGATACGGTGTGCTTTCCTCCTGCCCAATAAAAAAATGTCAATGGCTAATACCAGGCTCACTAAGAGAAAAAAACCCAACCACATCCACCATTCGCTGATCGAATGCATTTTCTCGCTCCCGGAGCCAGGCCTGCTCCCTTAACAGGGACATGTTATGAAAGTTTAGCAATAAACACGTTTAGCCAGAGGTATGCCAGGATAACCAGTAGTCCTGTAAGGCCTGAATATCACCAGAGCATAATAGAGGCATCGCGGGGGTCAATCGTTCTAAAGGCCAATCCCACCATGCCATGGCTAATAAAATATCGATGGTTTGATCACTAAAACGCTTCCGAATGAGTTTTGCCGGATTACCTCCAACAATAGCGTAGGGTTCAACATTTTTAGTTACTACAGCACGGCTGGCAATAATCGCCCCATGACCGATCTGAATACCGGGCATAATCAATGCTTCGGTACCAATCCAAACATCATTGCCAATAACAGTATTCCCTGCTGCCTGGTAGCCATCTATTGCGCCGCCCAACTCACTTTCATCAAGGTAAAAAAAAGGAAAGGTACTAAGCCAGTCTGTGCGATGGCCCTGATTACCAGCCATCATAAATGCAACGCCACTTCCAATTGAGCAGAAGCTTCCGATAATGAGCTTGTCTACTTCCTCGCTGTCAGGCATGAGATAACGAGCACAATCATCAAAGCTATGGCCATGGTAATAACCAGAATAGTAGCTATACGGCCCCACACTAATATTGGGATTAGTCACTTGTTGTGCCAACGGGACACCCTTAAAAGGGGAATCAAAATAATTTTTTAACATAATCAATACTCTATAACCTTTAATGCGTTACCAATCGATCGTACTACCATCATAGCTTAGTAGTACTTCAGCATGGCTATGATGCTTATGTTTTGCAATGACTTTTAACATACTGGCGACGCTGGTTTGTGCATCGATGGGTGCATCGGAGCCTCCCAAACGAGTTTTTACCCAACCAGGATGCAATAGCATCACATGAATACCTTCATTAGCCACATCCAAAGCGAAAGCACGCATCGCACAATTCAATGCAGCCTTGCTTGTGCGATAGGCATAACTACGCCCTCGCTGGTTATCGCTAATACTCCCCATACGCGAACTAATGTTAATAATTAATTTCTCCTTCCCCTTACCTAATTGGGGTAACAAGGCATCAGCCACTTTCAATGCACCAAAACAATTGATCGCCAGTACCTCTAAAAAATTATCACGTTCTATATTGCCAACCGTCACTCCTTGAGCACCACTAATACCAGCATTATTAACAAGCCAATCGAGAGGTTGCTTACTTAATTTTTTAGCCAAGGCCAAAATAGTTTCGTCCTTGGCAAGATCTAATTGGCAAAGAACGATATTTTTTCTTTGTACTGCCAATTTCTGTAATTCATCGGCTTGTTCGGGCAAGCGGCAAGCGGCAAAAATATGGCTGTCTAACTCACTCAATTGCCTGACAAATTCCAATCCAAGGCCCCGGTTAGCACCAGTAATCAATATATTTTTCATCCTATTAAATACCCAGATCGAGAGAAAAAATGTTGCCCCAAATCAAAACATGTCTCGTACCAAACTGCAATAACTCCCTGGGTCGGAATACGCCATTCTGTTTGTCATGAAAGCCAGTTTTTTATAAGATGAAAATCTCAATCTGACCTGAATAGTGAATCTCAAATCTCATGCACCAAAAAACTATCCTGCTAACTGGTTGTTCCACTGGCATTGGCCATGATGCTGCACTTGCCTTAGCCAAACGAGGGCACCGTGTTATTGCCTCCTGCCGTAAAGACGACGATGTCCAAAAACTGACAGCGCTTGGACTTGAAACCGTTCGTATGGATATGGATGACACGACATCCATTGAAGCGGCATTCACAGAAGTCCTGGCAAAAACTGGCGGGCGCCTGGATGTGCTTATCAATAATGCAGGTTATGGCCAAGTAGGGGCTTTGGAAGATATCTCCCGAGGAGCCTTGCGCAGTCAATTTGAGACCAACGTTTTTGGCCTGTTAGATCTTACCCGCCTGGCTATCCCCCTCATGCGCAGGCAAGGCCAGGGACGCATTATCAATATGAGTTCCATTCTGGGGGTTATCAGTTTGCCTTTTCGGGGTGCTTATAATGCATCGAAATATGCCGTAGAAGGTTTGAGTGATACGCTGCGCCTTGAACTTCAATCGTCCGGTATTCGGGTAATCACTGTAGAGCCTGGCCCAATCGAAAGTCGATTCAGGGATAACTGCATTGATAATTCTCTGCAAAACATTGATAAAGAACATAGTTACTTTCGAGCTCAATATCAGCAGATGCTTGGTAATTACCGCCAGCAAAAAACCGACTCTCCCTTCACACAAGGTACTGATGCAGTCATTAAGAAACTGATTCATGCCATTGAAGCAAAAAATCCGCGCGCCAAGTATCGTGTCACGTTTCCTGCCCATCTTTTTGTATGGCTCAAACGGCTACTCAGTGTCAAAATGCTTGATCGCTTCCTCGTTTATTTGTCTCGAAAAGAGTTAGGTTCAAACTGAATGCATGGCATACATTTCAGCTTTTAGGAGTCTTTTATGAAACGATTGCCCACCTTAGCTCTATTTCTTGTTGCTACCTCTTGTTTTGCAAGCGAAAACGACCTTCACGCTTATGCAGAGTATTGTCTTGAATCAGGGGGACAAGTAGAAGAGATGCCTGCCCAATTTGATGGGCCTTTTGGGCAGGTCAACGGCGGCAGCAAACAGTTCTGTACCTTTAGCATAGATAAGGGCTTTGTTGTGGTTGGTTTAGAATCATTTGCCTCGACCAAACCCAATATCGCTGCTACCTTAATAAAAAAACTGCCTGCTATTCCTTTTGATTCACCTTTGTTTAAAGGTAACTATAATAATCCTTCTTTAAATTTTTGTAAGAACATAGGCGGCTCAAGTATTCCCTTTACAGTTATCTCTGGCGGCTTTGCTAATGAATTAGGGCAAAGTGATATTTGTGTATTTGGTGATGCGTCGATGGTTAGCGCCTGGTCCTTAATTTATATTGCTAATGGCAGAACCGGCTATGAACTTGTCAGAGAAAAGATTAAGGCCGAACCACTTCATCTTAGAATACCGATTTAATCCATAGATAAACAACAGCAGATGTGGTTACCACATCTGCTAAAATCATGATTTTTTCTAACTAACCTAAATAGGCTGCATTATCGGTCCGTACAAAAATTTGAGTAAAATAGAGTTTCCCCCTACTGTCGCGGGCCAGGCCTATACCTGTCAAATTATAACGTCCTTCAATGTTGCGACGATGCCCGGGGCTGGTTAACCATTGCTCAACAACTATTTTTGCATCTCTGTAATTATAAGCAACGTTTTCTGCACCACCATGACATTGTTGAATGTCATCAAAAATGCGCTTAATGCGCTTACTGAAATACTGATGACCAAAGGGGACACGGTGAGTTGCCATATCACGGCTATGACGCTCTGCTTCTTGCGAAATAAGCTTATTCATTTTAAGAGGGGGCAAACCACGTTTTTGACGGTATTGATTCACATAAACCAGAATTTTTTTCTGGTTCTCTGCATCGATAGCAGCATAATTCGTCTTTGCTGCCGCATAAGCCTGAGGCAAAATACTTATTGTCAGGGCAACAATAAGAAAGCTACTCACTAGTTTTTTTATCTTTTTCATAATCTCACTCTTACTCTGCTAATACAGTTTAGATTCTGCTGTAATTTTATGCAGCGCAATAGTGTTACAAAAAGAGCGCTGTTGTCCAGAATTAAACAGCTTTTCGAGCAAATTTAGATCTTATTGACAATAAAGAATCCTAATGCGTTAAGCGACCCCTGTTGTCTTACTCAACGCAAGGCTATATTCTCAATTTGCTCCAATTCATCAACACTCAAGACGAAATCACCAATCGCTAAATCCTCACGCATATGTTGCTGATCGGTTGTTCCTGTCAAAGGCAACATTTCCATTTGGAGTGCGAAGCGAAAAATGAGCTGAGCCCTATTTTTTTGATATTTCTGGGCTAGGGAGTGCAACCAAGGCTGAGAAAAATACTGATAATTGGCAGTCAGTAAAGAAAACCCCTGATAAATAAGTCCCTGCTCTCTACAAAAAGCCCTGATTTCCTTATCCCATTGTTTTACCGCAAAACACCGGTTCTGGACAAAAGTGGGCTTTACTGTCGAGTAAGTATAAAATTCTTCTAACTGCTTAAGAGTCACATTTGAAATTCCCAGGAATTTGATTTTTTGGGCTCGCCACAATGCTTCCATCGCATGCCAAACTTCCCAATCCCCAGTGCTTAGTCCATCGGAAAATAAAGGCCCATGAAGAATATAAGAATCGATATAATCGGTTTGTAAATGCTCCAGCGAACTGCGAAAAGATTGCTGTACCTGTAACTCATAAGAGTCCCTTTCGTGATAGGGTTTGCGGTGATCCTGGCCAGCGGCAAATGTAAATTTTGTTTGCAGAAATAAATCCTGACGCGTTTTTTCACTGCCCGCTAAAAATACTTGAATCCCCCGGCCAACGCCTTCTTCATAATAATGTTTGCGCTGATTTGCCGTATCAATACCAGTAAATCCTGTCTTAAGAGCGGTAATAACCAAATTTTCGGTTGCCTCTTCCTTCCACGCAGTACCATATAAAAACGCTGGAACAATCTGATTATCCTGCTGGTTTTCGCCCTTCTTACCTGACATAAATTTTCTTCCTTATTGGTCCAATAGACTACACAAAAGCGCCCTTGCATTTCTATCTTGAATGCTATCTAATAAAATGATCATTATCGACGGAGAAAGGAATGTCTGTAAGTAATGAATGCCTCAGTTTACTCAATAAATTAGTCAGCGGCTATCAACAAGAAACCAGCGACAAAAATCATACGGAAATTTACTCAACCTTAGCTGAATTGCTTGAAAGGGTCACTAGCAATCAAGCAACGCTTTCTGATACAAAAGTGATTTCTTATTTATCAACTTCATTTGTGTTTTTAATCAGGACTAATCCAGGATTCGCTGCTCGCTGCGAGGCTTTTTTTCTTGCTTATCAACAAGTGAAACCATTAGATTCTTTGGTTAATAGTCAGTTTCAGATAAAAACAGAATTGGATTCATGGCCAGCAGTCAAAGAAGTCTCACAGCCAGAATCACCTGTTCAACCTTATCAATCCGCTTTTTTCACTGAATTACAACGTGAGATCGCCAGGCGTGCCAGGCATAAGATTATAGAAACAACGGCAGCAGCAGAAAAGCAAAGCCAAACATATAGCAGCAATCCTTGTTAAGCGAGCTTGCTCCACAGTTACAAGCTCATTGATAGCTATTCTAATGAGCTTTATTAATTTATAATTTGCTGCTTTAACCCATTTATTTACCTGCCAATGACTCTTATTGTAAATTTATCTACTGTTCATTCTTTGTATCCCATATCCACAAGCGTGCGAGCTTTTGCTCAGCTTTGCAATAATTACTCTACAGGCTGTCTAACCTGTTGCCCAAGCTTTTTTCAGTCGGGAACCAATTTTGCGTGGGTCATGTACCAATATCAGACTAAGTACAAAGCACTCATCGAACCTTATAAACTTGGCAAAATTACAAGCAGGCAATTCTTAGCTAATTTATTGACTATTTTTGATTTTCTTGATGATGATGATTTTGTCTGTAGCGTGAGTGATTCAGTAAAAATTGCTGGCTGCTCCTATAGAGAAGAAGCCAATTTGGCCCTGCTAGAAAACGCTTGGAATGCAATCATTGGCCTGGAGGATGATAGAGTAGCCCGTTTTGCCACACTCGCCGAACGAGCTGCAGAAGAACCAGTCTATTTAATATCCAATACCAATGAATTAAATGTAAACAAAATAATTCAACTCTTACAAAACAAGAATCCTGGAATTCATTTTAATCAAATTGACTGCGGTGTAGTAGATGATAAACAGCCCATTGAAATAGCACCCAACATCTTTCTTTGTTTATCCTACCGCTATCAACTTTTTAAAACGGACTCTCAAACCCGCGTGGCAACGAATTCTCATTCCACCATGTCTTTACTGCGGTATCTGGTTGAAGAACAATTACCCGCAAGCGATAGAGAAAGTATTCACGTTATCAGTCAATATCCAGCTGATTTGGAAGAAGCGATAAAATTAGGCATTGCTCCTGCCAATACTCACCAAGATAGCAACTATTTCCCCGTGCCAACGCTGAGAACCCTGGAAATAAATGAAGAAAAACCAGCTTTGCTAATTTAAAAGTGCTTAGCTGGCTTATGATTGTTAAAACGTAAAAAAACAAATAAAGATTAGGGTGTAGTTTTCTTAGCCCTTGGCTTAGGTGCAGCCTTAACTATGGTTGTTTCTTCTACAGCGCATACTTCACTTTTTTTACAGCAGCAATGAGCAAATAAATTGTAGAGCCAGGCTAGAATAACCCCACCAATGAAAGCATCGATAAAACCGATAATGCCGCCAATCACACTGCCTAAAATCGAGGGTTGATAACCGACATACAAAGAACCCATTGCAGCAACAAAGGGCTGTCCATAACTAGAATAATAGGCGATGATGCCCATCAGAAAAATAGATATGCCCCACAAAATCCCTAAAGCCAATCCTAAAGCCATCGGGCTTAACCTGCAGTTAGTCATAACAATCTCCCTATTATGAGACCTTGGTGCAATTTCATTACAGTCCCGCTGTAACTTCTTACCATCATTGCAAAAATAGTGCAACGATTCAAGCAAAGTAATGAATCCAATTTTTCTGGGATTTAGCGAAAGGCCGGGTCCCAAAAACTGCGTAACTTACGACTATGCAATTGCTCTCCACCTCGTTCACGCATTAACTCCAATGCTCTAATACCGATTTTTAAATGTTGATTGACACTTTTTTCGTAAAAATGGCGGGTTATACCAATTAATTTGATTTCCCCATGCAACGGCTTATCAGATACACACAACAAAGTCCCATAGGGAACGCGATAACGAAAACCATTGGTTGCTACTGTCGCACTTTCCATATCCAGGGCAATTGCCCGACTCTGATTCAAATGCAACAAAGGAATACGATGATTGCGCAACTCCCAATTACGGTCATTGACTGAGGCAACTGTGCCAGTACGCATGATACGCTTCAATTCATAACCATTAAGTTGTGTACAATCGGTAACGGCATCCTGCAATGCCAGTTGTACCTCAGCCAAAGAAGGAATCGGCACCCACAAAGGCAGTTCCTCATCCAAAACATGATCATCACGAACATAGGCATGCGCCAAAACATAATCACCTATTCGTTGTACAGCCGACAAACCAGCACAGTGACCTAGCATCAGCCAGACATGCGGACGCAGAACAGCGACATGATCAGTAATTGTTTTTGCATTGGAAGGACCCACACCAATATTAATCAAGGTAATACCAGATCCATCTGCTCGCAATAAATGATAGGCAGGCATTTGTGGCTGGCGTAGTGGTGCAATGCCATTTTGCACACGATCAATCAGTGAGTCAGGCAAATTAGTATTCCAGGTCATCACATTACCAGGCTCAACAAAAGCCGTGTATTGTTGTCGATAGGCACGCAGATCGGGATCAGGTGTTGCCTGCATTAACTCTCGCCCAATCCGGATAAATTCATCAACATAAAACGCATAATTGGTGAACAAGATATAAGACTGAAAAAATTCCGGTGAAGTCGCCGTATAATGCTTCAAGCGATGGAGGGAATAATCAATGCGAAGGGCGGAAAAAAGGGCGAGAGGATCCATACCATCAACTTTTTCGTAAGTTCCGTTAACGATACGATCATCAATTGTGGTCAGATCAGGTACGTCAAATATATCGGGTAACTGGCCTATCCGATCGGGTTCGATTAAATCCCGCCCAACATCCAATCCCTCAGGGAATGCAAAATGTACTGGAATTGCTACCTCACTGAGTCCAACAGACAAAGGCACATCATGATGAGCAACTAATGCTCTAAATTGGTTAAGTAAATATTCTTTATATAACAAAGGCCGCGTTAAGGTAGTTTGATAGCAACCTGGTCCTGTGACAAAACCAAAGGAATGACGCGCATCGACATTCGTACGTACTGTTGTTTTAATACGCACAAAAGGGTAATAAGCCCTTACTCGTTTAGTGAGGTCTTCGCCGTTAACAAAACGCTTGAATGCTTCGCGGAGTCCGGCGGTCTGGTTTTCATAAATTTCGCCCACGCGCTCTATTGCTTGCTGTGGATCATTATATTGTTTTATTGAAAACATGAATTATCGATAATCCCTAAAGCAAAATAATTCGATAATTTTAGTGTAGCCTCCTTTATACAAAATTGTACTAAACTTAGCAGGTGAGATCCTGCAAAAGAAGCAATCGCTTACAGGATAAACAGCTATTCGGACTAAATTGATAGGTTCTAGAGGGAAATGAAGAAAATAAAGAAAATGCTATCAATTATTGCGTTGAGCTATTTAATGCAAATTGCTGTTGTTTACGCAACCATTAAAGTCGGGAATCCCGTTTATAGACCCCCTTTTGTGTTCAATCAGGAAGAAGGATTCGATATTGATTTGATGAAACTTCTCTGCCAGAAAATAAATGAAGATTGCGAATTTCATTCCATGGAATTCAATAATTTATATATCGCGTTGAATGAAGGAAAACTTGATCTGGCTATCGGTGGAATCACCATTTCCCAAGCCAGGAAAGCCACTTATATTTTCAGCCTACCTTACATGGAAAGCCATGGGCAATTTATCGCTTTAAAGAACAGCGGCTTGAAATCGATTAGTGATTTAAAAGGGAAAAAAATAGGAGCAGTAAGAGGCTCTGATTATGAGGATTTCCTAGTCAATCATTATGGTTTAGAATTCGAAATCGCTTTGTATGAGGGACCTGTTGCTTTAATTGCCAGCCTAAATCAAGGGGATACTGATGCCATATTTTCAGATAGTATCTCAATGAAATATTGGCGACAAACCAGTGATGGAGTCCTGGTCAATGTGGGCGACCCTATGACTGTAGGGGGTGGTTTTGCCATCATGGCTTTGCCACAAAAGGCTGATTTAATTGAATCAATCAATCAACAATTATTAAAAATAGAAAAAGATGGTAATTATATTAAACTTTACAATAGCTATCTCACCGATTAAAAAATAGTCCCCCTCTTCTGCTTTTCCCTTCTTAAGACTTTAAGCAAAGTTCCAGTCCCTCTGGCAATTAATATTTTTTTAAGTTTATTAATCTACAATAAAACTATCTATGATTTTTGAGTTATTGAAAAGTGACCCTAGCAACATTAAGCAAAACACTGGATGAATTTAATGCTTATATTAGGGGTGGATCAACTTTTAAAGACTTAAAAGCACGTATGACGTTTTACGATACCAAGCTTATCAAATTAAATACCGATTTTCATACCATAACCATTTCAGACTCAGAAGAGGATAGTTCCCCTGAATATAAGGAAATCATCAAAAAGCTAAAGGCACTGCTAACAAACCTGAATATACCGCAAAGTCACTGGGACAGGTATTTAAAATCAAGTTTGACCGTTTATGATTTCTTCGCTGAATTAAAAAAAGAAAAAAATAGTCTCCAGGCTGGAGATATTCTCGATTTAATTGATGAAAAAACTGCCTATGGGAAAATGGAGCTTGCTGTAGCCGGGGCCTTGATATTTTCAATAGTAGCCAATTTATATATGAGCCCCGTGATGGCCGGCACCATAGACATCATAAAAGGATTCCTGGCGTCAGCAACCGGGATACCCATTCTTGGTGCAGTTTATACTGGTTTTGCCGCCCTTTACGCAATGTATCAAAATCATTTTGATAAGAAACGCTCCCTCTTTAACCGCATCCGTGATAATGCGTTCCTATTCACTAATACAGCAATCAACATCGCGGCCTACGCGATTTGGATAGCGTCTGCAACGGTTATGTCACCGATTGTAGCCAGTTTATTCGTCGCTGCTTCTGCTGTAGATGTGTTTAAAGAAATGTTCGCTGCGGCACAAAATTATCTTGAATACAAAAACAGCCCTCCTATTGTCGGAAATGATTTACAAGCTGAACAAGAACTTTTGCGCCGTGAATCGAATTATATAAAACACCGAAACGCAGCAATCGTTAATCTAGTAGCCGCTGTTGTCTTAGTCGGTATTATGGCTGCCTGGTGTTTTGTTCCGGGTGGGATTTTTGTAACCCTCGCCGCAGTGGCCGCCATAGTGACTGTCTATGCCGTTAAAACGGCTATTCTTAAATACAATGAATCGACTATGCGTGACCGCTTGCAAACAGGTTTAAAAACCTTAGAAGAAACCCATGAGAAAAAAGTACAAGTTGAGGCTGGTAACGATCTTGACATGAACCCTCACCATGAAATCAGTACTGGCTTAACTCAGGTTTTAACTCACACTGTCGATTCAACACTAACGACTGTTACTGTCTCTAGAAGTGATAACCATGATGAGCCATCCAAATTACACGTTAGTGGAGGAGCCTCATTTTTCAACCATGAACACGGGCATCATGAAACCACCACACCGGCCTCTGTTGTAAAACCAAAAGAGGATGGAGAGATTCCACCCTCGTCTATTCCCACCACTAATCAATAGATTTCTTTCCAAATCGCTGCTGCTGGAGATTGTTTCGTGACTGTGCGGTGCGCGAATCCTCCTGGCTGACGTACAAACGGCGAGTTTCGTCGAAAGAAGTCCCAACTCCCCAATCAAGCGTGATTTCATTAATTTTTTACCCTTTTACGCAGGCCAATGGCTTTAAAAAAGCGACTCGCCTCGCCAAACCGGCAAATTCTGTTGCTTCAACGACTTTATCAACATCCTTATAAGCACCCGGTGCTTCTTCAGCAACCCCACGCATCGAATGACTACGGATATATATACCTTGCCGTGCCAATTCATGAATTAGCGCTTTTCCCTGCCATTGTTTTAGTGCTTGCCTGCGGCTCATCTGCCGCCCGGCACCGTGGCAGGCGGAAGCAAAAGCATGATTTAAATCCTCGGCATTACCAGCCAAGATGTAAGAACCGGTTCCCATACTGCCGCCGATACAAACCGGCTGCCCTACCTCATTATAACGTTTGGGTAAAGAGGGGTGTTTAGGTCCAAATGCCCTGGTTGCTCCTTTACGGTGGATGTAAATTTCTTTTCTTCTCCCTTTAACCAAATGGGCCTCCCCTTTACAGGTGTTATGGGACACATCAAACAAGGTTTCAAGTCGGGCATCGGCCAAAATACGGGTAAAAGCATCGCGCGTTAAATGGGTAATGATTTGACGGTTAGCAAGCGCACAATTCACACCACAAGCCATAGCACCAAGATATCCTTGACCTGCCGCCGATAAAATAGGGGCACAAGCCAGTTCTCGATCGGGTAACTTAATTCCCAATCCTTTAGCTGCTTTAGCAAGAGAAATCAGATAATCCGAGCCAATTTGATGTCCCAAACCTCGTGAACCACAATGGATGGCAACAATAATTTGATCCTCAGCAAGACCAAAGGCTTTGGCTGCAAGTTCATCATAAATTTTTTTAACCACCTGAATTTCCAGATAATGATTACCAGAGCCCAGAGTCCCCATTTCCTTTAATTGGCGTTTTTTGGCGAATTCAGAAACATTCTCAGGATGAGCGCCTGCCATTATTCCTTTTTCTTCAATGTAGTCCAAATCGTCGTGAAAACCATAACCCTGATCGACTGCCCACGTTGCCCCTCCACGCATCACGTCATGGAGCTCTAAAATAGACAAAGAAATCGTTCCCTGAGCACCCACCCCAGAAGGAACAGAAACAAATAACTGCTCAGCCAAATCCTCTATATAAGGAAGGATATCATTGAGAAAAAGATTGCTACGTAAACAGCGTATGCCACAAGAAATATCGAAACCAACACCACCTGCAGAGACAATGCCGCCCTCCTCTGCATCAAAAGCAGCGACGCCACCGATCGGAAAGCCATAACCCCAATGCGCATCAGGCATGGTCATGGCGGCCCCTACCAAACCAGGCAGACTCGCCACATTCATGATTTGTTGCCGGACTTTTTCATCCATTGCGGCAATAAGCTCCCTGGAACCAAACATCATTACTGAATTGGGCTTTTCCAGGGGTACCCAGCGGTACTCATCGATTTGTTTTAATCCCTTTATATCCATCGCCAGCTGTCCTTCACCGGGCCAGACTTAAACATCAACAACACATTGAGCCTGCCACAAATCGCCTTTTTGTTTTACTGATAATAGGGTCAAGGTGGCGCCCTTCACTTCAATGCCGCGCTCAATCCCTGCATGCCAAATTTCCCCTCGCGCTTTACCTTGCCACAAAAAGCCGGTTCTCTTGAGTTCAAATTCTACCAATATTAAATTATTAGCCTGTGCCTGGGCGATGAGCAAATTGAGCCAGGTCACAAAAGCCAATTCAATGTCCTCTTCTGCAAATTCAACATTGATTTTATGGCTTGGATGAACAGCGGATAAATCAGCCATTAAAGCGAACATGGCTCTTGCAGCATCAGTAAAACAAGCCTCCATTGAAGTCCCATAGCCTATAATGCCTACATCGGCGTCATGCTCAAAATAATTGTCCTTCCTTGTCATGATATCCTTCTAAAAAGGGCGATTGCTATTAAACGATGAATCTAAAGTCTCTTCTTCGATAACCTTTATAGCCCATGCAAACTCCTCGGAAACTAAAAAAGCGTTAGTCTTCTCACAACAGGATTGAGCCAAATCCTGATAAGCTTTGAGCTCACAGACATCCGTCTTATTCGCTATTTGGGTCCATGACCAAAGCGTAATCTACCACTCTACCACCGGCTTATACATTGCGCACTAAGCCAAGATTGCATCATTCAGCTCACCAAAATACGCGGCAAGTAATAATTATTCCTGTTTTTCATCATAGTTGGCATTGGATACAAAATAAACCAAATCCGAATGTGCATGTCGCTTTACTAACCAGGCGCGTTAACCCTGGCCATCGGCTTGTTACGTAAAATTAATGTCAGAATCAAACCATACAGCGGCACAAACGAAATGAGACTGATTAGCAATTTAAAAATCAAATCAACCGTAGCAATTTCAAGCCAATGGGTACTTAAAAAGGCATTGCCACTCTGATAAAAAGCAATAAAGAAGAAACAATAGGTATCAAACAGATTACCGAAAATAGTCGATACGGCAGGTGCCACCCACCATTTTGCCTGCTGGCGCAAGCGCTGAAAAATCGTGATGTCCAGGAGCTGCCCTGCCACATAGGCGCAAAAACTCGCGAACGCGATACGCAAAACCAAATTATTGTAGGCTAACAAAACACCATGAGCATACCAATTGGAAATCAAATAGGAACATAGAAGGCCTGGTATCATGGCCGCAAAAATTGTCTTTCTCGCACTCTCTGGCCCTAATAACCGTGTTGTTAAATCAGTAAGAATAAAAATCAGAGGGTAACTAAATGCCCCCCAGGTCGTCCGGAATCCCCAGAGTACAAAAGGATACTGAACCAAGGTATTACTTAAACAAATAATAACAACGTGAGCTAATACCAACCAATTAATTTTGCCAGGATTAGAAGCCATAATAGTCTGTTTAAAAATAGGCCATTATGCATCGTTAAGCGAACCATTTCAATCCGTCTTCTCCTGTCTAATGATTTTTACAATACTTAACAATTTTGTTACAGTTTTATCCATCAGCTAATACGACTTATGCTGATAAAAAATGGACCAACTTTTGATTAGATTAAGGAAAATATATGCCAGGTTTTTTCGACAACCTCCGAAATTGGGTGGCTATGCGAGCTCCCTATACCTCCACCGCGGGACACCGCAATGCACAACGTACGAATGCAGTGACTCAAATCGCTGGCCAAGGATTGGAGTCCATCAATAGTACAGCGGTCATTCCCACCAAATTTGCTCAATTTTTAACCTCTGGTTATGCCTTGTTTCGCCATGATACGCATGTCAGTGAAAAACTAATCCACACTATTCAACTTCTGCTAGCTGGTGCGCACACTGGCTTAGCTATTGCTCTACTCTTTCAAGAAGGTGATTGCGACGAATTGACCTCTAACGTTTGTAAAGCAGTTACTCTCTGCGAATTTTTATATCAAGGCACCTTAATCGTAGGCTGGGTCCCCAGTGAGTTATCCAAAGATCCGCCCCCTGCTCCAACGGTCTAGACGAGGATCCCTACCGTTTTGCCAAGGCGTGTTGACGAATGCCAACACGCCCCTAATAGCTTGCCAACAGGCTCAAAATCAACGATTAATTTCTTCGACCCAAATTGGATGAGCAAAGATAACATCACACAATCGGCATAGGGCAAACCGGATAGCTAAACTTATTTATTGCTAAGGAACACCCATACTCAAGACCGTCTTCACTCTATTTGCTATTTTTTATGCTATTCAATGCGGTTTTTGCTGATAAAATAGTCACTGCGGTTATTTTAATCGCTAAATGAATGCTATTCCATTAAGGCAGGCTAAGAAATTACCATTTTGTCTGCTAATCTTTAAATCGAACCATTTAGGGGATTTCCTTTTATGTCCATTATCCTGCGCATTTTTGATTTTGATAAAACAATTAGTATTGAACATACCATGCATAACCCTGCTCTCTATCATCCGGAATCCAATACCAAAAGTGGTTTGCAAAAAACCGTTGTCCATAATGATCAGGAAATCTGTGCCATTGCTACCTTTCATAGAGATCCCGAGTATGTTCTCTCTTATCTGCTGCCCGTGCTTGGTTTAACAGAAAACGATATCACACGTTGCGAACTCGAATCCTTTACAGACCATCAACTGACGAACGTGTACTTAAAAAACTGCAAATACCCTCTAATCATTTCCACCCCCCTAACCGATGACTATAAAGCGCACCTTCTTGGGCTTGCATGGAGTGGCAAGAATACACAGATTAGAGACATTATCAGTCAGCTTCCTCCCTGTGATGAGTATCATTTTTATGATGACACTGAAAAAAACTACTCCACCGCAACCCTGATGGACACTCTACACTGCTATTGGGTAGAGGAAGATAATGTTGAATTTAAAATCTCTAAAACGAGCAAGCCAACTGCTATGGGAGCGTTGAAAAACAGGCTTCAAGTTTACCTCGAACAACATCGGGTAAAAGAAGCAGAAGAAGAGAGGCTATCACAATCCTTGCAGGCTCTGTCTTTATTTGCTTCCTCATCTGACAATAAAAACAATCATAATCAGCAAAAAGAGGAGAACGTTAGCGTTGCAACTTCGAGCTTAACGGAGCATCTACAAATCCGTGCGGCAACAGCCTTATTGAAATTTTTAGATTTCGGACCGGCTCTTGGTAACACCGAATTGGAGCAACTACAAGAAGGAATGCTTGCCCTTATCCTGAGTGATTGGGAACGTGACAGCGAACACTCGCTGATGGATTTTATTAATAATCTGGTGAAGCAACGAGCCGAAGTCGCAGTAGATGACTACCTTTCTGATGATGACCATTATGAAACTGTACCTGGGTTTAAGAACTAAGGGCTTTCACTGATTTTTCTTCGGTTCTGCTGACCATTTCGCCAGCTTGAGCCGAAAACGTTATTTACGCGTAGCGAAGCGCAGGAAATTAACGGTTTTCGGCCAAGATAGTAGAAATGCCAAAGACCCTATTCGCTGCGCAAAGAAACCATGGGTTCAAGTTTTGCTGCACGCCTTGCCGGGTAAAAACCAAAAAAGATACCGGTGGCGACTGACACGGCAAAACCTGCCAGTGGTGGCATTAAGAAAAACGTAAAATGCCATTGACTGAAATAGGCAACCCCCCGTGTAAAAATTAATCCCAAGATAACACCCAGAACACCACCCAGGAAAGACAACATGACGGACTCAATTAAAAAAAGGGCTTGAATTTCACTGTTCTTTGCGCCTACCGCTTTGCGGATACCAATTTCTTTTTTGCGCTCACTCACAGACACTAACATTACGTTCATAACCCCAATTCCACCGACTAGTAACGAAATACCACCAATGACGGCTAATAATAAGGTAAAAATCCGGCCTTGATTTTCCATACTCGCAATAATTTGCTTGGCGCTGCGAGGGAAGATATTTAATTTGGGTGCCTGGGCAGTAAGAATTTGCTTAATTTGTGCGATTACATCATCAATAGGGCTATCTGGTTGCAACAGTACAACCGCATTATTTATTTTACTGTCTTTAGACACTAAGGGCATCCCCGCAATCGGGATAATCGCTGACTGATTAATATCTTCGTTAAAAAAACCATTCTCTTTCCAGGGTTTCGCCACCCCGATGATGGTATACAGTGTTTGCCCTATGCGTAATTGTTTACCAATCGGATTATCGAGGCTAACCTCTTGTAATTGACGGGCCAAGCCATCACCTATCACACAAAAATGCTCGAACGATTCGACAAAAGAGACAAAATGGCCGTGAGCCAGTTTGATATGAATAATAGCAGCTAATGATTCATCCGCCCCAATCACGGCTCCCTGCAGCATTTTCCCCTGGAAACTTAAGGGCTGGTAAGCCGTACTGTAAGGCGCAATTTGCAAGATTGCAGGAATCCGCTCCGGTAATTGCCGCCAAAGCGCTATCGGTATCTGGCTCTCATTACTATGTGTTTTGTCAGGCGTTTTCTGATAGACAGAGATTGCCAATAAATCGGTGCCCAGTGCTTTAAATTGCTCCAGGGCTTTTTCTGTTGCCAATTGGCCGCAACTTATCAAGGCTACGACTGCCGCAGTACCAACCAGGATACCCAAGACCGCAAGGAACGATCTTAATTTTGATGACGATAAATTAACCAACGCTTGTTGAAAATGGCTGAATAAAGTCATTGCCTGGATTCCGCAATAATTTTCCCATCAGCGAGGGTGATCCGTCTCGCACACTGGGCTGCTATTTGTTCATCATGCGTTACCATGATAATAGTCCGTCCTTCACGGTGCAGCGCTAAAAACAAACTCATGACCTCGGAGCCGGTACGTGAATCAAGCGCCCCCGTAGGTTCATCGGCTAAAATGACTCGAGGCTCCCCAACTAGCGCACGTGCAATCGCAACACGCTGCTGTTGCCCACCCGATAACTGGGTCGGCCGATGTTCAGCAAAACTGCCCATGCCCACACGAGTCAAGGCATTCATAACGCGTTCGTTCAATTCGCCAGTCGCCATCTGACGATAAATTAAGGGCAAAGCGACATTTTGTCTTGCATTAAAACGAGGTAACAAATTAAATTGCTGGAATACAAAACCAATACTCTGATTACGCAAAACAGCTAAGTCATTTGCTGTTAAACCAGCCACGTCTCGTTCATGAAGTAAGTAATGACCACTGTCCGCTTTATCCAACAAACCAATAATATTCATGAGTGTGGATTTTCCAGAACCCGAGGCACCAACAATGGCGACTAACTCCCCCTCTTGTACCGTCAGGGAAATATCTTTTAATACCTGGGAGCAGGCGTCGCCAATTTGATAGGTCTTTGTTATATCACGCAAGGTGATTAATGACTTTTCAGTCATAGGCCACCACATCCCCTGCTTTTAAACCAGAAGCAATCACGACTTTATCCGCCTGAGCCGAGCCAGTTGATACAATACGGCTGGATAAAGAGCCATTACTGGCAAGTACGTTAACGACTGAATTACCTTTTTCTTGTTTCACCGCAACAATAGGTACTAATAATTGCTCATTCCCTGTAATAGGTAATTCAACAGAAGCACTCATGCCCACTTTGACCCAACGGCGCTGTTCTTCGGTCAGGTTTTTAACCTCCACTACGGCACTGAAAGAGGGTAAAGCGCCGCCATTATTTGACGCTTGTACATTGACCGCGACTAACTCTCCCTTTAAAACCTGTTTCCCCAGAGCAACCCCGGTGATGTTCGCTGCCATACCGGTATGAATTTTATCAATATCAATTTCAGGCACATCAATTTCAATACTTACCCCGGTTAAATCGCCAACCAAGGCTAACACCTGGCCGGATTTAACGGCTGCACCGACCATTAATCGGGCTGACTTATCTTCACTGGCCTTGGGCGGGTAAAGCAAGACGCCATCCGTTGGCGCCTTTAAATGAATCAAATTATGTTTTGAACCCAAGGCTTGTTTTACTTTAGCAAAATCAGCAATATTAAGCGCTGATAGATTTTTGGCTACCGCTTCACCGTTATCCATTTTCTCTAACATTTCACTTAGCTTACGCGTGGACTGCATCAGACTTACCCGTGCCGTATCCAAACTGGATTTTTCACTTAAATAGTTGTTTTTGGATAGCAACCCCGCATCCCAAAGCTCTTCGGTGCCAATGAATTTTGCCTTGGCAACGGTGAAATTATCCTTAGCCTTTAAATACTCGGTAAGCGTGTCATTGTATTGTCTTTGTAGATCAGTGGAATTCAAGGTCACAACGACGGCCCCTTTTTTTACTAATTGGCCATAGTGAAAGTGCATGGTTTCTACAATCGCATCCATCGGACTAGTCAAGGTACTTTCCTGGATAGGCTGGATAGTCCCGTTAAAATACAAAGTCTTTTGCACCGGCTCTGTTTTGACCACATAGGTCTGCAAAGTACTTTTTTTCTGTTCTTTAGGATTGCTGCACGCCATCAATAAGCTGGCCATCATAACCAAAATGAATAAATAGAACCTGTTTTTCATTCGCCATACCTAAGTTTAATTTGCCAATGATCAAGCGTCGTTCCCAGTATACGCTGTAAGGCTGACAACTGGTTAAGATACGCAACTTTGGCAACGATTAAGCCAATTTGTGCCTGAATAAGTTGATTTTGAGTATTATTAACATCAAGCGCACTGGCAATACCCGCTTGCTGCTTTTTCTTTTCTAACGCATACGATTGGGCTGCCAATTTAACCTGCTTTTCAGCCAATTGGTATCGTTTCGCCAGACTTTGGATCGCATTAATCGTGTTCGTAATCGTTGTTTCCAGCCCTCGCTTCGTTGCGATAAGGGCAAGACGATCTTTTTCCAATTTGACTTTGGCCGTAATGAGTTGGCTGCGACGACTAACATCATTAAGAGGGACCGTCAGCGTAACCCGTGCTGACTCGGTTAGGTTGCGGCCGCTGTAAATACCGCGGAAGCCGCTATTATTCGCATCAACCTCAGTGACCGCACCACTTTGTACATTAGCACCCACATCAAGCTGCCAAAGCTGTTGGTTTTTCGCCACCTCATAAGCTCTCTCATCGGCACGAAGGACCATTTTCTGGGCTAAATATTGCGTATTATGATTGAGTGCCAAGTCAATAGATTCCTTCAGATCAGGCACAACGATTCGATCCACGGTCACGTCGCTTGGGACCGATAACCGCATCTGTGGATCAAGACCTATGGTTTGCAGCAAATCTTGGGCTGCTGTTTTAAAATCATTCTCTGCCTGCTCGACCATCAAACTCAACGATTCAATTTGGTAGGCCTGCTGAATATTACCGGTGGGCTCCAGTTGCCCAGCCTCTATTTTTTTCTCATTAAACTCATAGGACTTACGGGCTTCTTTCAATTGTAGTCGTTGGGTTTGTAAGGTATTGCCGCTTAAGATTAATGCTCGATACGCGATAATAACCTGGGTGATCTGATCGATAACCGCTTGTTGCAAATTCAATTTATTAAGCCATTCATTATCGATGGCATCCAGCAAATTGGCCTCATTGGCCGCCTTGCCAAAACCGCGTAATAAAGGTTGCGTAAAGGAAAAATTGAGGACTGGTGTAAAACTGTTGTAATTGGAAACGTTGTTGTCCATATTCAAGGACAACTGTGAACCCAGTTTGGTTTTCAAATTGACTTCCGGGGTGGCCAAAGAACTGTTGTTTGTTTTACTACCCACCCCACTATAGCGGCTTCGTTCCACTACCGCAGAGCCGGCCAGGGCATATTGCAATTCGAATTCATTATGAGCCAGGCGTAATTGATAGCGCTGAATAATACGATCCAATTCCGCGTTTTGGATATTCGGGTTATAGCGCAAGGCAAGCAAAATCGCTTCGCGCAAACTCAGGCGCTGTGGTTTTTTATGCCGTGATTCGGGTGACGCCGGTAAATCCACCCAATTATCCAGCATGTATTCAGGATTTTTAATAGCTTGCCGCAAGCGCTCACCAGCCTGCTCCACCCGCAAGGCTTCATCCCGGGGCTTATCTACCCAACGATAAAGCGAGGGAGCCTCACTTGCTTTAGGGACTGAGGCAGCCGAGAGCTCACCAACCCAGAAGCTGCCTATCAGACAACCCCAGGTTAGCAACCTCCTGCAATTTAGTGAAAACAACACCGAGTCCCAACCTTACAAAGATTCATGGCTAAAATTAAACCATATATTCACTGAATACAGAAGAGGCCCGCGGATTAATCACTGCAAAATCCTCTGTTTGATAACATTTCCTCTTATAATCCTTAGGGAACAGGATAAGTCGCCGTACGGGTACAACGCACAGCCAGGAAGGGGAAATTAAATATATAATACTCCGCTTGAAGCCCTGTACTGAATTGCTGGGCCATAGCCAAATTCAAGTCGGCCTGATTTGAGGTCCAGTAGGGGTTGGTCGTTTGAAAATTACCAAAATTTATACCTGAACCACCCACATTAAGTAAGTTAGTGTAGATAGCATTCACCTGATTAATTGCTGGCAAATACCAAGTGGTCACTCCCGATCCAAAGAACTCCGTGCAATTATTCGCGGCATAATCATCATTGCCATAGGTATCGATAATGTCCTGAGTATTTTGGGCACCATTATTTGGATCCGTTGCGCCGGTATTTAAATCCAAAACAGAGCCCCAAATATTAGGGGAATTGTCAGCGGGTGTGACCAGAGTCATTGTCTGAGTACCTGTATCAACCATAAATACAATGTCATTCGAACTGCCACTTGTAAAACCGATGGCGAATTCAAGTGGATTGGCAATCGGTGAGGTCGTGGTGATTGGGAGTACTGCGGGTATAAAAGGCGTGTTGGATGAGAAAAGAAGCTGACAACTAGTATTAGCCGGGAGATTAGCGCATTGGCTATCGTCCAGGTTCACTGTTCCAACCCAGCTGACAGGAAGGGTAGCTGAGATACCAGTAACCGCGCCCGTCGGAGAGGTATTCGTAACAGTCACTGCTGTCTGTACCGCACCATTGTTATCGATAGAAACAAGCGCTCCTAGTGGACTTACTGTAACAATGGGATCAGCTACAATCTGGACAACAATGGGGATAGTATTGGTATTGGTCCCTGCGATATTGACTGTTGCAGTTTGTGGAGTGTTCCCACCAAAGGTTATATTGCAGTTATTCTGTGGCGGCAAAGCGGCAGGGCAAAAAGAGACAGCGGTCATGCCAGCCGGGACAACTGGAGCCACGTTCAAACCGTTTGCATTGAGTCCACCTGGCGGTTGGGTATTGGTTATCAGCAACACCTGGGTTTGATTGGCCTCATACTGCAGCGTCGGCGTGGGAGGTGTCTGGGCTGGCGGGGAGGTCGTAATAATGACCGGCGCCACAGTCACATTAACCGTCGCGGGAGGATTTGACGTATTCGTCCCGGTAATAGTGATGGGAGTACTGGCTACCGAAACCGCTGAAGTGACGGTAATCGTGCAAGTCGCATTCGGGGCAAGCGTGGGCGTACAAGTGTTATTAACCAGGGTAATCGGAGCAACCAAATTGGGCACCACATTATTTGCCGTTATGGGTGAAACATTCTGTACGGTAATTACGCCATTCGCTCCCACCGTAAATTGCAGGTTGGTCGGCGTAGCAGTCAACGTGGCGAAAACGGCCTGCAGCGTTATCGTCTCCTGGTTGGTATTCGTACCACTAATGATGACCCCGGTGGGTGCAACCGCAACAGCCGAGGTAAAAATGATCGTACAACTGCTTCCAGGCGCTAACTGCACCCCGCAACTGTTGCTACTTACAGTAAGTGGGCTTCCAAGTGGAATTTGAGCCGCAATATTTTGTGCAAAAGCGCTTGTTGACGTATTGGTCACCGTGATTGTAGCCGTACCCCCCACGGAAAAAGTTCTTACATTGGGGGAGGCATCAATCGTCGCTGGAACCGACGGCGTTACCCTGACGCGCAAGACATCGCTATCTTTGGGTTTTGAACATAAGAAAGGATCGGGGCGCAGATCGGTCGCGCTTCTGGTCTTACAGACTACCGGCCCATAAAACAGCGGGCGGGGTATCTCACTGCCGAAAAGCTGCAACCGAAGCAAACAAGATTGTCCCACAGCCAAAGGAAAGGGATAGGGGCAACTACCTGCCCCACTGGTGATCTGAATGATTCCAGAAATGGGTTGCATGACCAGCGTACGGTTAAAAATGGAGGTATTGGTAACGCGGTAGGTTGCAAAACCAGTCCCATTGGCAGTGATTTCCGTAGGTGCCTTGACAACAGGTTCAATGTTAAATACAGGCCGCGAATCATTCGCCTGGGCCGTGATGGAAAATCCCAACGCCAAAGCGATGGTCAATCGTTTGAATAAACTTACTATTTTCATCATCAAACCCAATCCTTGAAAAACAATCCTTAACACAAATAGGTCAAACTTAATTGAAATTGGGAGCTGGTGATATTATTAATACTGGGTCCAGTTCCCATCGTTTGCCCGGGCGCACGTCCTAATTCACTCTTACCCCAACCCATCCATTCGTAGCCAATGCCAGCCCACCAATTAGCTGCGAAGGGCATTTGTATCCCCGCACCCAAGGTATAACTGAAACTATTGGTGCTTGTTGTCTGGAACGATGGCGCAGGTACCGCTTGTTGAATTCGTGGTGTTATAGAGAAGGAAGAGGCCTTGTTTCGACCATAACCTAGACTGCCGCTTATGTAAGGGACGATCTCGTAATCAAAGTCGAGGTTAAGCAACAATTTACCTTTCAAAGCAACATGCATATGCTGCACTTTGTAGCTATAGGCAAAGTCATTGTAGAAGGAGTTCCCATCTTCATAAACATCGCCATCCAGTGATGAGGAGGTCGTTCCGGCGAAAGCCAATCCCAATTGGCCTTGCAATTTGGAATTAAGCACTCTTTGCATGCCAAAAAATAATTCAGCCGCAGCAATTGTCTCCTTGTCGCGGTCAGCCGTATAGGTTTTAAATACATCCGATTGCAAATAGATGGTTTGCGTTTCACCGGCTTTCATCCATGCAGGCCCGGCACTTGCAGTGATAACCCAGGCCGAATCGCCATCCCAGTACTCATCACCCATGATTCCCGCGGTAGCACTGGCTGATACGAGACAACCCAATCCAACAGCTTGCAATTTCTTTAAAGTCATTACACATCCCGGTATTTATTATTTTTTTTAATGTCGTCATAGGAACTGTTGATGACATTTCCACCTGATTAGCTAACTTACCGCATTTAAAACAACTTTTCCACGCTCTTATGCGTACTTAGGACTAGATTTTCGAGCACCGCAACGGAGCCTACACGCAAGTAGGTGAACCGCGAAGCACAAAAAATCCGGCCCTAAGCGCCATGACAGTCGACGGGCCAGCCCCCCTAATAGTCCAACGGTTTTCCCACAGCCTGCGCAATAAACAGGCGCTTTAGCGGCGGGCAATGATTGGAAATACGCAAACCCAAACCGCGAAGGGCAATCATGGGAGTAAAAGGGCTGGTAAACAGTGTTTTCAAACCATCCATCATGGCAATCACCTGCCAAACAGCATGCTTGCGTTGACGTTGGTAAGCCCCCAGTGCCCTTGATGAAGTTAACGTTCCTTTTCCTTTATCAGTCAGGCAGGCCAACCAGGCAGAGACATCCGCCAAACCGACATTAAGACCAAGGCCTGCAAGCGGGTGAATTGTATGCGCAGCATCCCCTAATAAAAGCCAGTGCTTATCCGTGTATTGTTTAGCATGGCGCATGATTAAAGGGAATTGATGCCGCTTTCCCTGCACGTTCACTTGCCCTAACTTCTTGGCAAAAGCCCTGGTTAATTCCTGACTGAATTGCTCATCGGTAAGAGCCATTAACCGCTTTGCTTCATTGGGCGTCGTTGACCAGACAATAGAGCATTGCTGCTCATCTATCAGGGGCAGAAATGCCAGAGGGCCATCAGCATTAAAGACTTGATAAGCCGTTTTTTGATGTTTTTTCTCTGTACTTACCGAAGCAACAATAGCCTGATGATGGTAAGACCAACTCGTCAAAGGGACTTTCAGTAATTGACGGCAAGGGGAATTACCACCATCAGCAACCATCAACAATTGCGCTTGCCAGGATTTACCAGCACTGCTAACAGTAATTGAATCCGCCTCTTGTTTCACTGCCGTGACTGCATTCTCTGGAAATAGGATAACGTTGCTCTGTTTGGCTATTTCTTGCAATAAGGCCTGCTTAAGGATGGATTCTTCCAGAATCGTCCCTAATTGTTGTGCCGCAATCATACGTGCATCAAATTCAATATGGACTCCGTTTGCAGCATCCCAGACATACATCCGTTGGTAAGGCGATACGCGCGTTTGATCTAATTGCGGCCAAACCCCAAGCTGCTGCAATAAATCCTGAGAGGCCTGGTTAATCGCATAAACACGACTATCGGGTTTTGCTGCGTTAACTGCTAAAGTACCGGCATCCACCACAGCAGTAGAAAATCCTTGCTGAGCCATTGCCAAAGCAGCCGTTAAACCAACGACTCCCCCACCAATAACAACCACATCAAATTGCTGGTTCATCAAGACTCCTTGGTTTCCAGAGCGATCCCACAAACCAAATCCGGCGTTATTCCTGCAAAACCGCGTGTGTAGCGAGTTAAGATTTTTTTTAATAGCGCGCTGTTATCCATCGCAATGAGGCCTAGATTGCGAGCCAAAGCGACCCCTGGCAAACGGCTAGTGAAAAGACTAATCAAACCATCCGTTAAGCGGATTATCGCTGTTTGATCATGGCGTCTCATCGCCTGATAACGCTGTAGCATCTTGTCATTCAGGCCATCCTCAATAATGCATTGGGCTAAAGTCGCCACATCGCGTAAACCCAGATTAAACCCTTGTCCTGCTACTGGATGCAAGGTGTGGGCAGCATTGCCGACAAAGACTAAAGGCCAGGCAATTTGCTCTGGCATAAATACCTGGCGTAAAGGATAAATAACTCGCTTGCCCACTTTTAAAAAACGTCCCAAGCGGTAACCAAAAGCCTGTTGCAACGCCGTTAAAAAAGCACTTTCATTAAGCGCCATCAGGCGTTTAGCTTCGTCGGGGGGCAAAGCCCAAACCAAGGCAGCACGATTATCAGTCATTGGTAATAGGGCTAAAGGCCCAGAGGAAGTAAAACGCTCATAAGCCTGTTCTCGATGGGCTCTGGCCAAACCGATATTGGCGACAATCGCCTGCTGGCCATACTCTTTTAGCTTCACTCTCAAACCACTAAAACGGCGCACTGCAGATTCAGCACCATCGGCAGCGACAATTAGCTTGGCCTGAACAGTACACTCACCAGCAGCACTGCTAATAGTTGCTAACCCTTCTTGCTTATCCAATGCGGTCAGCTTGGCAGGCGCTAAAATCTCGGCCCCTTTTAATAATTCATGCAAGGCGCGGTTAATAGACTGCATTTCCACGACATAGCCTAAAGGATGGGTTACCTCGCCTTGCAAACGCGCGGCACCAAAACGATATTGATCGGACACATGAATTGTCGTGATAGGGGTTGCGTCTTTTAGCAAAAGCGGCCAAATCGCTAACAGTTGTAAAATCCGTACGCTGGCTGGAGAAAGCGCCAAAGTGCGCGCATCAAAATCACTGTTGACTTTGTTACTAAAAGAGTTCGCATCAACCAATAAGGTGCTATACCCTTTGTTGGCCAAAGCAAGCATTAATGTGGCGCCAGTCAATCCGCCACCAACAATTAGAATATCAACCTGTTTATCAGCCACGCATTAACGCCTCAATCTCTGTTATTTCTGTCGGCAAAGCAGCCGTCAAATTCTCATAACCATCCTCGGTTACAAGAATATCATCCTCTATTCGCACACCAATATTCCACCAGCGTTGCTCAACCCCATCCATTCCAGCACTGATATACAAGCCTGGCTCTACGGTAAGCACCATCCCTGCCTGCAAGGGACGCCATTGACCCTCGATTTTATAGTGACCGCAATCATGTACATCCAACCCTAGCCAATGCCCGGAATTATGCATATAGAAAGGTTTATAAGCGTCTTGATGGATTAGCTCATCCACCTGGCCTTTTAATAAGCCTAATTCACATAAGCCACTGGTCAAAATACGAACTATCCTTTGCTGAATTTCATTCCAGGCTATCCCTGGTTTAATGCAAGCGATTCCGGCTTTCTGGGCCTTAAGGACTAACTCATAAATAGCCCGTTGCTCTGGGTTAAAGCGGCCATTAATAGGGAAAGTTCGGGTGACATCAGACGCATAATTACCGAATTCACCGCCAGCATCAATCAACACCAAATTACCATCACGTAATGGCTGATTATTCTCTGTGTAATGAAGAATACAAGTATTTGCACCACTACCAACGATTGGATCATAAGCAACAGCCCGGCAACCTTGACGACTAAATTCATAAAGCAGTTCTGCTTCCAATTGATATTCATAAGCAATCTGGCTACAAACCTGCATTGCACGTTTGTGAGCGGCAACCGAGATATCAGCAGCCCGACGCATCAATGCGATTTCTGCTGTTGTTTTGATTAAACGCATTTCGCTTAGTACAGGCTCCAAATCACACAAGGCTTCCGGTGCTTTAACACCTCGTCTTATTTGTCCTTTTAAGGTCTGTAAGGCTTGTAAAACATGTTTTTCATACGCTGGATAACGACCGATCGCGTAATAAACAGCAGTCTTGCCTGTCAGAAACGCTGGTAAATGCTCAGTGAGCGTCTCTATGGCATAAGCGGCAGTCATATTGAGTTCTTGACAGGCTCCTTCTTGACCCAGGCGCTTGCCAGTCCATTGCTCTTGAGCAGGGTTACGGGGACGGTTAAATAAATAATCTTCATTGTTTTCACCGGCCACGATCAATAACAACGCTTCCGGCTCATTAAACCCTGTTAAATAGTAAAAATCACTATCCTGGCGAAAGCGGTAATGCGCATCACCATTCCTTACGACCTCATCAGCGGCAGGGATAATTGCAATAGCGCCCTGGGGTAATTTTTGCGCTAATTTTCGACGTCTTTCCTGATATTCTCGCTGACTAATCATCTAACTATCCTTTCAAGAATTCTACCGTTAATGGGTGGTACTGGAAGAATCACGGCCTTCATGATTAGCGAGTAAATCACCGTACAAGCGCAAAACGGCCATACGTGCGTATTCACTGACCTCCATCAATGCCTTTTCATCCTCTTCATCAATCTGTAACGACTCGTAATCCAATTGGGCAAATTCCAGTAAATGCTGTAACGCCTCCTGCGATTCATCTTCTTGCAATTGTTCATAGCTAATACCAGCCATCGTCATTCCTTGCGTAAACCCTTCGCACCACTCACTAAAAGCCTGGGCACGATCAACAAGGGCCTCATGTTCATCAGGCAGCATTAATTGAAATTCAAAATCAAAATTGGCAAGTTGTTGCTGGCTGACTGAATAAACATCAAACATGGCAAGCGCTGCAGCCCGGGTCGATTCATTGCGCTTATAATTAACCATTAACGCACGCAAATAAGCTTCGCCCTCAGCGATGGCACCCGCACAAAGATAACCGCACATCACACCATGCAATTCACTGCTGGAAATCGGTAGCCCTAAAACAGAAATAGTATCCACGAATGATTGATAGGTAGGAAGGTGTATGGGATTATTTTCAGCAGACATAATAAGCTCATTAGCATAAAATAACTAATAATAACTGATTTGCTCGGGCAAACCAAAATTGTTACCATTTAATAGTACGGGTCACTACAGGTTGCGATAAAATGACAACTTCTAAATCATGTTCCATCAAGTTAATGAATAAATCCTATGAGATTAAATGCCCTGATAATGAGGTGGAGAATCTACAACAGGCAGCAGATAAGCTGAATGAAAGAATCATTCATAACAAGAAAAAATTTAAACAACTGGACGATTTTCAAACACTGCTCCTGGCCGCACTTCATGTCAGTCATGAATTGATCAGCTGCCAGAGACAGCAAGAACAGCAACGTTTACAAGTGACTCAATTTATCAATTCCCTGGAAAATAAAATTCACCAGGTGGTTCATGGCAATATTAGCCAGGATCCGCAAACTGATTAGCCTTGTTAAGCGTGTTGGTGCCTGTTGATAGCGATGATGCCTGTCGATTATCGCTATTCATTTAATCCGGTTAGGCTCCACAATTCAGCTGTTTAAACCAACATCCAGCACGCAGGATCCTGCCGCATTGAATTGGACTAAAGAGCAATCAAAACCCGTCGACAAGATTTTCTTCATCGAATACAACGAAAAGAATGCGTAAATTCAGGGTAGACCAGTTTATCTGAAAAGCAATAATGCTATACTGCAACTAACCCGACAGCGACTGATTTGTGAACCAATACTCACAATTAGGGGAGCGTTCTGTAGCCGGCGTTGTGCAAGCCCATTATAAGTGGGAAGCCTGAACTGACTCATCTGCCCCCCACTTGAACCCCAGGGTTCAAAATCATAGCTGTCGGGTATCTTATACCAGTTTATGGCCTGAGCCGTCGCCCTCGAACATATTAACCAATGCACCTAAACGCCCCTGCTTTAAGGCAATAACCTCAAAAAAACCATATTTAATCGGAAACCCGGCTAAATCTTTACGTTTTTTCTCAGCAGCATTACATTTAGTCTTCCCGGAAGGGGCAAATGGATTGGCAAATTTATCCTTGGGCCTCTCCTCTTCATACACGTACAGACAAAAAGTATATAAAGCATCATGCACCAGATTCGCTTCTCTTTCCGTTAGGCAGTTTATTTGCCGTCTCGTTTCTGCCGCAAAATCAAGTGCAGCCGAGTAAGAGCGATCTTGCAAGGTGGCAAACTCTTTGCGGAACAACTCGATAGTATGTGCAAGCAACTGATTCTCATCAAGAAGTTGTAATTGCCTGGATTGATAAATAAACGAGTATATCCAACGTGTATTATCAACTGCGTGAAGGAGCGCCATGCGTGCCGTGGGTATTAACGAAGCAATCTCTTTTAAACACGCTTCTTCCTTAAATACCTTGGCATCCACATAGTAATGGTTCCGCGCAAAAAAAGCCTGCCAAACCGGAATATCACTGCATAAGCTGGTAAAGATCGCCAGCTCGGAGTTTCTTTCTTCGTCAGTAGTATGCAAGCGGTAATAAATTAACTGGGGTATGAGGGCTAATTGCTCAACAGTACAACAACGGTGAAGCAAATAAAAAAGAGTGACCAGTATTGTTGTTTTTGCTTTGAGCTTCCCTATTTCATGCCCAAGCTGGTGACGTTCTATTTTGGCAATAGATGCGTTTAATTGAACCATCGGATAACCGGGGATCTCCCCTTTTTCTACATAACTGATCAGTCGGCCAGAACGGGTAAGCATAAACAGCAGTTTATCTAATTCTAACTGGCTCTGACCTAAAGAAAGGTATTGTCTAGCTAATACACGGAAAAGAATAGGGTGATGACAATCACTTTCTAATAGCCCTGCACGGCTTAACTGTTTTTGCAAGTACAGCCAGGGACTGACCTCCTTCCCTTTTTGCCAGTTCTCACGTGGGATATTTTTTGCTACCCAGGCCCAATACTGGTCCAAAATCAGACGAACCTCGACCACGAGTTCAGGGTAAACCGGGCTTTCATCACTTAAATCCTGTAACAGAGCACCCAGTTGGAGCACTAAAGAAAAGACTTCCTCACCCTCACCATTTCCCTCGAAAAACGCGCCTAATGCGTTTTCCTCTTTAAAGGCCTCTGACGGTGCGTCAAGCTGAGTAACGGATGCTACTCCCTCTTGTTTTAATGCTTGTCTTAATTCACGCACCGCCTGTTTAAATTCACCAATATTCATTTTTTCACTCCCTGAATAATGAACTTCTTAGCTACTGCAGAACGTCGTAAAGATAAAGCAAGGCCTATTACCTTAGCACGCCACGTGCTTAAGTTCAAATTTTGCCCTTGGGAGTTACTATTTACCCGGCCTTCAGCTGTTCCTTGAGGAGTAACAACTCATCACGCACTTTCGCAGCCTGTTCAAACTCCATATTTTTGGCGTGATTATGCATTTGTTTTTCCAGAATTTTTATTTGTTTTGCTAATTGTTCTGGCGTCATTAACAAATAAGGCGCCTGCCGCTCAGCGACCTCCATTTTACGTCGACTGCTATAGGCTCCTTCCATGATATCCGTGATAGATTTGCGGATTGTTTTGGGAGTAATACCATGTTTCAGGTTAAATTCTTCCTGTTTACTACGCCGCCGCTCCGTTTCATCAATAGCACGTTGCATGGAACCTGTTATCTGCTCAGCATATAAAATAGCGCGGCCATTGATATTTCGGGCAGCTCGACCGATGGTTTGAATCAAGGAGCGATCAGAGCGCAAAAAACCCTCTTTATCCGCATCAAGAATGGCAACCAAAGCAACTTCTGGCATATCCAGGCCTTCGCGTAAAAGGTTGATCCCCACCAGCACATCAAACTCTCCCAAACGGAGATCACGAATAATCTCCATTCGCTCCACGGTATCAATATCGGCATGTAAATAACGGACCTTTACCCCATGTTCACGCAAATAATCGGTTAAATCTTCTGCCATACGTTTGGTTAGTGTCGTTACTAAAATACGCTCCCCTTGGGCGACAACCTGGCGAATTTCAGAAAGTAAATCATCAACCTGATTTTTAACTGGCCGGATAATAACCTCCGGATCCACCAAGCCGGTAGGGCGTACGACTTGTTCAGCAATGTTGTCAGAATGATCACGCTCGAAAGGCCCGGGTGTCGCCGAGACATAGATCGTTTGCGGCGAGCGCTGCTCGAATTCCTCAAAACGCAGGGGACGATTGTCCAGGGCGGAAGGCAAGCGAAAACCATAGGCAACCAGGGTTTCCTTACGCGCCCTGTCTCCTCGATACATGCCGCCAATCTGAGGGACTGTCACATGCGATTCGTCAATGACAAGTAACGCTTCCGGTGGCAAATAATCAAACAAGGTGGGTGGTGGTTCGCCAGTCTTACGACCTGATAAATAGCGGGAATAATTTTCAATCCCCGAGCAATAACCTAATTCCAACATCATCTCAATATCAAATGCAGTGCGCTGTTGCAAACGTTGTGCTTCCAGTAATTTATCTTGGCTTGTGAATTCGGCAAGACGTTCCTGTAACTCTTCTTTGACCAAATCAATCGTTTCCAAAATTCGCTCACGCGGCGTGACATAATGGGTTTTAGGGAAAATACTGACTCGTGGTAAACGCTGCAACACTTCACCAGTCAGTGGATCAAAGCGGGAAATGTTTTCCACCTCTTCATCAAAGAGCTCGATACGAATAGCCTCTTTTTCAGAATCGGCAGGAAAGATATCAATGACATCCCCATGAACCCGAAATTGCCCTCGTTCCAGCGAAACCTGACTGCGAACATATTGCATTTCAGCCAATCGTTTTAAAATCTTGCGTTGTTCGCATTGTTCTCCTCTAGAGAGATGTAATAACATACGCAGGTAAGAATCGGGATCACCTAAACCGTAAATGGCAGAAACCGTCGCGACAATAATGGCATCTTTGCGTTCGATTAGCGCTTTGGTGGCTGACAAGCGCATCTGTTCGATATGTTCATTAATGGATGCGTCTTTTTCTATGAACGTGTCAGAAGCTGGGACATAAGCCTCTGGCTGATAATAATCATAGTAAGACACAAAGTATTCCACTGCATTATCAGGGAAAAAGGTTTTGAATTCGCCATAAAGCTGGGCTGCCAAGGTTTTATTCGGCGCCATAATAAGAGTTGGCCTTTTCATCGCCTGGATAACATGTGCAATGGTGTAGGTTTTACCTGATCCGGTGACGCCTAGTAGAATTTGGCGGGCTAAACCAGATTCCAGGCCGTCAATCAGGGATGCTATGGCAGCAGGTTGATCACCGGCAGGCTGATAATTTGAGTAAACTTTGAATGTATTTTTCATAGTGTAACTATAACCGATCAATAAGGTGTTGTGACAGTTTTTAAAACAAAACCAGTTGATCAGCAACAAAGCACAGGAGTTTAAACGTGAATATTGTACTGTCAGATCGCATACAACAGGTAAAACCGTCTCCTACCCTGGCGGTAGCAGCAAAAGCCGCTAAGATGCGAGCAGCAGGTTTGGATATTATTGGGTTGGGTACGGGTGAGCCCGACTTTGACACTCCACAACATATTAAAGATGCGGCGATCGCTGCAATTAAGGCCGGTTTTACCAAATACACGGCGGTTGAGGGTATTGCTGAACTAAAGCAAGCGATTAAAGACAAATTCAAACGCGATAATAATTTAGATTATGAGTTAAATCAGATTCTCGTTTCTGTCGGGGGCAAACAAAGTGTTTACAATTTATGCCAGGCCCTGATTAACGAAGGTGATGAAGTCATCATTCCAGCACCTTACTGGGTGTCTTATCCTGATATCGCGCTATTAGCTGGCGGTGTGCCCGTGTTTATTCCTTCAACGCCCGCTGCTCGCTTTAAAATTACTGCAGCGCAGCTCGAAGCAGCGATTACACCAAAAACCAAATTAGTTTTCTTAAACAGCCCCTCGAATCCCTCCGGTGTAGCTTATAGCCTCGCTGAATTGAAGGCTTTGGGTGACGTATTAAAAAAACATCCGAACGTGTTCATTGCCACTGACGACATGTATGAACACATCATTTGGACTCAACCTTTTGCCAATATTTTAAATGCCTGCCCGGAATTATATGAGCGGACTATTGTCTTAAATGGTGTTTCTAAGGCCTATGCGATGACCGGTTGGCGAATTGGTTATGCTGGCGGCCCAGCACCCTTAATAGGGGCCATGGCTACGGTACAATCCCAATCAACATCTAATCCCTGCTCTATTGCCCAGAAAGCGTCAGTAGCGGCGTTAAACGGCGGCGATGAAGAAGTGAAAAAAATGGTTGAAGCGTTCCGTCAACGCCACGATTACATCGTCAGCCGTTTATCTGATATTCCTGGGATAGAAGTGATTCCCGCTGATGGAACCTTTTACAGTTTCCCCAACGTCCAGGCAATTATCGAAAAACGTGGTTATCAAAATGATGTTGAATTTGCTGAAAAATTATTACAGGAAGTTGGTGTAGCCCTGGTTCCAGGCTCCGCCTTTGGTAATGAAGGTTGCATCCGTCTTTCCTTTGCTACCAGCATGGATATCCTGCGTGACGCAATGGATCGCCTACAGCGTTTCTGTCGTTAAAACAAATGTAACTCCCAGGGGATTAGCTTAAAAGGCAAAAAGTAAAAAATTGTCGCAAACCCCCTTGACCCACCAGCGGAATCGATTTAAGATTCCGCCTCATTCCCCGGTAGCTCAGTCGGTAGAGCGGATGACTGTTAATCATTAGGTCGGCGGTTCGAGCCCGTCCCGGGGAGCCAAATCCCACAAGGCTTCTAAGCAAAATCATCAAAATCTCAAATCTAACGTGTCGAATATGTGTCGAATGTATACCAATAAAATTGGGTCTTCTCTAAATCCAGGGACACTAAATTAAGAACATAGAACTTTAACCCCGCCCTATAATTTTCGAAATTTTTAAATCCATAAGCATGCTATTGAATGAGTTTCTTTCGGTACGCTGATTAATCATAGAATTCGGTGGGTCAAAGGGGATAGCTGGGACAACCTGGTAATTATTGGAAATTAGAGTCCCATAACTAAATAGCTATTATGGGACTAACGGGACAAAGATAAAAATTTAATATTCATCCGACCATAAACGTTCAGTGAATACATAACATCGCGGAATACCAACCCCTTTAATTCTTGGCTTTTGGGATGATTTCCCATCATTTCCGGGTATTATCCATCCTGCATCGAGTAATACTTTAGTAACTAACTTGGGATCAAATCCTTGACAAATTTCTTTTCGATACACTTCCGATAACACCATATAGACTCGGAAACCTTGCTCATCGGTTTTATAAAATCCCGCTCGATGTTGAATCCGTTCATTGTTAGGTTCACGAGCACTATCAAAACGGCTAGCTCCGTAAGATTCGAAGAAAGCTCTGACGTGCGAAAATATTGCCCGATCTTCACGATTACCATTGCTGCCAAACTCATTGAGCCAATCATAGAAGCATTTTTTTGCTGCTTTATAAGAAGCACCTTTTTCCCAACCTGTTAATCCGTAATGGCTAGCCAGTTCTCCTGCAACGGCAACAAGCGCGAAACGTCTGGCTACTCTTTGAATTTGTCCTGAATAACTTGGTTGTGTAACCTTCCCGATAAACTGTTGGATCTGGATCAACAGTATAGAGGCTAATTGTTGGCGCTGTTGCACAATATTTCTAAGCCATTCTACACCCACTGTACCGTAGCTTTGATTAGCCGCTTCTTTAAGTTTTAGCGCCAAGGTAGCAGGGGTGGAAAATTCATGCAGAGTTTCAAAGATTCCCATGTTTGATCCTGCATCGGCTTCAATGTCAGCCAAACGGATTTCCTGGCCGGCGTTCGTTTTTTGACCCGCTCTAGCCATTAATGAAGAAAGTGTTTCTTCGCCCGCTGAAAGAAATAATAATGACCAGCGCGCAGATGGTTTAGCGGAACCACATTTAGAGGCTCTAGTTTTTCCTTGTCCATTTGCCAGAAGATAAGCGCATTCACCTGCCTCTTTGGGATCCATTTGACTTAGTTCATCAAGAATAAGCAACCCATCATTATGAAGTGCTGCCAACCCCTCTAAACCGTTCGCGGTGCTCCGCCATAAGCGAATGTAGTGATCAGGTTTACCCCAAACAGAGGCAGCCATTTTTAAAGCAGTGCTTTTACCAGAAGATGACGCGCCTTTTAAATGAAAACCACCTGAATCTTCTCCGACGATATTTGCAAGGCAAGGTGCAAAAGCAGCAGATATGGCAAAAATTAAACGAGAATTTCCTGCCGCCAAGCGTCCAACGGAATTTCGCCAGTCTTCTACACTGCCACACTTAGACCAAGTGGGATTTATACTCTGCGAATTCTGAAAAACAATTTGTTCAGTTGATTGTCCAATTACCTCATTTGCTGCAATGTACAGCTCATCATGCCAACCCAGTTTGTCAACACAACGGGCACGCTCTTCTACAGGGAAAACTTGAATATAGGAAGATAACAAATCTCGTGCGTATTTATTGGGAGAAATAGTTAAGCCTAATCTTGCAAGTTCACGTCTCACATCACTCGAATCACCCTGCAAAAGGGCTAACGGCATTGCCCATTGATGTTTAACGCCATCATCATCAATCCATGATAGAAGTCTGCCCCATTCACCACTATGAGCATCCCTTGTTTTTGCTACGACATCTAATGCTGAACAAATCCAGCAGGGTGGTAATTCATTACCATCCTTATCTTTACCAAGAAAAACGACGCCATCGCTCGTAAGCTGAAAGCAACCATTGGAATATTGAAATGACTTCTTTTGTTTCGAAAAATCGACATGGTATATTTGTGTTGAATTCATAAAGTTCTCCAAAGTAGATGAGGAAGGTTTAGGTATGCGGCCTCAAACCTTCCAGCTTTCTGTATCAAGCCAAATTCATACGGCAATCAAAGAGTTATGCTCACTCGTAGAGTGGTATACCTTTTGTTGTTGGAGAAAATTAAGAATGTCCTGTTTGCGATAGCGTACTGTCCGGCCGATTTTGATGTAAGGAACACCTTGTCCGGCCCAGCGATTTCGCTCAAGCAATTGGGTTGAGCAGCCTAGGATGGCTGCTAAAGTTTTTTGATCAAAAAGTGTTGATTCTGGTGCGATTTCAAATTCATTGATGAGATCAATACGGGAAGTTTTATAAGACATAGTGTTACCTCGCAAATAGATATTTCAAATCGGCATAATGCCGGCCTAGGCGGAGATCCATTCCTAATTCGAAAGATCCAGTTGTGAAACTGGTAACATTTCAAGTTTATCCATTATTGCTTTTATAAATTAAAAGCAAATTAAAACTCGAGAAAATCATATATCCGATTAAAAGAGGAAGTCAAACAATTCATAAGAAAATCATATAACAGCGTAGAACTGGGTATTTTGTCCCACTGGTTCAGCTTTCAGTTGGTATTGCTAAAACACATGATGGTCTTAAATGTCCCCTTTATTCTAATTGTCCCAGGAAATCATTTACAGGGGAGGAAATGTGAGCAGCGGATTATGAGCCCGTCAATTGAAAAATAACTGATTGATTTTATTATAATTATTATCGCAGGAAACCACTACAAATGTCCTACGATGTATAACAGTGTCGTACCGAAATACGCAAATTCCCCACAGTGATTTTTAGTAGTCGTTTAAGAAAAAGAGGCTCTATCGAGAGATGGAAATTCACTCTTTCTAGAGTATAAATCTTGTAATTACTTAATTATGAATACGTCCATTAATAATTTTCGATATTTTTTGTGCTCAGCTCTAGTTAAGGATGCTATAAATGAAGAAAATTTAATATCTGCATGAGCTACATTAAGAGCAAGTGGAGAATAATTTAAATTAAATGCGGGGTTAGAGTTGTCATCCTGAATGCCTACTATTTCATCAGCCGCACTTATATAGTCGCAAATGTAGGTAAATTTATTTCCTTTTTCCAATGCGCGAATTATATGATGGCGAATAGTTGGACTTAAAAGTCTTTCTATCGAAACGGAGATTCCTTCAGTTGATAATTTGGCGGTATCAAAGGCGGAAGTTTTTACTGTATTCGTTTGATTATTGAAATCTTTACACATTATATGTCTAATAATTTCATCATTGGAATCTATACATGAGCTTCCAATCTTGGTCGAAGAATTTCCATAAGGCATAATAAATCTTCCTGATTATACGCATCTGCATTTTTAAGTTTTTCTTTTTTATCAGAATCTATAGCGTAATATGAAAAACCGCCATTTATAAAACCCACATCGATATAAATCCCGAATTCTTTTTTATTCCACACAAAATTAATTTCCCCATCGCTAGAGATTCCAACAATAGGTTCCTGAATATCTAAGCTTAGGATTATTTTTAAAAACTGAAATGCATTCTTTATATCAATTTCTTGAGGGGCTGTAGCACCATCACCATCCCAATCATTTTTAAGGTGGCAATAAGACTCAAGGGTATTAGCGGGCGATTGCGCATTCATTGTCTAATTCCTGCAAAGGATTTAGTCCATATTGTCATTATAGTAGACAAATAATTTATATAGAAAAAAGCTATTAAAAAATCTACTATTATTTTTTTATACCGTTTAACCAACAATCAACTTTGTATTTTTTGGGGTCTACATTCATATGTAACCAATAGAAAAATGGGTTAGTTAAATTTTGATTTTTTCTCTTTAATTGATCATAATTCACTATCGCTTTTAAAATAGCTCCCAAGGCGCTCTCTTCTATATCTAAAAGTACATACTCTTCTTCGCCAGGATCTAAATGTTTGCAGGCATTGATTCCAAGAGTATCATTAATCTCCCTACCTATCTGCTGTCTAGTTTTTTCTTTGTTGTTTTTTTCTCTCAAAGAATCCGTGAAAGTTTTTTCACCTTTACGAATAACTAACTCACAAAAAATAACATCCGCAGCTCCGGCTAAGGTGATAACAGAAAATTTATCTCCTCCAGTTATAAATAACATGATTGCAGTCTCAAGTTGGTTAGCTGCCAAATGGAAACGCTTGTATGTTTTTTTGCTCATTTTTTTCTCTTTGGAAAATTCTCGGGATTTTCTTTATATATTTCCATAAGCTTAGAGCCATTTTTATGTTGCCATAACCATTGTAAAAATAATTTAACGATAGATTCCTCCTTGCCATAAAGTGTAATGTAGTCGGCTACAGCTCTCGTGAGCGCATCAATTGCGCATTGTTCTAAATCAAGAGTGGCTGTAACTGGGCAGGAAGCATTCATATGTTTGTGAACTATAATCCCTAAAGTTTTCTCAATATGGTGGTTGTATTTTTCCCGAGCCGGAGTGCTTCCTTTAAGAAAATTATGGACTCTGCATGCGTAATCAAAAAAAGGTTCTTTCCCCGAGTTTTTTACTAGTTGATAAAGTATATTAGCGGAGGCACCGGCAAGAGTTATAACAGAGGATAAGTCTTTGTCATGCAGGAATAGCGTTAGAGCGGTTTTTAGCTGTGTAGTGGCTATTTCGCTTTTGTGATATCTAATTTCCATTTCAAAATTGTTTCACTTCCTGGAGTGTAAATTTGTTAATATTTTTACTTATGAAACAAAGATAATTCACTTTTAATTAAATTCCAAGCTACTGCAACTTAGTTAATTGAAATAAGCTAAGGAGGGAAACTGATAATGAATTATTTTGCTATTGGCTTGGAAACATCGATTTTAAAGATGATATTTATGCATAACCTACTCAAAATCTATCAAGGAGTAAGATGATGTGCCAAGGAGCCGCTGAATGGATTAATGCTATAACTAATATTGGGGTGTGTATAACTGCCCTATATATAGCATTGCGAGGTGATGCAATATATAGAAAAATGAGTAAAGAGAACTCTTTTAAGTTTAAGGAAGAAACTATTTATCCATTCATTCAGGCCAGCATAAGCTCTTGGAGAAATAAGGATGAGGTACCAATTTCCGGCGGTAGCAATATTACAGTAGAAGATAATATTCAAAAATTTCGACAAAATTATTTGAAGTTAACTACAATCCTTGATCGAGAGACTTCTTATTTGGCTAATAAAGCACTTGTTCTGGCTAAAAAACATGCTATTTCCTGGGAAACTAATGGAGAATTTAAAAAACTTTATTACCAAAACCAGCTCCTCTTATTATTAAATAAAGTGGCAGAGAGTATTGGAAAGGAAGCTGAAATGGCAAAATATAATACATATCATCATTCTAAACGGATTTTATTCCTGAGTTTTTTGTCAGATCTTAAAAATAGCTGTTTTTAAGGATATATAATTATTTTATAGGGCAAATGGGGTCAGGGCTTGAATTTTGAATTTCTAATTTTAATACTAATTCAAAATTCAAGCCCTGACTCCAAAAGCCTATAAACGCGTAGCGCTCAGTATCTGAAATCAATAAATATGCCTTCAATAGTTAGTGCAGTCAGCGTTCGACCATCATGTAGAAGTATCCAAGGGCGCAATATACAAACTTTCGTTTGTTTGCTAATAACACACTTAAAATCTTTTACGGATAAGGATTTTTCTATCAAAGCAACCGATGGACTCATTCATTGTGGAATTCCATGGCGGTTGCAAACAACAAGCAAAATTTATCGACTTCAACTGATAAGAGTATCAATTGTCCCTCCTGTCCCAAACTAACTTTGGGAAGAGGGACGTTTATAATTCAATACGAGTGTGGGATTCCCACGTGTCCCTTTTGTCCCCTGGATTAGGAGGAAAGCTCACAAAACTTATTATATTCTATGCATGCTAGGAAAATTAAGAGAATGTCATTCAGAGGAATAATAGGAATAGAAGCGCAGTTGTAAATTGAAACCCTTTGGAGAAGATATAATTTGCTCCTTTAGTGTCTGCTGAATTCTAAAAATTCATTGCAAGACACTAAAGAATCAAATAGTATAAAAAGCGCGTTTGAAGTACTAAATGCAACAAGCGCTGACAGAGAGGGCTCTAACTCCTCCCCATCAGCTAACCACAATTATCACCGAAGGATAAATTATGGCTAAACGAATCTTAGTCTATTTCAGTTTTGTATTTCAATGGTTAGTCTGTAAGAAGCCGCCGAAATTTTCCATTATTTAAACACACTGAAAAATTAAGAGCCTATTTTCATGGGCCTTAGGCGTTTTTTTGCCTAAAAATCTTAGTTAATTCAAAAACTCGAGACACAGGGATTATTTTTCAATAATTCCTGTGCTATCGCTCGTCTTTAAAAATAAAGGACTATGATGGAAAAAATAAAACATGAAGCTCAGTGTAAGAAACATAATTTAATTGATAGCCCTTTTTTTAAAACGTTTGCTAAGGACTATCTAAATCATTTAGGGAATAGTAAACCCTCTCGTAAACAGCTTGTCGAATTCCAGGATTTACTTTCACATATCTGGATAAGACAACCCGTTTGTTTTGATTTGCGCCTAACGGAAAAAGAGAGACGATGCCTATATTTATCTGCGCAGGGGAAAAGACTCAAAGAAATCGCTGCTTTTTTGAATGTATCTATCAAACGAATTACCCAATATCGGCAATCCATTATTCAAAAGCTAGGCTGCAAAAATATTACCAGTGCAATTATTATTGGTATTCGCTATGGAGAAATTAAAGCTAGTGATGTATTAACAGAAGAATAGACTGGCTGATAAAAATCTCGCTGCCTGTCAAAAATGATATGATAAATTCTTTAAGTTTGTACTTTGTCTTGGATGACCTTTAACTTTTCAAGGAAACTCTACATCTCATGAGAACTGCTCTAGGCTCCATTTTCTCTTAAAGGTTTATATTTAATCTAAAAATTCTAGCAATCCTCGAAAATTTTCATTAAAACTAAACTTTGGTTTACATTTTTGCTATTATTTCTAGTATGGCTAGAAATAATGAAACAAAAATAAACCATTTTATGGTTACTGCACCTTCAGGTGTGGTATTAACTTCTGCTTGGCTTAAGAATCATGGAGTATCATCAAAACTGGCATGGTGGTATGTCCACTCTGGATTACTGGAAAAGCTAGGTACTAATGCATATAAAAAAGCTGGGACTCGCATCACTTGGGCGGGCGCTATAAATGCATTACAAAGCCAGCTAAATATCCCTGCTCATGTAGGAGGTAAAACTGCGTTACATTTATTAGGACTAGGACATTTTATACCCATGCAAGGAATACAAGAAGTGATGTTATTCGCTCCTCCAAACACTAAAATACCTAAATGGCTGTTAACAACGCAATGGGATGCAAAATTTGAATTATATAAATCATCGCTATTTAATGATGCTAATAATGAAATGGGGTTAGTAGATCGCTCAATCAATGAAATAAATTTAAAGTTATCAAGCCCTGAAAGAGCAGCAATGGAATTACTTCACCTATATCCTAAACATCAATCATTCGATGAGATAGCTTATCTAATAGAAAACTTAGGCCAATTAAGACCAAAGCTTGTTCAAACATTATTGGAAAATTGTAATTCAATCAAAGTAAAAAGACTTTTTTTACACTTAAGTGACCAATTTAATCATTCATGGTTTTCTAGCCTCGACACAACAAAAATTGATTTAGGAAAAGGCAAACGTGAGCTAGGCGATGGAGGCAAGTACTATTCTAAATATAAGCTGTCTCTACCTGAAATAAAGGAGTCATAAATTGAGTTTTGAAGAAGTTTATAAAAATCAGGTAGCGCTATTGCTTGAGGTATTACCAGTAGTTAGTAACTTTAAATGTTTTGCCTTAAAAGGTGGCACTGCGATCAATTTATTCATTCGAGATATGCCGCGTTTAAGCGTTGATATAGATCTAACTTATTTACCGATTGAAAGTAGAGATATTTTTCTTGTAAATATTGAAGCCGAACTGATAAAAATGAAACGACTCATAGAAAAACTAGGCTTAGTAGTCAAGGATGTGTTCACAAAAAATAGGACCTTAGCAAAACTGCAGGTTTTTGCCAAAAATGCCACGATTAAAATTGAGCCCAATTTTGTGCTTAGAGGTTCTGTGTTTGCTTGTGAAGAACAGGAGTTATGCGAAAAAGCGCAGGATCAATTTTTAAAATTCATGCGTATCAATACATTATCTATTGCTGATTTATATGGTGGCAAAATCTGTGCTGCATTAGATAGATATCATCCTCGTGATTTGTTTGATTTAAAGCTTTTATTGGACAACCAAGGCTTAACTGAACAAATAAGACAAGCATTTATTGTATATCTTGCTAGCGGTTCCCGACCCATGCATGAGCTTCTTGATCCTAAAATCAGTGAAGTGTCAAAACAGGAATTTGAAAAAACATTTAAAAATGAATTCTTAGGGATGACCGATACTCTCATTTCTCATGAAGAATTGAGCAATATCAGAGCGGATTTACCAAGTTTACTGCTGGCTTCTTTTACAGATAATGAAAGGAATTTTTTATTAACATTAAAATCTGGAACCCCAGATTGGTCGTTACTACCTATTGAAGGGATTGAGACGCTTCCGGGAATTCAGTGGAAGCTAAGGAATATTAATAAAATCACTGATGATAAAAAGAAAGAACAGCTTAATAAGTTAAAACAAATTTTAGAAATGTAAGTGTGGTTTGTCTTCTAAGTAAATGGAATTATCAATATCATTGATCAAGGCTGTCTAAAGTCTATAGGGTCAGGGCTTGAATTTTGTATATCCCGCGCGTTTTTATTTTAAAAATTCATCAATCTTCGTTTACCGACTCTACAGCTTGACGTTCATACAACTTGCTCTCAACTTGCATCTCTAAAACAGTTCGCGACCAGCCATTCTTAATGGTTTGAACTGCATACCATTCGCGCGCGCCCTCATCTTTAACCATCTGTATCAACCGTACAATATGTCCCCATGGTAATTTGGCACAGCTTGTGCCGTAATTGAAAAGCTAGGATATAATGCTGCAAATTTCTTCATCCTTTGAAGATTACTAATGGAAAATCCCTGCATTTCAGGAAATGCCTCGCGCATGTGATGCGAAAACTGCTCTAAAAATCCAGTACCCCACCGATGGCTTTTTTGCTTCTCATTAAGCTCTGTGCCAAGCTCCCAATAGAATTGAATTAATTCACTATTCGCAGCCAGTGCCGCACGAATCTGTGCTTTCTGTAACCTTGCTTTGATATCGGTTAGGAAATGCCTGTAATCTTGGTTTAAACGTAATGAGTCATCTTGAACTTTAATCTCTTTACTCATGAACTGCTCCTTGTGATTGGATTGCTATCAGTGTTGCGGATGGTTGGACACCCATACACTTCAAAAAATAATCGGTAATCTGCTGCATCGGCTTTCTCAGCCGCTCAACATCGGTCACGATATATCCGGCAGTAATATCGCCGTTCATTTTATGGTTCATCAAACGCTTTAAAGCATAAGCTGAGATATCCAGCCCCTCAGCAATGGTAATGAACGTTCGTCTTAAATCATGAACCGTAAAATGAATGCCTGAGAGCTTGGTTACATTAGCCATTTGCTTACGCGGCTCAATAATATGACCTGCGGCTCCCGTACCGGGAAAAACATACTCATTAATCCTTTTTGGACTGCGTGATAATAGCAATTCATAGAGATAGCTTGAAAGAGGGAGAGTATGAGATTCATGGTTCTTTGTATCAAGTACGGTTAATGTTTTTGCATTTAAATCGACTTGATCCCAACGTAAAGTTGCTGCTTCCTGACGACGCAACCCCGTAAGTAGTATCAACAAGAGATAATCCCGAAAGATTTCATTTTGTAATTGCTGTACTCCGGCATACCAGGGAGCTAATTCATGGGCTTTAATAAAGGTTTGGCGACGCTCGACCCGATACCAAGCACGAGTTTGTGATAAGCGTTTAACAGGATTTTCGGTAATCAATGATTTACCTTGGATATCTTCATATTGACCTGCAGCAAAATTAAAAAGCGCGCGCAATAAACGCATGGCTAAATTGGCATAAGCCTCACCACGCTCTTTCCCTAATTTTTCATGATACTTTGCTACTTTATCTTTTGTGATAGCTAGAAACGGTTTATCAACCCAGCCAGCGAAACCAGTGGCTAAAATTTTTTGATAATTATAAAGGGTATTGTGTTTTAGTGATTTACGAACTTGAATGTAATCATTAAAAACCTCGTTTAATGTGATTTGACGCATTTTTTCAGCTTGCTTTTCAGCAACAGGATCTATTCCGGTCGCAATTTGCCCTAGCAACTTTTGGGCTTCTTTCCTCGCCATCTCAACGGTGAGTTCAGGGTAGCGACCTAAGGTAATACGAGACAGTTTATTTTTTATCAGTTTCTCAACAAAAAAGGCTTTTGTTCCACCGGAAGTAACTCTAACACCAAACCCTTTCATAGCATCATCGTAATACCGCTTTTGTGCAGTTCTTCCCGGAGTGTTTGAAACAGGGGTTGCTAATTTGTCCACGGCTGATTTTGTGATTTTCATTTTGTGTCTTATTCAAACGTGTCGAATATGTGTCGAAGAAATAATTAAAACACAATAAAAGTTATTATGCCATGAAAAACGCTCACATCCCTTTTGTGTAAAGGGCTATTAGGGAAAATTAAAAGATGATAAAAATAGATAAAAGTCGTAATCTTATAACTGTTAATCATTAGGTCGGCGGTTCGAGCCCGTCCCGGGGAGCCAAATCCAGTTCTGGATTTTGGCGAGTCAAAATTTATTCATCGTTTATCTGGGTATATTTCTAAAATTAAGATTCAAAATCATTTGGCCATCCGTTAATTTTAATATTTAGATGATTTAACAATGCGATAACCTCTGGAAATGAAAAGCGGGCATCGCTTAACGTATTATGCTGAATATCAATATTGTAATTTACTGCCTCCGTAAAATCCGCTTGCTTTAAGCTCGTATGCATAAACAAACTATTTTGCAAATCAGAACCCATAAAACAAGCATGATTTAAATTGGCCTCCCTAAAATCAACATCATGAGCCTTACAATTTTCTATCATTAAATCAGTGAGCGTTAAACCATAAAAACTTGAGTGGCTAAGATTACTTGTATAAAAATACAGAGGGCTGGTAAGCTTTACCAACGGCCAATTTAATTCCGTCCAATTGATTGCCACAAGTTTACAATCCTTAAAAGAGACCTCTGAAAATTGGCAAGCTGGAAACTTTGAGAGGGACAAATCACAGGATTCAAAATCACAGTCAGTAAACTTGACTTTGCTGAAAACAATACCGGAAAATTTACATTGTTTGAATTGGCAATTTTGAAACTCAATCTGTTCAAGTTGAGTCGTTTCCAAGGTAATATTTGTGAATTTTTTGCCAGCATAAAATTTAAGATCAAATACAAACATACCGAGACATTCCGTAAACTTAGTAATACTTAATTTTAGATTGAAAGCGTCAGAATAATAATAAACCACTCAGGCTTAGTGCCAAAACTACTCCCACCAAAGACTGATTCGCCGAATTCCAAGCGAGTTGCCATAAATAACCAAAGCCTTGATAAAGGGACTAGAGGGGCACTTTGCTTTAATTCTTCAGTGCCTCCAACAGGAACACCAATCGATCATCAATTGTAGGGCTGAAATGACTCATTTTGAGCAGTAGCCACCCGGCAGGTTAACGTTTTGTCATTACAAGCAATGGGTCCCAGACAACGGTTTCCAGTTCCTAAGGTGCCAGGATCTATTAGATCGTACTTATAATTAAACGGGACCGAGTTTCCTGCATTAGAATATGCTGGTGTATTTGCAGGGGGCCTCGAGCCATTTGTGTAATTCGAATAGGTGTAACTCGAATTGGGTGAAATAACATTAATGCTGATGCACCATCCTTTAACGTTTGGGTCATCACCAGGCCAAGAACAACCTGGTAAAGAGCATGGTGAAGAACCTACCGTATTTTTAATGTAGTAAATGCCACTATAAAGCATATTATAGAGATAATTTTGTCCAATCGGAATTGTTTGATTCTTTTTAAAAGTCACTGGTGAAACCACTGCTCCGCCAAGATTATCGCCAGAAACAACACTTCCAAAACAAGCAGAACAGTCATTGATATCAAAACTTGCAATAAATAACCCTGATACTGTAATTGGTGCACCTGAAAGATTCGTAATAGTAATGTTTGATAAATCAATACGTTGCATATCATGCGCCGTCATTAATGCATAATTACCTGGATCTTGATTCTCCGCATAGGCGCTCATCACCAACGAAACTCCACCCAACATGCATAGCAAATAATTTTTTATCTTCATCATGCCAAGATCCTTGTATTAAGAAAATACTTGTGTTTGTTGATTTACCGCAGTACACCTGAGTGTTTTATCATCACAAGAAAGAGGACCAAGATAAATATAATTGCTTATCAAGTTATAATTATAAACCCCTGGACTTGATGCAAACTCCGTTGAAGGCGGTACATTGGCTGTATAGCCTGACGTGGTGAAAACGGGTGCCAAGGCACCTAAATAAATACACCAATTATATTGGGTTGTATCACTCCCCCATGTACAACCAGGGAGTGCGCATCCCGGAGGAGATGAAGGAATGATAATATTTTCATAATAAATGGCCTGATAAAGCATATTATACAAATAATTGCTGCCAACCGGGGCTCTTCTCCCTGGATTAATCACGATGGGTGCGACAAATGCGCCAGCTGTTGTATTGTTTGTAGCTGAATAAATGATTGTTGCATCATTGCAACTCTGCCCTGGTGTTACATAAGCATATTGAAGCACATACAAACCATAAACCGTTACGGCTGAATTCCGATTATTTTGCAAACTTATATTGGAGACTGATTCATTACTATTTAACAGATCACGCGAGGTCATAAACCCAGAAAAATTTGTTTGAGCAAATGCCGACGTAAAAGAATAAGTAAAAAATGGGATTAACAAAAAAAACCTTAATATCCGCATGATAACATCCCTTTTATTGCATCGTTTAGCAGGATACACTACTGCGAATAAAATGAAAGGACTCATCCAAGATGCCGGCTATTAATCAGCGAACTTTATGTTATGCATTCGTTTCTCTGTTTGCAATATCAACTTCTTGCTTAGCAAACAACCTTCCCTGGCAAGGTCCTTATGCAGGCTTTTATTTGGGTGGTGGTTTTGGAAATAATCATATTTCCACCCATGCTGGTAGTGTCACAAACACCTCTTATTTTGCAACGTCAGCTGATATTGATGCAGTCAATAATGCAGGCACATGGAGGAAAGAACCTAACAGGATGATTGTCGGTCTCCAGGCAGGTCATGATTGGGTTTGGAAACAAATGATCTATGGTGCTGCTTTGGATTATGGCTCGTTTTCATTAAGCTCATCAAATAATGTGAATAACCCCTATCCCGGTAACTCCGATCAATATACTGTTTATACATCTGTGCGTACCAATTGGTTATTCACGCTTCGTGGTCGATTGGGGTATCGGATGCTGAATTTTCCCAGCCTTCTTTACCTTACCGGTGGAATGGCCGTGGCACAACTTAAGGTGAGCAATAATTTTAATGATAATTCGTTTTTACTGGGAATAGGCGGCAATGAGTCGCGTCAGAACCAAATCGGCTGGACAGCAGGCGCAGGTATTGAAGTTGCAGCATTTAAGCCTGTATCGGTGAATATTGAATATTTATACATTGACCTGCCATCAATAAAAACGCTGAGCTCTATTTATAATACACAAGGCGGTTTTGGTATACCCGAACAATCCATGGTTAGCCCTCTTTTCTCGATTGCAACCTTTCACGCAAGTATAGTTAAAATTGGATTAAATTATCGATTTGATGAGTAAAAAAGAACAATAAATTAACTATAATGGCGCATCCCTTTGGTTTGAAAGGTGGTGATACTATCTCTTCATACCAATTGAAATGAAGAAAAGCATTGACCAAAGCCAACCACTTCCTCTCTTCTCTGAGTTCGTAATATACTTGATACCTGTTAATGGAGACCATAAAACATGGTCTAACAATATTGTACATCACATCAGGTTATAACTATTTAGTCCAAATCGAACCGTATTTTTAGTTTAAATCAGGGAGGAATCATGTTCTATAGGATTTTGTTTCTTTTAACCATTCCCTTTTTATCCTTTGCTGATCCCACCCCCTTCGGTTTAGAAATCAATAAGACCACGCTGCCAGAAGCCCGCAAGCTCTATTCATTAGCGCTCGCCTCTAAAGATAAAGGGAGCAAAACAAAAACTTACCAAATTGATACCCGAAAAATTAATTTCAAAGGATTGCTCTCTCTTCAGGCAACTTTCAATGAAAAAGAGATCCTGGTGGCTGTCCATGGAACCATGGAAAAAACAAATTTCGACAGGATGTTGACTACTCTTGATAACAAATATGTTTTGGTAACAAAAGACGTTCCCTCTGTGGGTAACAAAGAAGCAAAACTTAAAGATCACAATACCATTATTTTCATTGAAGCCCCGCAGGACAAAATGCAAATGTACTTTCTTTATATGAACGAGCAAATATGGAATAAAGCACTGGCTACAATTGCCAAGAATGAAAAAAATCAGGCCTAGCTTCCTAACCATGTCCTCAGACCCCGCTAAGAAAATCACTTTTGTACCTCTTTTTACTTTTGCGCGTTTTGCGTACAAGCTTTAATTTTATCTTAACCACCCTTCCTCAAAATTACGTGCAAATCAATCAAAGTGTTATGAGGAAATTAGATGTCTTATTCTTTCAATCCACATCATCATGTCAAAATTTGGCTTAGCAACAATCGCAATTCTTTTTTAAACCCCGAAAATCAATTGCGCCTTATTAGGATGAGGGCTGTTAATCCCAATGACGAAATCAATTTGATTTATGACAGCAGTCTCTTGTCTCAGCAAGCCTCAGAGCAGCTTCGAGTATTTTGTAATAAATACAATATTACAGCCAAGGACGTGCAGCGAGATATAATTCCTAATTCCGAAAATCAAGAAGAAAAAGATTTAATCGCAATCTATCAAGACGAAATTAGCCACTTAAGTGAGGGCGGAAATGTGGCCGTAGGCAGCGATATCTTGCGCTGGTTAAAACCTGTTTACGAACTTGGTACTTACACTGATTTCGATGTCTACGTTGATACTAGTGAGATACCTCCGACTTTGAGCGTTGAGAAACCGCTGTTAATGAATCTGGGAAGTATTACTTTTAGCAGTGATGTAGAATCACTCTTTCTCAATAATGACACGATAGCCGTCGTTGATAGTTTTGCCGCCAAGGATGACATCAAAAAAATACAACAATATCTCTATAAGGCGCATTGCAGGAACGCGTCCCCCACATTTGAAGGTTTTATTTCTACCTATATCAGCAATTTAAAAGAGGTATTCCCAGATTTTCTAGTCCCTGTTCTTGTCATGTCAGATCCAAATTGTCAAGCAGCCAATACATTGAAAGAAATAGGTCAACACCAAACAGCACGCCAAATGCGCCACCAAATTATAAAAGAAACCGCGGATAATAGTGTATACAGTCGAAGTCTTCTTACTGCTAGAGGCATATTGCACACCTATTTATCGAGTGAAGAAATAATGCGTCAAGCCGCGACGATAGAAAGAAATGCACTACAACAGCAACTGGGCTGGTTAAATTGGTTCCTTTTACCCACTCAACGATATAAAACAATGGAGACCCTTGTCGCTGCCTCAGATGAAGAGCTTTTAACAAAATCGCGCGAGCAAACCCGCATGGCACTATTGAAAACGTCTGTTGTCTATACTTCCGGCCCTGGCGCGTTAATACTGGCTTGGTTTAATAGATTTCTTTTTAAACGTGACACTATTAATAGCATCGCTTTATCGTCATTTGCTCACTATGGATTAGAAAAAGTTTTTGTTTCCAAAAATGGCCTTAGCGCTTTCCATGCAACAGCCAAAGCTGCTGCGACAATTCTGGGGGAAACAGAAATTGGAAAAAGAAACGATTTATCATGGCTAAAAGAAGGACAAAACGCAACTGTAGCGCGCGAGAAGGAAATGGATAATGCAGCTACAACGTTTCAGCGATTTTTCCGTGGAAGCAAAGCTAGATCTGAGTCAAATTTACCACGCAACTTTAAAGATATGCGAGAAAAAATTGAAACCCATATAAGAAAAATTGAAGCAGATTTAGCAGGCTACCTTGGGTTTTATCGTTATCATCAACGGCATGAAAAAATTAGAGTACTAAATCTTATCCTTAACCATTTCGATGAAAATGCAAAGCATTTTAATGTTAGGGGATTTAAAGCAGCTTTAGACAGTTATTGCACATCGGATGTTTTTGCAAGTATTGGAAAAAGTGAAACCAAGGCTTTGATTGATGAATTAAATTCATTTTGTCAGCAAGCCGAGTGTTATGGGCTAACCGAAGCGACAGGTCAGATAGCATTGCCAATCACTACTAACATTCTATAAAAGCATCTCGACAATTGATCCTTACCGCATACGCAGCAGGGCTCAATTGTCAACACACCCTAATATTGTCTTAATATTCCTGCTGTACCATTGCTCGCATATTACACTATTTAACGAATAATTATGCAAGACAATAGCCGCATGAAAAGCGAATTGCTATTAAGAAAAAATTTTTTGTTTTTTAAATCGTTTGAAACGATAAGAACACTAATCCTTATTAAGGATGTTTTGGCTTTATACGGCGACAATATTAATGCCATGCATCATTTGGCAACCGGTGAAAAGCCGGAGTTAGTGAACCCATCGGTTGCCATTTATAATTCCAATGACTTTTCTTTTCATTTTTCTGACAAAATAGGTGCCTTTCTTGCCAAACGGAAAAAGTTTGATGTTGCTGATTTTAATAATTATTTGTCCCATCTTTTAGATAGGCAATTAAGAGAAATTTTTGGAACAACTGTGCATTTAGTACCCTATAAGCCAATGAGCGCTAAATTTGCACAAGATCTTCTTGCATTGCAACAATTTCAAGCCACCGGTTTTCATAATCCTTTTCACAGTTATGAAGTCAGAATGGTTAGTGAAAGAGACTATGCAGAGCTAGAGCAACTACCAAAAAACGTTATTTATCTTTATTTAGAAGAAGGGTCCCATTACCAGGCTAAACTCTCCTTGGACGGCCAAATAATACTTTCCTCGTTTGATCATGCCCTACATCAGGACTTTGTTGATGAATTTGCTTTTTCTCTGGATCCGGCCGATATCATCCTCAATTTTTCCCTGATTGAGCGAGAGCGGGTTGTCGAAGCCGTGATAACCCGAGACCAAATTACTAATTTAGTGAAACATATTGATTGCGGTACTCTAGCCACAAATCTTTATAATCTGTTAGCGGATTCGAAGACCGAGCTTAACACAGAAGGGAATTATCTTGATTTGCACCATTTGCATAAAATGATGGATACCACAGACCAGGAAGGAATACCATTCTTCAGTGTGGATGGCTTTGCCGGCCATGTCTTTACTATCCTGCCCATTAATGATGACATCGGCACGTCCGAGTATTGTATACTGCAATCAAACACTGCCCATGAATTACAAAGACATAATGCCTATAACGGCAAGCAATGGGTTGAAAATGATAAAAGCGAACGCGTTTATACTTTGGAAATGCTGGTGAGTTTGTTCAATGAATTTTATGCCACAGACACTGAAAACGAGAGAAGAATAGCAATCTACGAGGACCTTTTTTCATTGGCCCCCCTGAATACCGAAGAAAAGAAAGCGATTTTATCGAAAATTGACTCGGCACCTATCCATATTTATCTCTGCCATTATCAACCAAAAACCGTTTCTCAAAAAATTTCCACCCGGTTATTGGACTTTCAGTCGCCTATAACCAATATCGTACTGGTCGGTTATTAAGGAAAGCATTTAGCTCATGGCAATCGTCAATGACCAGGTCGGCCCTCCGAGCCAGACTGCCAATTTATTAGAGATCTTTCGACACTCACTGCCCATGCTCCAATACAGTGGAGTATCGAAAGATGTCCATTCTGAGCGCAAAAAAACTAGATCAGGAATGACTAATTATGGTTACAATAACCACTAACTATTAGCTGTAGGAGAAGACGGTGACGAAGACCCCTGAGGGGTTTGCTGAACAGCAAATTCTGAAAATCTCGATAGGGATGACCTTTTTTTTATCAATCACAGGGATCGTATTCGGCCTTCTATCTGGCTCATTGGCGATTGTGTTTGACGGCATGTTTGACATGATTGATGCCTTCATGTCCATCCTTGCTTTACTGGTTACCCGCCTCCTGACGAGTGAAGGCAATCGCCGCTTTCAATATGGTTATTGGCATGTTGAGCCGATGGTTCTGGTTTTTAATGGTAGTGTTCTTATCCTGCTTTCGGCTTATGCACTAATCAACGCCATTGGTAGCTTTTTATCGGGGGGGCGCGAATTAAATTTTGATCTGGCTTTTTTTATCGCCTTATTAATGGCAACTTTATCCATGTATATGTATTTTTATGTGCGCAAAAAGAACCAACTTGTTAATTCTGAATTTTTAAGACTTGACGCCCATAGCTGGTTAATGTCCGGCACCATTTCATTATCCCTTTTAGTTGCATTTGGTATTGCTACCTTCATGGATGGAGGGCGATACCAGTATCTCACTCCTTATGTTGATCCACTTGTATTAGCTGTCCTTTCTCTCTTTTTAATTTTTGTGCCCATGTCCACAGTCGCTAACGCCATGCGCGATATATTTCTGATTGCCCCCTTTGGGCTTGATGAAAAGGTAAGGCTTTTTTTGGATCAACTGGTTGTACGCTATGGCTTTAAAACTTACGCCAGTTATGTAGCCAAAATAGGCCGTGCACAATTTATTGAAATACACCTTGTTGTGCCTGCTAATTACCCTATCTCAAGTGTAGAAGAGCTAGATGGAATTCGGCGCGAAATAGCAGATGCGATGGGTGGAGACAGCCCACAACGTTGGATAACAATTGCCTTTACTACCAATGAAAATTGGATTTAAGCAATCCTTATAACCGTCGCTCCAGCGCTTTGCTGCACGGGTACCGAACCGTTAGCATCCAACTATTCAGGAGGCAAAGTATGTGGTTGAAGATCCTTAAAAATGATTTCTATCCTTTGCTTAAGTTAGCATCCCCACTTGTCATATCGGGTCTGGTGAGTGCCTCCATAGGATTTTTTGAAACCGTATTCCTCGCTCATTTAAGTCACGAGGCAATGGCTGCTGGCGCTCTCGTCAGTTGGTTATTTGGTGTTTTTGTTGTCATTATCTACGGAACCCTGGGTTCTATTAATGTTTTGATAGCACACAAGCATGGGGCACAAGATCGACATGGAGTGGCCAGCGTTGTTCGCGATGGGCTTTTATTGGCCGTGTTGCTTTCTATTCCCGCCATCTTCTTATTTTGGAACATGGCACCTCTCTTTCTATTCTTTGGACAAAAGCCCTCATTGGCTTTGCTGGCAGAACCTTATTTACACGCATTGACCTGGGGCCTATTACCTACTTTCATCGTTGTCGCGCTCTTTGAATTTATAATCGGCCTGGGGCATGGCCGTGTGGTGATGTTATTTACCACCTTGTCTGTTTTGCTGGCCTTGTTTTTTAGTTTTTCTCTCATTTTTGGACAATTCGGCATGCCCGCTTTAGGCATTGCGGGTGCTGGTTGGGGGACCACTATCAGCTATTGGATCATGGCTTTTATTTTATCGGCCTACGTCTTGGTCAATAAACATTACCAAGTTTATTTTAGCGCTGTTTTTACCCGCGAAAAGCCTGCATTTATTTGGGAATTATTGAAAATTGGATTACCTATGGGCGTGATGTACTGCTTTGAAGTCGGCTTTTTCTTTGCCTTAACGTTGATCATGGGCTCCCTAAGCCCGCAATTACTTGCTGCCAACCAAATTGCCTTGCAATACATGGGGACACTCATGAGTGTTATTTTTTCTGTTGCGCAGGCGGTAACCGTTCGTATGGGACATTTAATTGGAGCCAATGAAATTGTTGCCGCAAAGCATGCCAATTACGCAGGTCTTTGCCTTTCAATCAGCTTTATGAGTTTGTTTGCTATCATTTATTGGCGATGGCCAAACCTATTAATCGCCATTGATTTGGATGTCAAAAACCCGCAAAACGCCCTCATAATCAATTACACCAAACAATTATTTGTCGTCAGTGCCGTATTTCAATTATTAGAAGCGACACGAATCACCTTATTTGGTGCTTTACGTGCTTTAAAAGATACCCATTTTACCTTAATCACTTCGATCATTAGCTTCTGGGGTATCGCCTTACCGGTTGGGTACTTACTGGCAACTCGATTCAATTTCGGTGGGGTTGGCCTATGGTCTGGAATGGCAATAGGGGCTGGGTTCAGTATGTCTTTGTTGCTATGGCGTTTTAACAAAAAAATAAAGGTGAGAATGGCTCGAGAAAATTAGTTATACTTCCGCGACACCCTTTTTTATGATGTCAAATGGACAAATTTGAGAAAATAATTGTGACCGAGTTAGCTGGTGAGCGTGTATTGCAGGTTACCAACCAATTAGCTGCGGAAGGTGTTATTCAACAGCGTGATAACTTCTGTTATTTAAAAATTAATGATGACTATATTCACCATACTCATCCTTACCTGAATGAATATGGCGTCATTGAAAAACCGGCCTATTTTATCCCACCTGACGATGTCGGCGCTCATATTTCCGTTATTTATCCGGAAGAAGCTAACGTGCCGCAAAGAGTAGTCGGACAACTACATTCTTTTTCAATTTGCGGATTACTGAAAGCTCAGTATGGCTCAAGAGAATATTTTGCCCTTGCAGTGAGTTCGCCTTCCCTAACCACTTTTCGCCAAAACCATCATCTGGCAGAAAAGCCCATATTTAAGGGCCAGGAAATTTTTTTCCACATTACGATTGGCGTTAGGGATTGTTTTGAAAACGCGATTAGCACGCCTTTGAGACAATAAAAGAGTCAAAAATATCTTAGGGTTAGGTAGAATGTTACGAATAATTACTTACCTTGATGACTAATAATTCCCTAATCTGTATTATTTTGTTATAATAAATACTCTGAAAGTCTACTTAATCAAAAAGTACCTTTTTTATGCAAACCGAACGACATGAACAAATAGCTAAAATTGCTGCTAACTTCGCTACCTTGCAGGTAGAAGAAGCGCGTTCGGCCAATTCCACCTCCGATGAAATCGCCAGCCAGTTGAAAACTGAACTGGGTAGTCCCGCTGCCTAACCTTTTATTTTTTACATTTAAAGAACCCGCATAAAGAAATAGTGTGGGTGCGCTAAATTAATCGATAATTTGAGGTTTTTGTGGCTAATTTACTCACTGAAGAATTATATCATTTACTCGTCGAAAAACAGGCTCTAATTCAAGACCCTATAATTGTCCCCCATGGTTACCCAAGCCTTAAGGCACAAACGATTCAGCAAGAGCTTGGTGATGAAATTGACGCTTTATTAACGCTTCTTAAACAAGGTATCGATGTATTTCGGCAAGGTTTTTTAGCGCGTTGTAAACAACGTGCTGAACAAAATGCCGGTACTTGTTTAAGCCTCTTTGCCATGCCCGAGGGGGAATGCAATCAATTGTATTGGCAAATTGCCGAACGTCTCTTTGAGCCCCAGACCATGGGAGACATGTTGGCGCTGTTGCTTCCTGATAACACCCTGTTGATTAGCTATGAAGTGACTGAGGAAACTCGCCAACAGTCTCTGCGCGAACGCGTAAAAAATCCAGTTTTTCATTTTGAGGCAAAAAATCTTGCCTGTTTAACCCAAGAACCTTCCCCTGCTGCCTTAAGCCAATTTGCCGTCAGTGGCAGGCAGCTTTTTGATGTGACTGACCTCGTACAATGGGAGTTTACTACCCATACAAAATTCTTTAACAGCCTCTCCCAACAATATCCAGAGTTAGCTGAAGCCCTTTATCAGCATAATGAAACATTTAAAAAACTACGCCAACATTTATTGGCAGTCAGCAAAGGCCAATCACCCCGAGAAGTGATTAAAGAGTTCATCCAACAGTTCCTTTTAGGCGGGGAAACCTTAACCGGGGAAACCTATGCCAGTCTTGAGGCACAAAGGGCGGCAACCGATTTTTTTGTTTATTTGGAATCGCTTCCCGACACCCTAAAGGAAGCGCTATTCGAGTTAGAAACACTGTCATCTGGCATTTCATTGGACTACGTTTGTGAGCATTTAAGAGCTGAAAATTGTGTGGAGCAGGCTGCTGGCTATTTACAGGAAATTCTAAATAACAAGGAGAATGCAGCTATTCTGGATACCAGACCGGATTTATCGCCAGAACAATTACAGCGTATTCACAAGTCCTATGGCAAGTCTCATGCTTTGTCTTCAGTAAGTGATAGCCCAACGGCACTCCCCCTGCACTATCTTAAGAAAAACCTGGAAGAACTGGTTATTAAGGATATGCATGTCCTTTTAGATCTGCTCCTTGCCTTTCCTCCAGGTTATTACCCCTTATTGTTCAAATATGCACAAATTTCCTACGATGCCACGTCACTGGGAGAAATGATGGCAAGTGGAATTTTTTTAGGGGAACAACTAACCGCCATTAATCAAGCCATTCTTGATAATAGGGAAACATTGGGTGGGTTTTCTGCCTGTTTACAGTTTGCCCTCGATCATCACAATGATGAGTTAGTAAAACTCATTTTCTCTTTATTGGCGCAAGAGGAACAACCTGCCGCTTTTCTGATTGAGCAATTGGGTGGGTTTTCTGAAAGTCTACGAATAGCCATAGCTCACAAAAATTATGAATTACTCAAACTCATTCTCACGTCGTTACCCCTTGAGGAACGACTGGCTGCACTCGTTGAAGCTAAACTCTCTGATGGCACCCCTATGTTGGCTTTCGCCACAGTTAGAATGCCATCACAATTCCATTGGATTTTGGAATTGTTGCCCGAAGAGCATCGTCTAACTGCAATTACAGCCACAGAAGGTCACCCTACGGTTTTATACTTAACAGCGGATCCTGAGGTCATAGGTACTACATTAAGCTTATTACCTGAGAAAGATCGCCTCACTGCACTTAGAACAGAGAGAAGGGGAAAAAGTGGTTTATTCCGAGGAGCTCTTCATATTGAAGTATTCAAAGTGATGTTGGCGCTCTTACCGCCGACTGATCGCTTGAATGCCGTTACTGAAAGAATATTCTCCGACCTAAATGCCCTTGAAGTAACGTTGAGCAGGGATGTATTTAAAGAAATATTGAATTTGTTGCCTGAGATCGTCCCTCCTCCCCCAAACGCTGCTCACTCAGCAAAGCAGAACGAACAAATTGCAACGCTTTATAATCATATCCAGCAGTTAAAGAATCATGGCCTGGAATTATATAACCAGATTGATGATAGAAACGCTGAAGCGACAGGCAAAAAAGTCATTTCCCTGGCAATAAGTCTTAGCCATTTTGCCAATCGTGTTATTAGTGCGCAAACCGATGCCGAGCAACAAGTGGCACAAAAGCATTTTCTTGAAGTACTACAACAAGCTCTTCCCGATCTGCGATATCCGGAATGGAAAGCTACCATAAGCGATATTGTCCTTGCTGCTATGGCTTATGCTCCGACCCCGTCAGAAGAGCTGGGTACGATGATAACAAGCGGACTCTTTAATAGCGGACAGTTAAATGATCTTAACCAGCTTCTTATTGAAAATACTGCGCAACTCGCTGGTTTTTCTGCAAACCTGGAATTTGCCATAACCTATAAAAATTATGGGTTAGTGAAGCTTATTATTTCTTCGTTATCCACAGAGGAGCGGCTAGCTACTCTCCTCGAAGCAAGGACTGCTAATAACGAGGGCATTTTGCACTTTGCCAGTAGACAGATACCAGAAGGTTTTAGCCTGATTTTAGAGCTATTACCGCCGGCCGATCGTCTTGATGCCGTCACTGCGGATCTTGTTAATGGGCAAATCCTCCTCCGGCGAATCATTGTTAGAGAAGATTTTGAAGCAGCCTTGAATTTATTGCCTGTGGTAGTAACGCCAACGAATCCAGCCTACTCAGTTAAAAAGAACGAACAAATTCAAGCGCTTTCTAACAAAATTAATCAGTTAAAAAGCTACGGGCTGAAATTATATAATCAACCCAATGACAAGAAAGCCGAAACGGAGGGTAAAAAAGCCCTTTGCTTGGCAATCAGTCTCAGTCACTTCGCCAACCAATTCATTCATGCCCAAAATGAAGCAGAGCAAGAGGCCGCACAAAGAAAGTTTCAGCGAGGATTACAGCAGAGTATGTTTGATATGCAACACCGCGCATTGTGGAAACCTATTCTCGCTAATATCGTCATTGCGGCTACAGGTCTTGGTCTGCTGGCCATTGGTTGGAAACTATATATGACCGGAACCACCTTTTTTATGCAAACCGAACGGCATAAACAAATGGCTAAAATCGCTACGGACTTTACTGCTTTGCTCGCAGAGGAACCGCGTTCTTCGGCCAATTCCAGCGCCGATGAAATCGCCAGTCTCTTAAAAACCAGTTTGAGTGGCCCCTCCACTTAAGAGGTTATTTTTTTATTGACACTCGCGGTAGAGAACTGCCGGGACACTTAATTAATCAATACCTTGAGGTTTTTGTGGCTAATTTACTCACTGAAGAATTATATCATTTACTCGTCGAAAAACAGGCTCTAATTCAAGACCCTATAATTGTCCCCCATGGTTACCCAAGCCTTAAGGCACAAACGATTCAGCAAGAGCTTCGTGATGAAATTGACGCTTTACTAACGCTTCTTAAACAAGGCATCGATGTATTTCGGCAAGGTTTTTTAGAGCGTTGTAAACAACGTGCTGAACAAAATGCCGGCACTTGTTTAAGCCTCTTTGCCATGCCCGAGGGGGAATGCAATCAATTGTACTGGCAACTTGCCGAACGTTTATTTGAGCCTAAAATCATGGGAGACCTGTTAGGCATCCTGACCCCCAATCTCTCCTCCCTGGTTAGCTATGAAGTTGGCTCTAATGCAAGCCAGGATTCATTACGCGAACGCGCCAAAAACCCTGTCTTCCATTTTAAAGAAAGAGACCTTAGCAGTTTAAACCAGGAACCATCGCGTGCTGCTTTAAGTGAACTTGCTGTTAGCGGCAATCAACTTTTTGATGTGACTAACCTCGTACAATTCGATTTCGTCACCCATGAAAAATTCTTTGATGCCTTTCAAAAGCAATACCCAGAATTAGCCGCCGCACTTTATCAGCATAATGAAGCCTTCAAAACGCTTCAAAAGAACTTAATGGTAGTCAGTAAAGGGCTATCACCACGAGAAGTCATTCAAGAGCTCATTCAACAGTTTCTTTTAGGCGGGGAAACCTTAACCGGGGAAATCGAAGCCAGCCTCGAGGCTCAAAAAGCCGTAACCGATTTCTTTGGCTATTTGGAATCACTTCCTCCCCCACTGAAACAAGCGTTACTACTGTTAAAAACGAAGGCAGGACTCTCATTAAACGATGTTTGTGAACACCTAAGAAATGAAAACTGTGTCGAGCAGGCTGCTTCGCATTTAAAAGATATTCTAACTAATGAGACCAATGCAGTAACACTGGATATCAAACCTCATTTGTCGCCAGAACAGTTGCAGGCGATTCAACGGCTTTATAGGAGAGCACGCCCTTTACCCGCCGCCAGTACGAATGCCACCACAACGCTACCCATACACTACCTGGAGGAGAATTTAAACCAATTAGTTATCGATGATGAGCAAGCGTATTTAAATCTTTTACTTGCCTTTCCTCCAGGATACTACTCTCTACTCTTCAGACATGCACAAATTACCTGTGAGCCAGCTTTACCGGACGAACTGGGTGAAATGATAGAGAATGGATTCTTTAATAGAGAACAACTGGCTGCTCTTAACCAGGCCATTGTTGGCAATATGGAGCGCTTGGGTGGTTTGTCCGAATGCCTGCACTTCGCCCTCTATAACAATTATGAACTACTAGAACTTATTTTAACGCCATTGCCTTCTGATGAACGCCTGGCGCCATTCAAAATAAAATATCGCAAAGATAAAACGTTTTTGCATTTCATGATAGAAGCCCCAGAAGCATTAAGGATCGTTTTGCCTTTGTTACCTGAGTCAGAACGCTTGGCTTTAGTCAATGAAAAAGAGATAACAGGCAACAGTGCTTTACACCTTTCAGCCAATAATCCAGACGCGTTAAAAGCTATCTTAACGTCATTACCTGAAACCGACCGCCTTGTTGCAGTCAGTACAAAAAACAGTAAACACAGCTCCACGCTCCATCTTGCGGCCAATAACCCAGAGGCTTTAAAAGCTATTTTAGAGTCACTACCCGAATCCGATCGCCTGGCTGCAATCAACATAAAGAACAGCGACGGAGACCGTATACTCCATGTTGCTGCCGATAATCCAGAGGCGTTGAAAGTCATTTTAACTTCATTGCCCGAATCCGCCCGTTTAACTGCCGTTAAAAAGAAAAACAGTGAAGGTAACTCTAGCCTCCATTACGTTATCGATAAGCGCGAAGCATTGGAAACTATTTTGACTTTACTGCCTGAAGATCAGCGCTGGGAAGCTGTCCAACAAAGAAATAGCAATAATGCCAGTCTTTTGCATCGACTTGTCTATCATAAAAAAAATGCCTTAAGCATGGTTTTTGGCTTATTACACGAGTCGCATCGCTTAGCGGCAATTCAAGAAAAAAATCGCGCAGGCAACAGCCTCCTGCAAAGGCTTTTTTCTCAACCAGAAACAATTATCATGCTGTTGACTCTACTACCTAAAACTGACCGCTTTGCAGCAATTACAGAGAAAGACGATAGGGGTAATACTCTCTTGTACAGGGTAGAGATGCAAGCCTTAGCAACTATTTTGGAGTTGTTACCAGAAACTGAGCGTCTTGCAGCACTGACCATACAAAATAAACGCGGTAAAAGTGTTCTGCATACGATGTCGATTGATAATTCGCCAGCAATGACAGCTGTTCTCACCGCTGTGCCAGAAGAGAAGCGCCTGGCTGTACTGAGAGATAGAGACTATGAAGGCGAGCAGAGCCTACTGCTGCGAATTGCCGATGAGCCGAAAATATTACAAGCGATCTTAACGTTATTACCTCAGACCGATCGCCTCACCGCACTCATTGAAGAAGACGGTGAAGACAATAAAATTTTATATCAATTCGCTGATAGTTCAGAAACCTTGCAGGCTATTTTAGCTTTATTATCACCAGCCGATTATGACATTGCTATCAAGGAAATAGACTATTATAAGCAGGCGACCTTATTTAATTTCCTGCAGGAAAAGCGACGGCTACTAAAGGATGTTGGGGTAGCCCATGATTACCCAAGCCTTAAGGCAGAAACGATTCAGCAAGAACTTCACGACGAAATTGAAGCCTTGATAAAACTTCTTGGCGAGGGCTTAGAGACTTTTCGCCTGGGATTTTTAGAGCGCTGCAAACAGCGAGCCGAGCAAAATGCCGGTACTTGTTTAAGCCTCTTTGCCATGCCCGAGGGGGAATGTAATCAATTGTATTGGCAAATTGCCGAACGTTTATTTGAGCCTAAAACCATGGGAGACCTGTTAGGCATCCTGGCTCCCAATATCACCTCCCTGGTTAGCTATGAAGTTGCCTCTGATGTGAGCCAAGATTCATTACGCGAACGCGCCAAAAATCCTGCCTTCCATTTTGAAGAAAGAGACCTTAGCAGTTTAAACCAGGAACCCTCCCGTGCTGCTTTAAGCGAACTCGCTGTTAGCGGCAATCAACTTTTTGATGTGACTAACCTCGTACAATTCGATTTCGTCACCCATGAAAAATTCTTTGATGCCTTTCAAAAGCAATACCCAGAATTAGCCGCCGCACTTTATCAGCATAATGAAGCCTTCAAAACGCTTCAAAAGAACTTAATGGTAGTCAGTAAAGGGCTATCACCACGAGAAGTCATTCAAGAGCTCATTCAACAGTTTCTTTTAGGCGGGGAAACCTTAACCGGGGAAATCGAAGCCAGCCTCGAGGCTCAAAAAGCCGTAACCGATTTCTTTGGCTATTTGGAATCGCTTCCTGACGCCATGAAAGAAGCATTATTACGATTAGAAACTCAGTCAGGCACCTCATTAACCGGTGTTTGTGAACACTTAAGAAATGAAACCTGTGTCGAGCTGGCTGCATCCTATTTAAAAGATATTCTAAGGAATGAAGCCAATGCAGTTACACTGGATACCCGACCTCATGGGTCGCCAGAACAATTGCAGGCAATTCAACGGCTTTATGGAAGAACTCGTCCTTTACCCGCCGCCAGTACGAATACCACCACAACGCTACCCATACAGTACCTTGGAGAAGGTTTAAAGCAATTAGTTATTGAGGATGAACAGGCTTATTTAAATCTTTTACTGGCGGTTCCTCCAAGCTACTACACGCTATTACTCAAACATGTGCAAACTTCCTGCGATCCTGACTTACCGGGGGAGTTGGGCGAAATGATGAGGAGCGGACTCTTTAATAGAGAACAGTTCACAGCGCTTAACCACGCCATTGTTGCCAATAGGGAGCGATTTGGCGGCTTTACCGAAACCCTGCGATTCGCCTTAAACTACAGCAATTATGAGTTATTGGGACTTGTTCTAACGTCATTGTCCCCTGATGAACGCCTGGCACAATTCAAAGTAAACTATGATGGCGACGACGGGTACAGATACACTCTCCTGCATATGATGTCGGGCAAACCGGAAGCATTAGCGACTGCTTTAACGTTGCTCCCGGAGTCAGAGCGCTTGGCTGCAATCCATGAGGAAGACAGCGAAGGTAACAGTGTGTTACACCTTGCTGTAAATAACCCAGACGCGTTAAAAGCTATTTTAACCTCACTGCCCGCATCTGCTCGCCTGAAGGCCATCGACAAGAAAAACAGCGCAGGCAACTCGGTGCTCCATATCGCTATTAATAGTCCCCGGGCATTGCAAACTATTTTGGATTTACTTTCCCCAAAAGAGCAAGCTGCCGTCAAGGAAGAAGAAGATTATAAACGGATGACCTTAGTTAATCTCCTCCAGGAAAAACGAGCGTTATTAAAGGATTTGGGGATAGCCCATGATTACCCAAGCCTCAGGGCGGAAGTGATCGAGCAGGAACTTCACATCCAAATTGAATCATTGCTACAAATTCTACCTCATTGCAAGGATTTAGAAGCCTTTGGCCAGGTATTTTTAGTTTGGTGTAAATCCCGTGCTGAAGAAAATGCAGGGACTTGTCTAAGCTTGTTTGCAATGCCAGATGGAGAGTGTAATCAACTCTATTGGCAAATTGCCGAACTTTTATTTAAGCCCAAGACCATGGGAGACATGTTAGGCCTATTAGCCCCTCACGTTACCACGCTGGTCAACTATGAGGTTAATTCCGATGCAAGTCAGGATTCATTGCGTGAACGCACGAGAAATCCTCTCTTTCGTTTCCAAGAAAAAAGTCTGGCCTGTTTAGAGCAGACTCCCTCCCGTGCTGCCTTGCGCGAATTGGCTGTTAGCGGCAGTCAACTCTTTGAGGTGGCCAATCTCATCCAATTTGATTTTTCCACCCATGAAAAATTCTTTAATGCCTTCCAAAAGCAATACCCAAACTTAGCCGACGCGCTTTATCAACATAATGATGCCTTCAAAACACTGCAAAAAAACTTAGTGCTAGTTAGCAAGGGCCAGACACCTCGAGAAGTCATTAATGAGTTCATTCAGCAGCTTCTTTTGGGAGGTGAAACCCTAACAGGAGAACCCTTTGCCAGTATCGATACACAAAAAGCAGTGACTGATTTTTTTGGCTATCTGGAATCGCTTCCAAACACGCTGAAGGAAGCATTATTAACGTTGCAAACCAAGGAAGTTGCTCTTTTTTCGTTACATAATGTTTGTGAACATTTAAGAAGAGAAAACTGTGTCGAGCTCGCTGCATCCTATTTAAAAGATATTCTAAGGAATGAAGCCAATGCAGCTACCCTGGATAGCAGGCCTCACTTTTCGCCAGAACAACTGCAAGCGACTCAACGGCTTTATGGAAGAACACGCCCTTTACCTGCCACCGGTACGAATACAACCACGACGCTACCCACCTACTACCTTGAAGACAATTTAAAACAATTAGTGATTAATGACGAACAGGCTTATTTAAGTCTTCTTCTTGCCTTTCCTCCAAGCTACTACACGCTACTATTCAAGCATGCGCAAATTTCATGCGAACCAGCTTTACCAGTAGAGCTCGGTGACATGATAGAAAATGGCCTCTTTAATAACGAGCAACTAACCGCCCTTAATCAAGCCATTGTTGACAATAGGGAGCGATTGGGCGGCTTTTTCGAATGCATGCAATTCGCCCTAAATTACAACAATTATGAGTTAGCGAAATGGGTTCTAACCTCATTGCCCCCAGAACAGCGTGTAGCGCGACTCACAGAAAAAGATGAGGTCGAAAACACACTTCTGCACGCGATAGCCAAACTACCCGAAATCTTAACGATTGCTTTAACCTTGTTACCCGAATCAGAGCGCTTGGCTATAATCAATGGCAAAGGCAGTAAAGGCAAGAGTGTTTTACAGCTTGCTGCCAAAAACCCCCAGGCATTAAAAGCTATTTTAATGTCGCTTCCTGAGTCGGACCGCCTCGCTGCTGTTAATGAAAAGAATGGTAATGGCGATTCAACACTCCATCTTGCCGCCTATAACCAAAAATCCTTAGAGACTATTCTAACCGCCTTACCTGCCATTCAACGCTGGGATGCAGTCAACGAAGAAAATGGCAAGCACATCAATTTGTTGCGTCAAATTGCTAACAAGACAGACACCTTAGCGATGGTTTTTGGCCTTTTGCACGAATCACATCGCTCGCTGGCGAATAAAGTCAATAACCTCCTGATCGGGACTATCTATTCTTCCGAAACCTTAACCACCCTATTGGCCTTAATACCCGAAACCGAGCGCTTAGCAGCACTTAAAGACGATAGAGGCAATATCATCCTGCCTGATTTATACGCACGATACCTCTTTAATTTGAAAGATATTTTACCGTTATTGCCGAATAGTGATCTCCTTGAATTCGTGACTGCAAAGGGAGGCGACTATCAAAATATCCTCAAGCGGATAACGACAAGAGAAGAATTTATCACCCTGTTGGATTTATTACCTGAAGCAGTACCGTTAACCAGCTCAACTTATTCTGCTAAAAAGAATGCACAAATTTCACTGCTGTATAGCAATATTAATCAATTAAGAAGCTACGGCCGAAAATTATATGATCAATTGAATGACAAAGAGGCTGAGACAGAGGGTAAAAAAGCCATTTTTTTAGCACTCAATCTCAATCATTTTGCCAACAAATTTGTTGATGCACAAAATAATGAGGAACGACAAATCGCCAAAATGGCGTTTGAAAAAGAACTGCGAAAAGGCATACTCGATATGCAACACCGGGCACTTTGGAAACCTATTCTCGCTAATATCGTCCTTGCTGCTACAGGCCTAGGCTTGTTGGTGATTGCAGGGAAAGTATGTTTAACTGGAAGCGCTTTTTTTATGCAAACCGAACGCCATAAGCAAATCGATAAAATCGCCAGTACTTTTACTGTGTTACAGATAGAAGAGGAAACGCCGTTGGTGAGTGCGTCCATTTAAGCCTATCACTAAAAATCCCTCTTCAATCGTCACTCCGAACAAAGAGAAAATCTCCTGGGTCTTCAGGAGATTCTCCCGCTACGTTCAAGAGGATGCTGTGGAGGGAAACCCAGGATGACATGGAATACGCATCAATAAATCGGATAGATCATTATTTGCAATCACCGGGCCTCACGGAGGCTCGGCCTAATTCAGCGCCCTTTTTATCATCATAAATAGCAGAAAAAATTATGCCTTGCTTAACATAACGACTTAAATCCTTGTCGCTGCAAATTTCTTTTATTAATTGGGGTTTGATATTGTCGTTAAAGTAATTCAGATCAATCTCTGCTTTATCGGCCTTCAGTAACCGATAGCGGTAGGTAATTGTTTTGTTATCAAATGAAATCGCGTAAATTTCGGTGTCGGAGTCAATTTTACTCGGTAAGGCTTTCTTTAACTGAGTGACTTCCATTTTTATTTTATCGGACAAGCTAGCCCTAAAGAATAAATTGGCTAATAAAACCGCTTTCACAACAAGTAGGACAGCACCCAGAATTACTGCCAGTTTGGCAAGCCATCGCCAGAGTCTACGCCCCTTGTATGTATTACTACTTCGCCAAATTGCAACATAAATTAAAGGGAAATAAATAAAAGGGAAAATAAGATAGAGGTAAAAAAACCATTCCATAGAAGAGGTTGTTGCCAATTGAAAGTAGTATTTTTCGATTACCTTCCCTATGCCATTATAAATAATCGCGGGGATTACTCCAAAAACCCAATAGGTAATAACCAGCCGACTATTCCCTTTTAATAAATCCCGCATCGTTTAAAGCCCCTGGGGTTCATTGATTTGTTGTAGCCAAAATCGATATCGTTTTCATATCAAGCCTGGTCTTATTGCTCCAGCATTTCGATCATTAAATGATTCACTTCCACTTCGTTGTGAAAAGCATTTTCTACCATTTCTCGCGAGTACTCTTTTTGGCTTGGCAGCATGATGAAAACCTCGCGTCGAGGATTATAGAGGGCATGTATTACGCCATACTCAAAGGTGTTTATGGTAGTATCGGCTTGTGGAGAACATTTATGTTTTAGCCACCTTTTAAAGTTTTCATGCTCAGTCATTATCTTTTCCTTGAATTAGAGCTACAAACTAAATATAGAATAAAGGCAAGCAGTTGGCACTTGAAGTCATCTGTGATAAAAAGTTTGTCGATTAATGTTGTTTCCAATTTTATTAAGGGAAAAAAATGAAACCGGCTATTTCCATGTACAATGCTTCAGTCCCCGTTTTTAAACAATTACTGAATTCATTAAATACCATTTTAGATAAGGCCCAAACCCATCTGGTCAGTGGTGAAATAGCAGCTGATTCCCTGCTGCAGGCAAACCTGTTTCCGGATATGTTCAATTTTACCCGCCAAATCCAAATCGCAACTGATTTTGCCAAGGGAGTTGTTGCCCGCTTAGCAGGTGTGGAAGTGCCTGTTTATGACGATAATGAAGATAGCTTTGAAGCCTTACAGGCACGCATTGAAAAAACCCTGAAATTTATCGCTGCTATTAAACCTGAACAGCTTAATGGTAGTGAAGAAAAAGAAATCACCATTCGTCCTGGCACCCCTAAAGAAAGAACCTTTAACGGCCAAACCTATCTCTTACACTACGGCCTGCCGCAATTTTTCTTTCACGTAACCACCGCCTATGGCATCTTGAGAAATCAGGGTGTTGAGATAGGAAAAATGGATTACATGGGAAGAATTCCCTAGTCCCGGTTTATTTATAGTCACCGGCTAATGAAAGATAGATTAGTTGGCCGATGAAGTTGTCTTCAACGAAATCCTTGTGTCATGATTTATTCCTTTTTTTGGTTTTTGCAGGTTGGGCGCCTCGCCCAACAGCGCCTGCTCATCACAGATCGGGCAAGGGCCCGACCTGTGATGAGCAGGGGGTCTGATATCACCATAACGCAATCCCTAGGCAATCGCTTCGGCCATGTTCTTACACTCGAGTTTTTGGAAAATTTTGTCAGGGTGGCATTCCAGAACCCTTGTATCTCACACCATAATCCATTGTTCCTTTTATTTTTTAGTCAGTTACCTCCTCGCCTCAGCTATCAATTTTACGCCAGAAACAACCGTGGAAAATCGCAGAGAAGAACTTTTTTCAAGCCGCTTTCACACGCACTTTCCTCGAACAGCATTTATAGATAAAGTGTTGATATCCTTTTTTCACCGAATCAGTGAAGAATCTCCCCGGAATTAGGAGAGCTCCCACTGCGTTTGAGATAACGCCGGAGTGAGTTACAAGTCTATGTACCATTTTTATCGCACCTTTTTAATCACAGTCATTTGGCTTTCCCTATTGACCGTACCTTATATGGTTGTTGCTTATGCCTGTTATGCGGGCCTATGCGGTGGCTCCGCAGCAACAGCACTTAGAAACGAGCATCCGCACTATATTTCAATCATCGGCTATTCGATCTGGCTCTACCCACTGATCGCTCTTTATGCGCTCTATCACTCTCGCAAATTGGCTGAAAATGCTTATCGTTCTACAGCTATCTTATGGCTTCCTTTACTTTGCCTGCTTCCTTTTATTGTCGTGATGTATAAAACCAATCAGATAGAGGCTCAAGAGAAGCAGCAGAGAGAAGCTTACTATCGCGCCCAACCTAACGATTTCGTTTGCGCTCCGGGGAAATTTATCCGTTTTGATCCCTTACAACCTGAACACACCTGTTTTTTTACGGGAACCCCCGATGGTAAAGGATCAGCTGTCTCTTATTTTTATAAAACTGGCGAGTTAAACGCGTTTTTAAAAAACAACAAAATAGATAGCTCGCAATGTAAAAATCAAAAAGGAATTCCATTCAGCAATTTTATCAAACCCTAAAGCGTGGGGCTCAGCAGAATAACCTGCCTAAAGGATGTCAGGTAAATAAACCCTGGTTTTTTGCTTATACTTCCAATTAGACTTAAGTTTTTGTTACTGTTAACCCTAGCGTTCGGGCAGAGACGGCGCATAGCGCATCCCAAGCCCGAACGCTATGGGTTAGTAATTTATACCATTTAAACTGCCCTTGCCCTCAGGTCATTATGAAAAATAATACACAGCAATCACTCCCTCAATTTATCCTTAGTCTTTTAAAGCCCTATAAAAGTTATCTGGCCATTTTTGCCTTTGTCGCCCTCGTTTGGGCAATAACAAATACCCTGCTGCCTTATATTCTCAAAATCATTATTGATAAGGCAGTGGCAACGGCTGGCGATCGCTCATCCTTTACTCTAATTCAACCTTACATTTTTTTATATATCGCGGTATGGATAGGCCTATGCCTTGATATGCGCCTTTTGGACTGGGTCAAAATGAAGTTGTTCCCCAATCTTCGCCAGGACACCATGGAAAAGATGTTTGCCTACTTAAACCAGCATTCTCACCAATATTTCCAAAACAATTTTGCTGGTAGTTTAATTAATAAAATTTCCGATATGCAAGGTGGAATTATTGAAATTCTTACTACTCTCGATGATATGTATGCCCAATTATTAGGCCTTATCATCGCTATCACTACCTTACTGTTAATTCATCCTGTCTTTGCCTTCATTTTGATTGCCTGGGTTATCAGTTTTCTACTCATCACTTTTTTATTTTTAAAACCGATTGAAAATCTTTCCCATGTCTTTGCCGAAGCACGTAGTTCTGTAGTCGGTAAAATGGTAGATAGCATCAGTAATATTGTGAATATTCGGTTGTTCGCCAAACATGCTTATGAAAACTCTTATATCAGCAGAGCCATTGTTGACACGGTACAAAAAGACAGGAAGATGCAGGCGAAGATCATCCACATGAGAATTTATTGGGATATCAGTATCGTTGCCTTATTAGGCTTCAATCTTTGGTTATTAGGGCGGATGTACAGCCAAAATCTGGTAACGGTAGGCGATTTTAGTTTTATTATTAGCTTATCCATCAGTATATTATGGAATCTCTGGTTTATTGCCGGTCAATTCGTTGCCTTTTCCGAGCAAATCGGTAAATGCAAGCAAGCCCTTTCTATCATTAATGCCGTTCATGACATTGTAGACGTTAAGGATGCAAAACCCCTGGTTGTTCATCAGGGTGAAATCCAATTTGAAAATGTCAGCTTTCATTATGATAAAGGATCGCGTCTTTTTAAAAATAAGACGATTGTGCTTCATCCTGGTGAAAAGGTAGGCCTTGTTGGTTTTTCAGGAAGCGGCAAAAGTACTTTTGTAAACCTCATTTTAAGACTATTTGCGGTTGAATCCGGCCGGATAACCATTGATCAGCAAAATATTAGTGAGGTCACGCAAGAGTCATTACGAGAAAACATTGCGTTAATACCTCAGGATATTTCTTTATTTCACCGTAGCTTAATGGAAAATATTCGCTACGGACGTTCGGATGCCAGTGATGACGAGGTCATTAGCGCCTCTGAAAAAGCCCATTGCCATGAATTTATTAGCCAGCTTTATGAAGGGTATCAATCGATGGTGGGAGAGCGGGGCATCAAATTATCCGGCGGGCAACGCCAGCGCATTGCGATTGCAAGAGCAATATTAAAAAATGCACCCATTCTCATTTTAGATGAGGCCACTTCAGCACTTGATTCGGTAACCGAAAAATACATTCAGGATGCCTTACACCGTTTGATGCAAGGAAAAACGACCCTTGTTATTGCTCATCGCTTATCCACTCTCTCTGCAATGGATAGAATCCTGGTCTTTGATAATGGCCAGATTATTGAAGATGGAACTCATCAAGAGTTAATCGGGCTAAAAGGACATTATGCCAAAATGTGGCAAATGCAGGCCGGGGGGTTTTTGCCAGAAGAACCGGTAGAGTAATCACCAATAACGCCAGAGCCCCCCTCGACGAGGGGAGTTTTTGGACAAAAATTATGAATTGGTAGGGCCGCCAAGACCGCTACTAATGTTCTGCTGTCGTTCATCTTCATCAGGGTCTTGAACTTCAACAAACGGTGCAATAAAACCTGACTGGTTCAATGCTTTTGTTGGCGCGCTAGAAACATCTTGGAAGAAATTACTTTTTCTTTGAAAAGTATCAGAAAGAGAAATTCCAATAACAACTAAAACGCTCGAAATCGTAGCAAGAAAACTATAAAAAGCAGATTTAATTTGCGCATCGCTTTCGATAGCGTCTTTATGCATTGAACATACAAGATTTATTTTTCGCTCAAAATTCGCAAACTCTTTGATTTGCGCATCAGGAGACAATGCAAAATGCTGGTTAACAATTGCTGTTAATTTAACAAAAGCACTCTCTAATTCTTGCAGATATGGATTTGCCCCAGCTTTTAATTGTTGGATGCTTGCATCGATTAAATGTAATTTATCTCGCGCAACTTGCTCAGGATTAATTAAGTTATTTCGCAAGTACATCTCTAGAGCCATATTTAAAGCATGAAAGGCCTGGTATTCTTCTGGTTCATCCGCGAAGCTTATTTCACGTTTAAATGAGTCTAGAATCTTTCCAAGCTCCGGATGTATTTTAATTCCACTAACTGCCGGCTTAATAATGCTATCCATATGCGCCAAATATTTATCAGGCTCATAAGTAGATTTCTCGAGGGACTCTCTAAGTATTGCAACCGATATCGCAGTTAACTCTTTTTGATTCACTGCATTATCAGGATTCTTCAAATACTTTATCAGCGATGCTCTAAACTGTTGGGTCAATTCTTTAGACATAATTTACAGCTATTAATTTATTTAAAAATAAGCATAGCAAGTGAATATTAAGACAATGTTAAGAAAAGACCAGTTTGCCACTTAAAAGGACTGCATGTGGATAAAAATTTGGCGCGATCCTCGCAATACGTCTGTTTGCACAAGACTATTGTGGGAGTACCAGGAAAATGAGATTAATTTTCCTGAAACCTGGTTATCAACCATTTTTGAGAGGAATCACTATCCTTAGGCACAGGTTCTACAACAATCGTTTGGACTAACGGCGGGTTAAAGGGACCGCTCGAAGTGGCCCATTGATAAGTAATTTGAAATTGCCAGCACTTCTTATCTTTTGGTGTCTTTTTGATTTTATAAGAAGTAATCCAGGGACTGGACGTTCCAGACACCCAATAAGGCCAGTTGTCTTTATATTTATTTTTTAAAGACTGGGAAAACAGCATAAACTGCACTGCACCATTACGATCTTTATTGGCCTGAGCAAATAAGGCAGCGACTTTATCTGGACTATCAGGTGCTAAGGCTTTTTCCAGCATTGCAATGCGAGCGGCATCGGATTCCGACTGCGGGACAGCCTCGGTAGCATTAACTGGCAAAAAAGAAGATAAAATAACTGTGGAGAAAAAAATTAAGAGCAATTTTGAAGTTTTCATAACTTTCCCTGATACAAAACATTAAAATTGTTCAATGAGTTTATCCCTTTAATGATGGCTATTCCACCAATACTTCTTTACTCACTGAGCGCTCTCCTGAGGAGTGGTAGCAAGCCACGTCTCGGAAGCTAAGCATCAACGCTTCGAAACAGCACTGCGCGCTTCCCCAGCCCGAACGGGTCAGCTGATGCCTGAAAAAATCTCTTTTTCCTGTCTAGATTTTTGTGGGGCTCTCTCAGATCTCGAACGCGGTGAGAGATCTCTTGAGATTGTACACTGTACTAGCTTTCTATCTTATGTCCAAGAGGTAGTATTTTTCATCATTTTCCCGTAAAATTCTTCGCCATTGGATTTAGTGGAACGCTTACTGTTCCTACAGGACGTTGGCACGCCATTGCAAAGTAGTTAACCTAATATTGGAGTTCATAATGACAAGAATTGTTCAACCTATTTTTGAAAACACAAACCGGGAGTTACTTCAATCTACAAAACATCGTTTTTTTACTATGTTTACTCCTATCCAAGGATATAAAGATCAAAGAGGTAAACAAGTAAAAGAATCTGATCTCCTTGCCTGCGTGGCAAATCCATTTATTGATACTTATTTAGAACCAGCCTTTGCACTTGATGCTGCAATTCATCTTTTGAATGCTACTGCCTCTTTAGCGAAAGCGCTTTATACCTGGTCTCTTAATCAGCAAAAGACAAAAACGCTCGTCGATAAAGAGTCTGCACAAGAATTTGGTGAAGCTTGGTCTAGCGTGTGCCATGCAGCTTCAATGGTGGTAGCTCAAACTTTAAACGTCATATTCAGCTATATTAGCCTCTTTACACGCCCAATAGCTTCTATTATTCAAGAAGTTATTGATGATACTCCTACTTATTCTTCCTATTCGCGTACTTAGTAGCTATTTCCCGGATGCGATTCACTGCATCCGGGAAATCCCCCCTTGCCCATTTATCCAGTATCCTTCGACTCCGATACAATAAGATAATCTTTAATACCTTATTTCTTAAGGCACTTTTCAAGCGCTTTATTGGCTTTTACCGCATTACGAAGATCTCTTGATTTAACTGCTGCCAGGAGATATTCCGATATAATACGGGCAGGCTTAACGACCCCTACCATCTGCTTCAAGGCTGCCATCGTAGCCGGCGAGGCATTCTTCGCATAGATTTGAAACAGGTGATCCAATACCGAATAATCTTGCTTGCAATAGCGCGCTACACTACAAAAGAACAGCCAGATATCTCTTGCCTGTGCTTGCGCGAGACTCATTACTGCCACAGGATTTTCTTCCAAATCAATCAAGAAGACCGTGTCGTTTTGCAAAGTCATATCGCGCAAAGAAGGCCGGCCATGACATAAATTAGCCTGGTGTAAATTGGCAAGGGAAGACATTGCTTTTTCAAACAAAGCAACTCGTTCTTCGCGATCGATGATTTGCTCTGCCAACTGCTGTAAATTTAAACCAACATCACTGGTAATAATGTAACCGGACGTTGATGCTAAAACCTCCGGTACTGGCAAGCCTTTTGTAGCAAATAAACGCAGGCGCTCTGCTTCCTGGACCAGACTATCCGATTTATCTGTCACCACTGTAGGATAAAAAGTAGCGATGGGAATTAGATATGTTAACAGCGAGGCCAAGCGATGCCACTTCGTTTTTTTAGAGGGTGGACGGCGTTTTATCCAGATGGTTTGACCTTCCACATCGATACGACTTAAGAATTCTGAAGGATGCTTTTTTATATACTCATCCGCTATTTGAAGAACTTGCATTGTTGACTGCATTTTTTTACACCAATATAACTGGCGAGTACTATATTTAATAGTCACTAAATTTGCAAATAAACTCTTGGTATTCACAACTGCATCAGAGAAATCCTTTCTTGGGGTCTGCACCCCGAATTTTAACCGCCGGCTTTCCACCCTTATTTATCGTCATTTTTTTAAGAAAAATAGCTCGCGATTTATTCTTTATTCAGGAAAAAGAAAATTATGTCATCCAATGAATCCTTTGTTAGGCAGGGAAATCCCGACCTATTTTGCACAAACGAGTTATAGGGCTATAGGCTTTTAATTTGCCGATTTAATCCAAGGCGAGAACCACCAGATTCCCGTCTGCGGCAAAGGATAAACGTTGTCTTCCTGCGCAATATGGCCAGTAGGTAAGTTGGGCGCTACGCCCAACACCTTGATGCCTAGGATTAACAGCCTCTATTTTTTTGCCATGGATGCGAAGAAGGCCTCGGCCCGCTTCCCAATTTCATGCTGGGTCAAATCTTCTTTATGTGTCGCGATCATCCAGGAATAACCAAAAGGATCTTTAAGATGCCCGGCACGATCCCCCCAAAACATATCGGTTACTGGCATGGTCTCCTTGCCCCCGGCAGTAACAGCCTGCTTGAAGAATTCATCCACATTAGCGACGTAAAGAAAGAGTCCTACGGGTGAGTTACCCAGTGTTTCGGCACTTTTTGCACAATTTTCCCCACCATTCATCTCATCACCCATCATAATAATCGAATTACCGATTTTAATGGTGGCATGCATAATTCCTTTTCCGTCAGGATTAGGAAAAAGATCAACAATTTGGGCATTAAATGCTTTTTTGTAGAATTCAATGGCTTGTTGACTGTCTTTAAAAGTGAGGGTTGGTGTAACAGTATGAAATCCCTCTGGAACTGCCTGGGTCATGTTTCTTCTCCTTCCGTTTTTTATAAAATTCCGGGTCAACGTTGTCCGTTCGCCTAAACGCTTAATCTGATAAACAAAATAGCTTAAAACATGGAGAATACAAAGGCTTGATGCTCTCATCCTGCCAACAATTAGCGCCCCACTTGCTGCCAAATCCAGATTAACCCTGTTGCTATTCATTAAAAACTCCGTAGTGAGCCAATAAACAAGGTTATCCGGCTCATGCCTTACCTGATTTTAATTTTTTAAAAAGATTACCTATACTCCAATAACTAACCCCATTGGAGGAACTGTAATGGAATGCACCTGCAACAAATGCGGAATGGGTGTAAAAGGCTTAACCTGCAGTAAATGCAATACGTCCTTGGTTAAGGATACAATTAACAAAGATAACCATAAAATACAGGTGGCAAAATGCCCGAAAGGCTGTGGCATGATTAAATCACCTGTCTGCTGTGGCCAAGACATGACTTGCTCAAGCTAAGCGTCAGATGGGACCCAGTGCTGGCGAATAAATGGATTGCTGCCAGGGTGGCCTAAAAATTTTTAGGCCTCTTTTGGCATAACCTCCATGACTCCGCCCATGCCAGCAACAATTCTCGCTTAAATTAGGCTGTTTAGCGAGATTACTATTGAGTTGCGAAAGCAATATCAACGGATCTATAAGAAAATTCGCGCCCCAGCCTTGCTAATTCCCTAGCCCCCCTCTCTTCTTACTAACGGATTTCTGAAAGAAACTTGCCATTCCTCCACAGCAGGATAATATAAATGTTAGGGAATTGACTGAGGGAATAAAGATGCCAACTATTAAAGCCAATGGTATCGATATTTATTATGAGTCACATGGTAAAGGCGAACCATTGGTCTTGATTGCCGGTTATACCGGCGATCATACGTTTTGGCGCTTGATAGTGGATGAATTGGCAGAGCAGTTCCAGGTTATTATCTTTGATAACCGCGGCATAGGCCAAACAAAAGATAGGGGTGTATCCTTTACCCTGGATACGATGGTAGAAGATACCATCGCCCTAATACAACAATTAGGCCTTGTACGACCGCATGTTGTAGGACAATCAATGGGTGGAGCGATTGCCCAGGGCATTGCCAGAAGACATGCCGACAAGATCAACAAGTTAGTCATTCTTAATTCAACATCCCAATTTACTCGCCGTTCAATGATGGCAGTCGAAACCTTCTTACATTTTCAGCAAGAAAATCTATCTTTGGATTCCTTTGCAGAAAGCTGTATGACCTGGTTTTTTTCGAGTACCTATCTGAGTCAACCAGAAAATATTGCCGCGTTTAAAGAACTGTTGAAAAATAATCCCTATCCTCAATCTCTTGCAGATCAGAAACGTCAATTTGAAGTTTTATTATCATTTGATTCCAGTAAATGGCTACACGAAATAACCTCCCCCACTCTGGTTATTGCCGCAAAGGACGATATCATCACGCTGCCGGCGGAGGGTGAGTCCCTTGCAAAGGGGATAGCGAAGGCACAATTTAGCCTGATACCTGGCGGCCATTCCAGCCCGGTAGAGCAAGTCCCGGAAATGAACAGGATTCTAATTAAATTTTTAACCTCTTAGGCAAGCTAAGCGTTCGATGAATCCTCTTTTTGTCCCGGGCAAAGATTATGGTCTTTGAGTGCTTTGACAATCGCATAATTAATTTCGCTTGAAACGACCTGTTTTAAGTCGACATTTTTAATGAAATACCACAAATCAATAACAACATATAAAATACTAGGCGACGGCGTTAATTCAAAGAGCACCACAGGCTGATGGGGAGGCTCCTGGATAACATTGGGATTGTTCTTGACTACCTCAAGTAAAAGTTGCTTGGCTAGCTCAAAATCACTGTTACTATCAAGAATAATCTGGCTATTCATGCGACACATTTTATTGTTATGGTAGGTATAATTGGTAAAGGATTTATTAATCAGACTCGAATTGGGAATAATGACATCAGCATGGGTTAAAGTCGTTATTTGTGTGGATAATAAACGTATTTTTTTTATGTAACCTTCCGTATCATCAATGATGACCAGATCACCCGGTGTAACTGGTTTACGCATTAGCAAAATGATGCCGCTGACAAAATCACTGACAAGATATTGTAAACCAAAACCCATTCCAATAGATAAGGCACCCGCAATGACGGCAAGGCTCATGAAATTAACACCAGCCATTAGCAGGCCCGATATAACAGCAATGACAAAAACAATATAAGTAATAAGCGTTGCAATAGTATCCTGGCGATATAATTCACCTTTAAATGCGCTACGGCGTGCCACATAAGTGGACAAGGCCCTACCCAACATAATAAGTATACAGAATAGAATGGCGCCTCTTACTATTCGTTTTGGCCAGATGGAAATATCAGCAATAGTGAAGCCATTAAAATAAAGTGCTTTACCCGTATCAATGTAATATTGTGAAACGCCCCATATCTTCATAAAAATGAAGAGCATAAATAAAATGAAGCCCGCATTCAGAATCATTCTTATAGTGAATAGTTCAATGAGTTTTTTGTGGGGCTTTAACCCCATCCAGGCATGAATTTTTTGCGAAAGAGGTTGTTCAGGAGCACTTAATAAAAAATAGACCTTTCCAAATAATTGCGTTACCTTCCAGGTGACCCATATCAACAAGATGCTGGCAAAGACGTTGGGGAAAAAATGAATGGCAAAATTAATATAGCCTAGCCAAGCCATAACAATAGTAAATAAGCTCATACCGGCTAATAAAATTTTAGCCAATTTAGCTTTAAGAGAAGAGATTGTTTTAAAAAAAGGAGGCCGCAAAATAAGCCATCCTAACCAACAGGCAGCCAGGCTAAGCAAGGTAATGAAAAGAGTAATGCGTAGCTCTAAAAGTTGAGGGGGAACCCATTGCCCCCGTATTAAAATGGCGCCTATAGCCCCGCAAAGCAGTAAAGTCATCAGAACAGTATAGCGTTTTAGTAAAACCGCTCTTAGACTGTCCGTCATATAGCTTATATAATTTGCGCCTATAAGTAGAACGAATCTTAACAGGCCAATAGCAAGCAGATAGTAGAATAATGCATTGAATAATAAAATAACGCCTGGATAAGGTACCACTCCCGCCAAAACCCAATGAAGATATAAATTAGCTAGCAAAACAGGAAAAAGGAACGATAACGGCCATTGAAGGATAGGAATTACCTCTTTGAAAAAAAATGTTTTTTTAATATTATTACTGATAAAATTAATGCCAACTAAAACAAAAACAATGCCGCCCAGCAAGATACTAACCAATACGACAAGATGGGTACTATTCAACTGTTGAATGCCACTATACTGATAGAACGTTTGCTCATTGAGCGGGAGTGTGAAAAATTGGCTATCAATTTTCTCCCAAATCGGCGATGTTCTGGTTAGAAGGTTGGATAAGCGGGTTTTAGACATTCTGGTATTAATTTCATTAATTACCTCCTGAGCCCTATAATCAAAAAAAATACATTCTGCAGTTAGTTTTTCATTGAGACTTCTCTGGTTAATTAAATATTGATAGCGCGTATCTTTTTCTTCCTTTAAAACCGTCAATACGGAGTTATTTTTCAGCATCCCATCAATTTTTTGTAATTCTGATTTTCCTTTTGATATGCACTGATTGGCGTGCTCTTTGAGTACATTGATCGTTTTGACCGCCTCGTATAACTCACTATAATTCACCTTCGTTGCCAATTCACGATTTATCTCTTCAAGCTGGCTCAGGGCCTGGGGGGCATTAAAACCGATGTTAGACTGAAATTGCGATTCGGCCGCATTGGCAGCAGATAAGAGTAATAAAACAAAAAGCAGAATAAATACCGTTATTCTATCTATTGGCATTGCTGCTTACTCCAACTCACCTATAAGCTAGCGGGTTACAACAAAAATCTGTTGCCATTGCAAACAAAGTGAAGCAAACCAGTACCTGTTTCTAACAAATATCGCTTTGGGTTGCTTCGCCAAGGCTCACAAGGAAACAGTTACATACCCTGTGAACGCTTACACCCGCGGTTAAGATCTTATTGTAATAATAGCAGTTAGAAATATAGATAAAGCAAAAACTTAGGATTTGAAGGTTAATCGTTCATTGAGAGAGATTAAACGTTAAAGGACACACAAACAGGCAAAATACCGACTAAACCGTTTTCTCCATCATCCTCGTGAATAGAAAATAAAAACCCTCACAATGAGGGTTTCTAAGATAAAACGCTAGTTTTTATGCCTCTCTTATAGGCCAATGCTCTTTGGTGGACAGATATAGGCATTACCCATATTGGTAACATTGGTTTGGGACATATGGCCACTCATGTTACCGTCAAAACCACTCATTGAACCGGTATTTCCGGCACGATTGGTAATGATTTGAATATAGTTGGCTCCCAAACGGCTTGCCTTATTTTTCAAATCATTCATTGCACCTTCTTCGAGATTTTTATTGGACGTCCAATCCCCGGTGAAGAAATTACCTTGATTTCCAACCACCTGCCCTACGTATTTACACCCTTTAGGCGCTGCATTGGGTGATGCAATGACACGTGCCGCTTGTGGTTCCAGTTTTATAGATGCACAAGCACTCATCAGTACAGAAACCGCAATAATAGAGCTCATTTTTTTCATTTAGAACGCCCTCACAAGGTTAAATGAAGAACAATTCTAAATACAAATAAAATTCAAATCAACTTGTTCAATTGAAGATTATTCCGCCCGTATAAAAGCCAAGGCCCCGTTTTAATGCTAAAGCAGAATGTTCTCTCTTTACTCCATTTTTAAACCTCTTTGCGGCTCCACTTCTTCGTGACCTTTTATCGCGTTCAATTGGCTTTTCATGTTTTGGACTGTTCCAGCTGCGGTGAAGACTGGTTTACAATCAAGAGCCCTGCAAATATCATTAATTAACCCTTTAAAGCCTGAGGTAACGGGTACTTTTGTTTCCAGCTCTCTCGCGGATGTTAAATGCCCTGCTATCTTAGCTTTATGATTTTTTATAATCTCTTCGGGTGTAATTACCGCCACTCCTGGCCCGGTTGCGGAAGGTGCAGTTAAAGCGGCCAGAGTCGTTTTAATTTCCCTACTCAACGAATCACACAGACTATTTACAACTTGTTTCTCTGCCGTCGAAAGTTTTGGATCGTTGTTGGTTTTTTCTTTATAAGATTTAATTTCCTCGAGCTGATCTAAATATTTATTAAGAACATCCGGTTTTACTTTATTCGTTTGTAATGAGGCGAATATCTGGTTGGCATACCGTTGTTCACTTTCCAGGATAGGTATCTCTTTTTCAGAGATAGGTCTTCCTGCATCGATCATGGTTTTATAGGATTCTGCTGTTTGTAAAATAGTTTCTAAAAAGCGTTTTTCATTGGGATCCTCGGCTGTAACACCTTTAGTTTTTAAAATCGAAATAAGCTCTTTTAATTCCTCTCGAGTTGTATTTGCTGCAATCACAAACGAGGAAATTTCATTTTTTTCATCTGCAAATTGATTGAATCGATCCAAGGTTCCATTAAGTTGCTCTTTAGCTCTAAGCCTGTTATTTAATTCTACCTGGCTCTGTGCCATTTGCAGTTTATATTCCGTTTTAGGTATCGCTCCTCTCTGCAATAAATCATCGAGTCCCTCTTCCATGGTGAAAAGGGTATCGTTAATGATCTGATCATTAACTTCTTTGACATCCTTAAGATTTTTAATGGTAGGTTGTATCAAGGCTTGAACAGCTTGTTTGGCCAGTTTTCTTGCTGAAAAAGGCATAATCTATCGTCAATAAAGAACCGTTTATTTTTTTACTATAGTTCACCCAACAATTAGTTGCGTAATTTTTAATCAAAACTTCTCCCTGTCCTTTCCTTACCCTTTAAAAACCACTCCACTGCTTCAATCTAGACCATATTCAGGCTACCATTAGCTAACGAAATATTAATTGAGACTCCTATGCGCCATTTAAGCGTGTTTGAAAATTTGCTATGCGGGATCGATGCAGCGTTGCGCACCCTGGTCCCCCCTGCACAGAGGATCAGCAAACGGAATACACCCGGTGCAGAACTTGCCATACCAGCATTGGCAGTAAAAGAACAGCGCCATGTTGCAGGCTTAATGCGGGTTAACCATGCAGGCGAAGTATGCGCTCAGGCCTTGTATCAAGGCCAAGCGTTGACAGCGCAACTAGGAAATATCAAAACCCAGATGGAGCAAGCAGCTGCAGAAGAAATTGACCACCTGGCCTGGTGTGAAGAGCGCCTGCATGAATTAAACAGTCAACCAAGTCTGTTGAATCCTTTGTGGTATTTTGGTTCCTTTATGATTGGTGCGTTGGCCGGCTTGGCTGGCGATCGCTGGAGCCTTGGTTTTGTGGCTGAAACCGAATTACAAGTCTCTGCCCATTTGCAAAAGCATTGGCAGAAATTGCCCATTCAGGACACAAAAAGCAAAGCCATCCTGACACAAATGTATGAGGATGAAATGCACCATGCCGATGTTGCCAAAGAAGCCGGTGCAGCAGAATTACCTTTTGTTATTAAAAAACTAATGCAGGGAGTATCTAAACTAATGACTCACTCCAGTTACCATATTTAATGATGAGTAATTTTCTTCTCATTCTTGGTGGCTTTGCTCTCGTTCTATTGAACGCTTTTTTTGTTGCCGCTGAATTTGGCATGGTAAAACTGCGCCACACACGAGTTGAGGCAATCAAAACGCAATATCCCTGGCGCGGCAATATTTTAGCAACGGTGCATCAACAGCTCGACGCTTATTTGTCGGCTTGTCAGCTGGGTATTACCCTGGCTTCTCTAGGTTTAGGCTGGATCGGAGAGCCCGCCTTTACTCGTCTACTCTCGCCACTATTATTTAAATTAGGCCTTGTCCAACCTGCTTTGGTTGAATTTATTAGTTTTGTTATCGCCTTTTCGCTCTTATCTTTTCTTCATATTGTTGTTGGTGAATTAATGCCAAAATCACTGGCTATCCGCCAAAGTGAGCAAATTTCATTGTGGACAGCTGTGCCCTTGTATTTTTTCTATTGGTTAATGTATCCCGTCATTTGGTTACTTAATTCTTGCTCCAATTATCTTCTGAAACGTTTGGGATTGGACATTATCCATCCAGGTGAGCAATTCCATTCCAGTGAGGAAATCAAACTAATCTTACGTTCCAGTCAGATCCATGGTGAGTTGACCCTGCAAGAAAGCAGTATTCTGGCCCATACGCTAGAATTGGGTGATCTGCGTGCTATGGATGTTATGCGTCCCTATGATGACATGATTATGCTTGATAGCCACATTGCCAGTGACCAATTAATTGAAGTCTTAAATCGCTATCGCTACAGTCGCTATCCAGTCTATGATAGAGCAAAGAAACAAATTATTGGCATCCTTCATGTGAAAGACTTACAACCACTATTACACGAAACACAAGCCAATAGGGAGTTGTCTTTAGAGGAATTAATAAGACCCGTGCCCAAAATTTCCTACCGACAACCCGCCTTGGCCTTATTACGCCAGTTTCAAGAGGGAATGCCGCATTTTGCTTTGGTTTATGGTCGTCAAGGGGCTATCGTGGGTTTTTTAACCCTGGACAATTTATTGCATCTGGTTATAGGTGTTATCCAAGATGAATTCCACAAAACTCATGATGCCTGGGTAAAACAGCGCGATGGCAGCATCATCGTGCGAGGAGACTGCACCCTCCATGCCCTTGAGCGCGCCTTAAATCATGAATTAACATTAAGTATCGAAGAGGAAGAAGAGGAAGTTGCTACCGTAGCGGGTCTGATATTACACCAGGTAGGTTCGGTCCCGAAAGAAGGAGACAGGGTTTCATTCCCTGACTTTCTTGCCATCATTGAGCGCATACAGGGAGCCCGTATTAAACAGGTAAGAATTATCCCTAAACACAGAGAGCATGCCAATTAAGTGTAAGGACAAATCATGGCGTCTGGTACTTCATTTATCTTGTTTGTTATTGTGATTGCCTTTGTCTTTGATTTTATTAATGGCTTTCACGATGCAGCAAATTCAATCGCTACTATAGTGACTACCGGCGTTTTGACGCCGCGCCAAGCTGTTCTATGGGCTGCCTTTTTTAATTTTATTGCCTTCTTAATTTTTAACTTAATGGTTGCAAAAACCATCGGCAGCGGATTGATTGACACCCATATCGTAGATGCGCCTCTTATTTTAGCCGCGTTGGTAGGTGCGATTTTCTGGAATTTAGTAACCTGGTACTATGGTCTACCATCAAGCTCTTCGCATGCCCTAATCGGTGGCCTTGCTGGCGCAGCACTTGCAAAAGCCGGGATCGGTGCCCTCAAGCTTTCTGGCTTTGTTAAAGTTGGCATTGGTATTTTTGTTTCCCCAGCGGTTGGACTATTGATTGGTTTTTTCCTTATCTCTCTCTTTGCCTATTTATCAAAGTATCAAGCTGAGGCCGCCCTTAATAGAATGTTCAAAGGCTTCCAACTGGCTTCCTCAGCCTTGTTAAGTCTGACTCATGGTGGAAATGACGCGCAAAAAACGATGGGGATCATCGCCGTTTTATTATTTTCTACCTCCTGGCTCGGCGATACTTTTTATGTGCCCTTTTGGGTTGTTATTTCTTGTCATTTGGTTATCAGCTTGGGGACTTTAGCAGGAGGCTGGCGCATTGTGCACACCATGGGCACAAAGATCACTGAACTTAACACCATGCGCGGCTGTGCAGCAGAAACAGGGGCAGCCATCATGATTTTTGCAGCCACCGAGTACGGTATTCCTGTTTCCACAACACATACCGTCACTGGTTCAATAGCGGGTGTCGGACTAATCAATGGTGTTAATGGCACCTACTGGCCTGTTTTAAAGCGAATTTTTCTCTCCTGGTTATTGACTGTTCCAGCCGCCGGAATAGTAGCAGCTGGTCTTATGCTAACCCTTCGCTAGGTGAAAAAAATAACAAAAATTTCTTCTATTACATTGGCAAGTAAGAACAAATACAAAGAAGTAGCACAATAGGCGATAAATAATAACAACCCATCCTTTTCCGATAATCCTAATCCAAATAAAATAATTAAGAGCGCAAGTACAAAATTACTGAAAGGAATTGGTAACATTAATAGCAAACCTAATCCCAGTAAAATAATACCGTGTACTCGCTCCATCACGGGCGAAGAAAGAAACTGCCAACGGGGTTTTAACAAAATCTCTATGCGTTTTAAATAAGGGGTAGTTCTATGAACAACATTGGCCAATTTCTCAGCCTCAATGCGTTGTCTTGCCAGCACCACGGGTAACCATAAAGAAGGCCTTGCCATAATAATATGCACCGCAATAAAAATAATGGGCACGCTAAAAATAAAAGAGACGCCAGGAAGTGCTGAAATCGGTAAAGCACTGGGTAGCGCAAAAAGAATAATAATTAAGCCGTAGGCCTGCTCACCCATGGCTTTAACGAGAGTCTTATAAGTCAGTAGCCCTTCCTTGTGTGTCTTTACAAGACGCTGTAACAAATAAGAAATACTGGTACGTTTCTGTTTTCTCACAATAACCTACGTACTTTCCTTGTGATTGAGTACACTGTTAAAACGGCCGTAGAACCAATAAAGGCCTATGCCAATCACCATCCAGACAATAAAACGGAGCATGGTAAACCATGGCAAATTAATCATTAGGTAAGCACAACTGATCACACCTAGAACAGGGATTAAAGGCATGAAAGGTGTTTTAAATGGTCGAGGTAAATCGGGATGCGTATAACGTAAAATAATTACTCCGATACAAACTGTGATAAAGGCAAAAAGAGTCCCTATATTGACTAACTCGGCCAAATCAGCAATAGGTATAAAGGCCGCCAGAATGGCCATCAAAGTTCCACAGGAGGCAATAATACGTATTGGTGTCTTAGTATGTGAATTAATCGAAGCAAAAAATTTTGGCAAAAGCCCATCGCGAGCCATCGCCAGGAACACGCGGCTAAGACCATAAAATAACACCAGCATGACGGTGGTCAAACCGGCTATAGCGCCAACGCCAACTAATGCAGCAGCTATTTTATGCCCCAGCATCAATAAAACATAACTGATGGGAGAAGAAACATTGAGTGTGCTGTAATGAGCCATCCCTGTTAACAACCCGGAAACAATAATATATAAAACGGTGCAAATAGACAGAGAACCTATAATACCTATAGGCAGATCCCTTTGCGGGTTTATAGCCTCTTCTGCCGCAGTGGATACAGCATCAAAACCAATGTAGGCAAAGAAAATTAGGGATGCCCCCTCAATCACGCCACGCCAGCCGAAAGGCATAAAAGGCTTCCAATTATGTGGATTAATATCAATCAGTGCTATCCCAATAAAAAGGAAAATAACCAGTAGTTTCACCAGCACCATTAAATTATTAAACCGAGAACTTGTTTTTACTCCATAAACTAATAAGGCAGACAAAATCAAAATAATAGTAAAAGCCGACAAGTTAAATATTCCACCATCGGAAGGACCATGCAGGAAATAGGGAGGTAAATTAATTTTTAATGCTCGTAAAAAATCATTGAAATAGCCGCTCCAGCCAACTGAAACTGCAGAAACAGAGATAGCATATTCGAGCAATAGATCCCAACCAACAATCCAGGCAATACATTCACCAAAACCAGCATAAGCATAGCCATAAGCACTGCCGCAACCTCCAATGGCAGCGGCTAATTCGGCATAAGAAAGGGCGGCAAAAGCACAGGCAAAGCCTGCTACAACATAGGATAAAATGATTGCCGGACCCGCTTGCGTTGCGGCAACAATACCGGTTAACACAAAAATTCCCGCGCCTATGATGGCACCAACACCCAGAAAAACCAAATCAAAAGCTGACAAGCACTTAGCCAAATGCGAATCAGTATCGACCGAATCATGAATAGCTTTTTTGCGAAACAAGTCCATGTTAGTATGCTCTCGACTAGGTGACGTTATAAATCGTATTAGGCTATAGCCCGTCATCAATGATGTCTGAATCACTTTAGCATTAAACCAAGTGGTGTAGAAACCCCGGACATATTGAACCCAGATGAAAAAAATTTTTATTGGCCTGTTACTCTTAATGATGACGAATATTGTCAGGGCAGAAAATGACGCAACGTGTTCTACCTGGCATGCGTGGTTTAAGCCTGTCTGTATCAGCCATCGCTTAAAGCAAATATGGACAGAAGGCAATAATGAACTATACCTTACTGGCTATGCCTGGCATAACCGTTATACCTATCCACCTGAAAAGATTAAAACTTATAATGAGCTTGCCTGGGGCGGTGGTTTAGGTAAGGGCCTGTATGATGAAAACGGTGATTGGCATGGACTCTATGCCTTCGCTTTTCTTGATTCACATAAAAATGTCGAGCCAGTGGCTGGCTATGCCTTCCTTAAAGTTGCGCATTTAAGTGACAACATGCGAGTTGGCGCAGGGGTTGCCGCCCTGGTTACGGCACGTCCGGATCTTAATAAGGGTATCCCCTTTCCAGGAGTTCTCCCCTGGCTATCATTTAATTACCGTCAAGCGACCCTCTCCGCTACCTACATTCCTGGCATGTCAAAACGTAATGGAAATGTCCTGTTTTTATTAGGGAAATGGACCTTTGATTTGATGTAATTTCGAGACGTCTACTGATCTTACAAATTATTCTTGCCAGAAAGAATCGCGCTTGCTAGTCTGGCGATTCTAATCCACATATGCCAAGGAGATTATTACATGACGTTAAAATCCCTTTCTATCGCTTTCGTTAGTGCATTGGTAATTTCTGGCTCTTCGTTCGCGTTCAACAGTCCTTCCAGTTGCCCGGATGCCAATTTAATAAAAAGCACCAAGATGGCGCTGGCTCAAACATTATTACGCGATATGTACTTAACTTATAACCTTAGCAAATACGGCACTCAAAATTCCTGGCTTTTTACAATGGGGCCTATTCCTGCTGAATCCGCAGAAAAGGCTGTCGCTGAAGGGAATAAGCGATTGGTCAATCTCTCTGGAAATCCTGTACCCCAACAGGATGAAGAGGAGATCTGGGTTTGTGTTTATAACATGAGAGATGATCACACGCTTGCGGTGGCTTTCCAGTCTGATTCCATGCTGTCTCCACTCAAAGTAAAACAGCTCCTCAATACTAGACATTAATGAACACGGAAGCGTTGCTTCCGTCTATTAACGGTAATGACTATGCCTCGATGCGCCTGGTGCACTAAAGATCCCCTCTATATCGCCTACCATGATGAGGAGTGGGGCGTTCCTATTAGAAAACGGGAAAAGCTCTTTGAAATGGTTCTTTTGGAGGGCATGCAGGCAGGCCTAAGCTGGTTTACTATTCTCAAAAAAAGGGAAGCCATGCGCAAAGCGTTCTTGGATTTTTCACCAGAAAAACTGGCTATCCTGACCGACAAAGAGCTGGAGTTGTTACTCCATAGCGAAGGTATTATCCGTAATAAATTAAAAATTAAGGCGGTTCGTACTAATGCCATCAGTTTTTTACACGTAGAGGCGCGAGAAAATATTGTTGATTATTTCTGGCAATTTACCGATGGACAAACTATTCAAAACAGCCGGCAAAGTCTCACTGATGTTCCAGCAATTACTCCGGCTTCGATTGCAATGGCCAAACAATTAAAAAAAGATGGTTTTGCTTTTATGGGGCCAACGACCTGCTATGCGTTCATGCAATCTGTAGGCATGGTAAATGATCATGTTAAATCCTGCTTCCGTTGGCAGCAACTGCAATCCTAAATTGGAAGCCAGGGATATTGGCTTCTTATTCTCCATACTTTATTCCACTGAGTGAAACGGTTGAATTGGCAGATCTGCAATCTGCGGCGGCCAATAACCATTGGGTTGACCCTGGTGATGAATTGGTTTTTAAGAGGGAATAACCGTATCAATAACTCCTCATTGGATATAGCAATGGGAGCTGATTTCTTTTAGACAAACCCGCTCAATCTTCGTTATTCGCGCCGTTAAGTATTCAATTTGTGACTATAATTTGAAAAACATTTCAATTAAATGAATTGATTATATAAAGAGTTAGGGTCTGTTTGCATTGATAGGTAAACAGGCTCTATGTAGCTGGTCAAAGGATGGGAGCCGCTGCGATGAAAATCAAACTACTTTATGTATTAGTGGCACTGATTGTCTTCAGTCCATTAAGCTTTGCCAAGAAGGTTATTATTCATGGTTTTCCTGTCCAACTTCATGCCAATGGTAATTACTACGATTTCCCGGATTACTATTTCTATGACCATCCCGAGAGTAACTATCACTTTGTGATTTTAAACGGGGTAAAGCGCGTTTGTTATTTGTCTATCAAGAGAGAGTTTGCTGCCCTCGATAGAGTGCGCATCCTTCTTGAAATTAAAGAACAAACCTTACCCTGGAATTGTTATGCCTTTAATCCGCAATTTTTTGAAGTAGATTATTGAGGAAAGGCTTCTAGCAAGATTACCAATTGTCGCTTGCAGCAGCTATTGGCTTACATCCGTCTTATGCATGATAGAGCGCTTGAAAGCCGTGATATGACGATAAGCGTCATCAATTCTGCTTGCTTTAATCTTACCGGTTTTTACCCTGGCTTCAATAATATCAATCACTACCTTGGGATCCTGAGGGGACTCAGAGAGCTGATTGCCAAAGATGAACATGTCTGCGCCAGCATTGATGGCCAGGGTTAACGCATCTTCCAAGGCAAAATTAGCACTAATCGCTTTCATTTCCATGTCATCAGTAATAATGACGCCATCGAAATGTAACTGCTCCCGTAGCAGATCCGTTAACACCTGATGAGACAAAGTAGCAGGTAACCCTGATTTATCAAGGTTCCGATTGACAATATGGGCTGTCATAATCATGCCACAAGTCCCATTACTTTTGGAGAGTAATTTAAAAGGCTCCAATTCGGACGCTTGCCAAGTATCAGTAACATCTACAAAGCCTAAGTGAGAGTCGGCATTGGCACTACCATGCCCAGGAAAATGTTTATAGGCACACTGAACACCGTGTTGTAAAAAATAATGGGAAAAAATCCTGCCATAACGTGTGACTTCAGCTGGATTAGCAGAAAAACTACGTTTTAATTTGGCGATAATGGGATTGTCTGGATTAGTATTAACATCAAGATCCGGCGCAAAATTTAAATTGAATCCGGCAAGTTCTAGTGTTGCCCCCATCGTGTCAGCTATCTGCCCCGCTTTCTCCAGACCCATTTTACCAACAAGCTCCGCTGCAACCGTTCCGGGAAAACCGTAATCTTTACTTAATCTATCGACTTCGCCTCCTTCATAATCAACTGAAATTAGTAGAGGCAATTGCGGACGATGATGCCTTTCATTGGCACGCCAATTACTCAATTGCAAATAATGGTTTAATTCTTTTACCTGAGTTGGACTGGCTATATTTTTATCAAAAATTTGTGTGCGCTGATTATAATCAAATAAAATAACACCACCAATGTTATCCTCATTAATCGCTTTGATGACCGGCGAATCTCTGTCTACGGTCTTGCCATCAAATCCTATGATTAGCATTTGGCCAATCTTATCGCGTAAGCTAACTTCCTCAGCAATGGCCGAATGAGTAATAAAGAGAGCACAAATGACTGCTAAAATCCTAAAGCATTTCATAGATTAGCCTGCTAATTGAAAGCGAGAATGATAACAATTTATCCAAAAAGAATCAATATTGATTTTTTTGACTCAAAATTACCAATGCCGATAACATGGATTGGTAGTTTAATTCAGACTATGCTACTTTTTACTTTAAGCCATTTCAGGATGATTACGATGAAACCATTTATTGAGCAAGCTCAATTTTATGCTGGATACCATCAAAAACCTATCACTCGCTATACGCATTTTGCCGGTATTCCCTTGATCATTTTTTCCTTAATGATTTTTCTCGGTTTTTTTCATCTGGTTATTCCAGGAATACTCGACACCAACCTTGCCGGAATAGCGACTATTGTCTTACTTGTTTATTATTTCCGTCTTAATTGGCGCCTGGCATTAGCCCTTACCCCCATTCTCTTCTGTTTATTATGGATAGCTGATGTTATTAGCTATGCAGGTCCAACAAGTGGGGCCTTATGGACTTTTATCATTACTTTTGTTCTTGGTTGGGGGTTACAATTCCTTGGCCATTTTCTAGAAGGAAAAAGACCTGCGTTTATGGATAATTTCTGGCAGGCACTGATTGCTCCATTATTTCTAACCGCCGAGGTATTTTTTATGGCCGGCCACATGCAGGAATTAAAGGAACAAATTTATGGCAGCCCTGAAGAGCCACAGCCTCAGGAGCCAGTAAAAAAATCCGATTAACCCCTAATTATCAGCCTTGGTAATGAGGAAACACTGGTGGATGCGTTTATTACGCTTGAAATCCAAATCAATGGTTTCAGCGCTAATATCCACTACCTTATATTTTTCGTTAACCTGAGGCGCTAGCTTGAACTGTCTTAAATTGGTGGAAAAATACAAACTGCCACGAGGATTGAGTAAGGACATGGCCGCATCAATTAAATCTTGATGATCACGTTGTATATCTAAGGTAGCAGTCATCCGTTTTGAATTGGAAAAACTGGGCGGATCCAGAAAAATCACATCAAACCGATCTCGTGTGAGTTTAAGCCACTCCATGCAATCGAAATGAATAAATTGGTGCTTGGACAAATCAAGGTGGTTAAGCTTGAAATTATCTTCAGCCCAGCTTAAGTAGGTTCTTGATAAATCAACATTTGTCGTCAAGGCGCCGGCCAAGGCAGCCTGTACACTGGCACTGGCTGTGTAGCAGAAGCAATTAAGAAAACGGGTCCCGGGCGCTAATTGGGCAAAGCGCATACGCAAGAGTCTGTGATCAAGAAATAGCCCTGTATCCAGATAGTCATACAAATTCACTTTCAACTTGGCACAGCCCTCCTGTACCGTCATCGTTCGTTGAGTCTGATTCATTTTTTGGTATTGGTTAGAGCCTTTTTGTTGTTTACGCTGTTTAACTACCAATTTATCGGTCGCAATACCCAACGCGCGCGGAACGACCTGAATAACTTCCAGACTACGCTTTTCAATTTTATGCGCAGCAATGGATGCTGGCGCGGCATATTCCTGCAGGACGGCATGATCATTATAAATATCAATAGCATAAGCATATTCTGGTAAGTCGGCATCATAAATACGATAGCAACTTATCTGATTACGCTTTACCCATTTTTGCAAATGCTGGAAATTCTTCGCTAGACGGTTGGCGAGCATCTGGGCTCCTGATGACAAAGAACCATCCTCACTGCTTTTTAACTGGTTCTTGGCATCAAGGACAAAACAGTATAATTTGCACTCCAAAGCCCCATTAAACAAGGTATATTGTTTACCGGCACGTAAACCCAAGGCCTTGGCAAGCATTGGGTTAGACGTTAAAACAGCCGCTTGCCATCCCTGATAATGAGTATGGATAGTAGCGCCTAGTTGTTGGTAGAGTGGAACCAGGTGTGTCGCTTCACCCAAACGCTCCCCATAAGGCGGGTTGCAAATCAACAAGCCCTGGGCATCAGAGGGCTGGCAATCTTTGACAGCCTGCACAGCAAACTCGACTAAAGGCAGCACGCCAGCCCGTTCAGCATTGGCTTTGGCAGCTGTAATTAACCGTTGATTATTATCCGTTCCCTTCAATTTTACTTTGATGGGTTTTACCTGTTGTAAGGCCTGCGCTCTCATCTTTTCCCATAAAGAGGGTTGATGCTGTGCCCAGTATATCAACGATTGATCATGGCGTAATAAACCAGGTGCAATATGACCAGCCATCATTGCGGCTTCAATAACCAGGGTGCCGGCACCACAGAAAGGATCATGCAAGGCGTAACCATTAGCAGCTAATTGTGGCCATTTTGCCCGTATTAACATCGCTGCGGCGATATTTTCTTTTAGGGGAGCTTCGCCGGCCTGGGTTCGATAACCACGCTGGTGCAAACTATAACCGGTCAAATCAAAACTTACAGTGACGATGTCGTGTTTTAAATGGGCATGCAGGCGAATTTGCGCTTTTTCACGATCGATCGAAGGGCGCATCCCTTTAAATTGGCGAAAATGATCAACAATGCCATCCTTGACTACTTGTGCGCCAAACATGGAATTTCTTATATGTGTTGAAGAACCATGAAACTCAATAGCCAGCGTTTTATCGGCAGAAAATACCGTTTGCCAGGGAAATTGATTACAAAGCTGATAAAGAGTCTGCTCATTATGGGCTTGACCACTAAACAGGAGAAGCTGCACACGATTAGCCAGGCGGGACCACAAGCACAACTGATAAATCACGGCTAAATCAGCTTCCCCGTAAACACCCTGCGGGCTCACACGAGTAATCCGTAAACCCAGCGCCTTAACCTCTTCTTCCAGCAGGTATTCCAAACCCTTCGGGCAACTAATAAATAAGGAATAATTCATTATAAACAAGCTCTTAAAAAACGAAATAGGGCCTTTGAAGCACCAGTATGTTTGCCGCTGATTTGTTCGTCGGCTGCTTTCTTTACCAATTGGCGCAACTGCTGCACATCCGTGGGTTGGTAAGCAGCTATAAATTCAGTGAGGGCTTCTTTCCCCTCATTAATCAGGCGATCTCGCCATTGTTCCAACTCATGAAAAGCAGCCGTTTGGGCACTATCTTCAGCGATAATTGTTTCATAGGCAGCCAGTATAGCCTCGCTATCAGCAGCTCGCATAAGTTTACCAATCAGTTGTGCTTGCCGTCTTATCGCACCATGGCTCTTGATGGATTTAGCATCAATAATAGCCTGACGCAAATTGGGGGGTAATGGCAACGTATCAAGTTTAGTCAAACTCAACGCGATTAATTTGACACCTACCTTTTGCAAAGCATCAGCGTCACGCTTTTTTTGTGATTTACTTTTCGGTTCTTCCATCAAACGACCCTTTAAAAACTAATCTATACACTCGGTCTGAATGCTCTCGTTTCATCGTACTCAATGTGTGATTGCTCCATCCAGGTGAAACTTACAGGGAACCCAGGAGAAGAAAAACAGTATTTCTTATTTTAGCATCTTTGCTGCTTTCTCCGACAGTGTCTCTATCAGGGTCTGCTGACATTTCGATGGCCTTGCCCAAGAAGCGTTGATTGGCGGGCATTGCGACACTCTTCACAGGAGAGTAAGGCCGCGAAGTATTGGAAATTAATCCGCTGTAACAAGAGGAATCGAGGTTGGCTGATAGCCGTGGCTCTTTATTCGAGAGCGCAAATAAGTTCGACTAATAGCGAAAAGATTATAAACCAGTATGACTAGTAATAGAGAATGTAACCAGGTCACTGTTAAATGAATAAAAATGGGAACTGTAACAAAAACACCTATACACCCCCCCAGGCTCAGGATTAAGGTCTTTTTTAAAGGAATTTTATTTTGCTGAACAAATACTAAAGTAGTTAAGGGTTGCTGCATAGCCCCAGCCGTCATCATAATAGGGAAAGCAACGACAGGCGATACATTCAGTAAAAATAACACGGCTTGCACCATCACAAATAAGCCAATACCCACGGAAGTTAAAGCGCCACAAATAATCATTGCAAAAAAACCAATAAAAAGTTTGCCAGAATGCAACGCGATCAGCTCACCACCGGCAGGTATTAAACGTAATTGATGACAGATTAGCAGGCCGATGATAATCACAAAACAACACATCATTGCCAGACGGATAGCTTGTTTACTTAAGTGCGTCACAATGACCCCGCCAACCAATCCCCCAAAACAAGTCCCCATTACCAACGTGACCAGTGTAGTAAGATCCACATCGATTAACTGCATGAAAAAGAGAGACTCTATCGTCCCTGGAATAACCTGAGCTCCATTGTTTACCGCGGGTAATTCATCATCGGGAAAAGTCCTCAGTATTTTAGCCAAGGTGACGTTTACAGCGAAGCTGCCAACACCAAGCGTATCTGCAATAAAGGCAATAACCCCGCTCACAGTGAGCTTTATATAATCCAAAATAGATAAGCGCACGGGAGGTTGCTTTCTTAGCTTGTACAACATGGCTATTATACAAACAAAAGTTAAAATTAATATTGCCAATATTATCAAAGAGATAGCCATTCGATTCCTAGCATACTGTTCGTTTTATGAACCCCAGAAGCATTGTGCCCTGACACGTCTAGTCTATGGCTCTTTTAGGGTGAATGCAGAAGGGTGAACACTGATTATACATCATTAATTCTTTCGGGCAAGCAAAAACAGAATAAATAAAAGTCTTTTTGTTTATATTATAAACTATCGGAAGTTTTATTAGTCTGCAAAGAGGGAGCATAAATTTTTTAACCCATTCAATAAATTGAAAAATTAGCGCAAAAACTCCCATTTACTCTATACAAGCAATAAGATGGGAGAAAAGGATAGGGCTTGTTAAAAATTCAAAGCTGCGTTGCACCAAATAATCGTTTAGCGATGCCAGCCACATGTCGGCCCTGAAAGCGGGCTATTCGTCGTTCAACGTCACTTGGCATACGACTGCCATCAGCCCCTGCTATGGTACCAGCCCCATAGGGTGAGCCACCACGCATAGCACTTAGATCAGTTAATCCTTTTTCAGAGTAGGGAGTGCCCACCAGGATCATGCCATGATGCATTAATGTATTCCAAAAAGATAAAATCGTTGATTCGTTGCCACCGCCAGTACCCGTGGATACAAATACACTACCAACTTTACCAATTAAAGAACCGTTTACCCACATCCCGCCCGTTTGATCAAGGAAATTACGCATTTGCGCGGCCATATTACCAAAGCGAGTAGGTGTTCCAAAAATAATAGCATCGTAATCGGCAAGTTCTGCCGGAGTTGCAATCGCCGCTTTTTGATCCAATTTAATACCCGCTTTTTTAGCAATCTCCTCGGGCATTGTTTCTGGTACCCGTTTTATTGCAACATCGACTTCCTTTACCTCTAAGGCCCCACTAGCAACTTCCTCCGCCATCATTTCGACATGGCCATAACTAGAATAATAAAGCACGAGCACTTTTGTCATTGGTCTCTCCTGGGTCAAAAACGATTATTGCGAAAATCCTCCAAAGCCTGCATCACTTCATCCTGTGTATTCATCACAAAGGGACCAAGCCTGGCAATGGGTTCTTTCAGTTTTTTTGCTGCAATGAGCAAGCACCGACTCTCTTTATCTCCACCTTGTAACAACAACTGCTCCCCGGCACTTAATATTGCTAATACGCCCTGCTTAACCCCTTGTCCCTGAACCATCACTTCGCCTGATAAAACATAAAGCATGGATTGATGGGTAACAGGGATGATTTGCTGTAGTTTTTGCTGATTTGGAAAACTAATATCAAAAAACAACGGCGAGGTTGCAATACCACTAATGGGAGAGGACGTTCCCATACTGGTCTTTCCTGCAATCACCTTAATCGTGGTACCCGAGCTATGTTTTTCTACGGGAAGTTGCATGGCTGTATATTCTTGGTAATGTGGCTCGGACCATTTCCGTTCAGCAGGCAAATTAAGCCATAGTTGCAAGCCGGTTAGACGGCCACTATGCTGTCTGGGCATTTCTGAATGAATAATACCTCGCCCGGCAGTCATCCACTGCACATCCCCAGGACCAATCGTACCTTGATGCCCCTGATTATCCTTGTGTGCCATTTGACCATGCAACATATAGGTGATTGTCTCAAAACCACGATGAGGATGCTCTGGAAAACCAGCAACATAATCCATTGCCTCGTCGCTATCAAAAAAATCAAACAATAAAATAGGCTCGTAATTATTCTGTCTATCCGCACCAATATAGCGTTGAAGTTTAACCCCGGCCCCTTCTCTCATTAAGGTTCCGGTAAGTAACTGCTCAATTTGTATGGTATTCATTGGGTTAACTCACAGATATAGAGAAATAAGCATAGTTGAAAATAACGAGTTTGCCCATGGATTATTTGTTCTATGGCAAAGCATAGTAAAAATTAGCCTTCCGTCTGAAGTAAAATAATCGCTTAAGAAATAGTAGAGGGATTGAAAGCTTGTCTCGAATTACAAAGAATGTGGTAGAATGGCAAAAATTTATTCTATGGAGTGAGGCGTGTTTCGCTTAAAGCTGGTCTTCGCTATGGTTGTTTATTTTGGGATTGTCCTCTTGGGGCATGCTGGTGAAATCGTCTTGAAAGATGTCAACGGCAAGCATATTCCTTTTTCCAGTTTGAAAGGTAAGTGGATATTTATTAATTACTGGGCCAGTTGGTGTAATCCTTGTCTGGATGAAATTGCCGAATTTAATCGTTTTTATCGTAATAAGAAAGATAAGGTAGCCCTCTTCGCAGTTAACTATGACATGCTGCCTGTAGAAAAGCAGCTGGATTTAATCAGGCAATACAATATTCGCTATCCAAGCCTGCAACATAATCCCGCAAGAGAGCTTCATTTAGGAAATATTCGTGGTGTACCAGTAACGTTTGTGTTTAACCCCCAGGGGGAATTAAGCGAGACCTTGTATGGCGGACAAACCCTAGCCAGTTTGAATCGGGTCATTAAGAATTCTTAGTACCTTCCATTACAGGGAATAAACGCGATTTTTGTGCCTCTGTTAGACGCACTTTTAACTGCCATCCGCCCTCTTCAGAGGTTGTTTCACTCAGCACAGCGCCTAATTGATATAATTGAGCGCGCAACTTTGCAGCACTGGCAGCAAGCAGGATTTCTTCTTCAATAAGGTCACCCTGCAATTGGGTGGCAATGGCCTCACGAAGCAAATCAAGGCCCGCGCCTGTTTTTGCAGAAACCCAAACTTTACAGCCTTCTTCTTGTCTGTCCAGTTTTGGTTGCCAGGCTTCTTGTTGATCAATTTTGTTAAAAACCTGAATAATAGGGATATCTTTTACCTCCAGCTCATCCAGGACCTGCTGAACAGCAAATACCGTATCCCGCCAATGTGGATCAGAAATATCAATCACATGCAGTAATAAATCAGCCTCTTGTGTTTCTTCAAGAGTGGCACGAAAAGCTTCTATTAAATGGTGAGGCAAATCACGAATAAAACCGACTGTATCCGTTAAAATAGCAGACGCAGCGCCAGGTAACTCCAATTTACGCATCGTCGGATCCAGAGTCGCGAACAACTGATCAGCAACATAAATCTGTTCACCGGTCAGCGCGTTGAATAAAGTAGACTTTCCAGCATTAGTATAACCAACCAGTGAGACAGTAGGCATAGCAAGCTTACGTCTGGCACGGCGATTTTGATCACGACTGCGCCTAACTTTTTCTAAACGTTTATGAATCGAACGAATGCGTTCACGCAATAACCGTCTATCTGTTTCTAACTGGGTTTCTCCAGGCCCGCGCAGACCAATTCCACCTTTTTGCCGCTCCAGGTGGGTCCAACCGCGCACTAAACGGGTCGATAAATGCTGTAACTGCGCTAATTCAACCTGTAATTTCCCCTCAAAGGTACGTGCCCGTTGTGCGAAAATATCCAGAATCAAACCGCTTCTATCCACTACACGGCACTGAAACAAGCGCTCCAGATTCCTTTCTTGTGAGGGTGAAAGTTCATGATTGACCAAAACGAGCTCTGCTTGCTGTTCTTTTACCAGTTGCTGAATTTCCTCTGCCTTACCAAGACCCACATAATATTTGGCCTCAGGTGTAGCGCGCGTGCCAAGCACGCAAGCCAGCACTTCAGCTTGCGCCGAAACCGCCAATTCCTTAAATTCAGCCAATGCCGTTCCGGCATCAACCCCAGGAAGCGCTAATTGCACGAGAATAGCGCGCTCACCACCTTGCGGACGTTCAAACAACTGCATTTTCCGGTAAAAAGAAGAACTTTTAGTCTGCCATATTTCCCTCTTCCTCACCAGCAGAAAAATTCACCAAACGTGAGGGAACTACGGTTGAAATGGCATGTTTGTATACCATTTGCGTCACCGAGTTTTTCAGCATCACAACATATTGATCGAAAGAATCAACAATACCATGTAATTTAATACCATTAACCAAAAACACAGAGACCGGAACCTTTTCCTTACGTAATGCATTTAAGAAAGGATCTTGTAGAAGATGATTTTTAGACATTGCCCACTCCTTATTATTATTTTCAGGCAACCACGTTCATTAGTATAGTCGTCATTTCACAATAAAACTTTAAGGTTTTGCAGCAACGATATGATCGCGTTGCATCCACCCTGGTTTTCGTTACTATAACAAAGGTTGTCCCAGTACCAATACAACATCTGCTGCACCATTAATAAGGAGAGATTTAAATGCCTAACTATTCCAGGGAAGAATTGCTAAAAATGGACCGACCTTATGAGCGCCTAGTTACTGATTTCGCTTCAATGTCGGCAAGTAGTGAGGGGTTAGCGCAATTATCGCGCAAGGAAAAACTTCATTTAGTGACAACAATGGTTTTGCAATGCCCAGCTGATGAACTTAATACGTTTAAATCCAAGCTTGAACGTTTAGAACCAATTACTGCCATTCACACCCTAACGACACAGGCATTGCAAATACGCACACTTATTGAAGCACTGAGCGAGCCTGCCACTCCCCAGGCACACACACTGCTTTTAGACAGTTTTAACACCGACCTATTTAACCAATTCCAGCTTTTAAGCCATACGCTGGTTAACCAACATTCTACTTTGCTGGCTAGTTCTTTAGTGGATAACCTGCCGCAAGAGCAAGAACATGAATTAATGACTAAACTGCGTTCAGCATTTTGCAATACACCCTTTTTGGAAACAATGGGGCAGGCTTTACTATTAAGACGGCAACTCGACTTATTAAAAGGGGAAACACCTTCCGAACTATTAAAAAGCCCGGAGTTTAATGTTGATTTGTTCCATAAATTCCATGTCTTGGTAACTCGTCACTTGGCATCAAAAACAGAAAGTATCGCTAAAAAATTAGCCATGGCACCACGAGGGGAGCTTTCCCAAATTGGCAGACATTTAGAAGGATTAACAAGAATGAGTCATGATACCGCTGGTTTATTTAGAGGACTAAGTTCTTCCTTTAGTGGATTTGCTGAAAGTCGTCGCCAAGAGACAGTGACTGCACCTGTTTCTATTGGAGCCAATTTTAATAATAGGTATGCAGAAGAGGCACGGAGAAGAAATCGAACTCCATCAGAAACAGACATGGAAATCGCTCATACCGAATCACAGCTCTCTTCGCCCACGCCATTTCAGTGACGAACAAGAGTTCCTGGAGCTGCCCTGCCTTGTAGAGCAGTTCCCTTTTAAACGAAAAATATGGTATCCTATTGAACAATTAGTGTAACGAATGCCAGAGAAACGATGAAAAATGTATTTATTGCATTGTTAACCGTTCTATTCCTTCCTGTCGCTGCGCTCATGAGCTTTGCACTGATTGCCCTTACCCTGGCAGCCGTAATTCTCTTTTCGCCATTGCTTGTTTTAGGTGGCTCTATTTTATCAGGCTCTTACCTCTCGGAAAAAATTACTGACTGGCTTTTCCCGACAGTGTCTATCTCTATAGAAGAATTTAGAAAACGAGGAAATACTCCCTTGTTTACTTCACTGGGCTTAACACTGCTATTGATTCCCTTAGCAGCGCTACCGGTAGCCGCATTCGGGGTGGTCGTTGGCGCCTTGGTCACGGTATTATCAATTCCTATATTGGCTTTATCCGGGGCTTTTTGGACAGCAGAACAGATTGTGAATCTTATCTCTCCCGAGCCTGTTGTTGAAGCGCCGGTTGAACATAGCTACCATCAACTTGCTCCAATAGAAGAATCTCTTTACCAACCATCCGGGAGGAAGCCTCTTGACCATGCTAAGGAAGAAGAACCGTCTTCTCATTATTCAAAAGGCTTACGCTTTTTTGCTCCCTTATTGAACTGTTTACGATCTCTTGGAGGGTATGCGGATTCGGCAGATGTGGAATGCGCCAAGCGCAAAGGACCATCCCCATAAAGAACCCGGAATTAAAGATAACATCCAGATAATATCGTTATTCCTTTAAGATATTTCTTACAAATCACCCAGCAAATTCCACCATGACATACTCTCGGGACGCGCCTATACTTGATCACATAAGGAACGACATGGACAGTCTGACAGGATGTCGATTAAATGGACCAGCACACTGGACGTGCTTCGCCGCAAGGATGCGGCTTTTTTTTATCTTATCTACCCCATATACAGACCAACCATTCATATCTCCTCTTTTCTTTAAACTAATAAGCAGGTTTCTATAAGGGCAAAATTTGCAGGGAAATGGCTTAAAGGGATCGCGGCTAACGGGTTTACTGACTAACACCAGATTCACCAGCGTCATAGCCTGAAAGTAACATTTGCCAGAGACTTCTTAGTCGAGGCGAATGATTTAAATCCGTGTTTGATAATTTCTCAATCGAGTGTCTTAGTCTTTGCAAATTACTTTTTTTCCATGACTGCCCTCTCCTAAATCGCCCCTTATCAAAATCAATTAGATAAACTCCTGATTCTGAAATCAAAATGTTATGGCAATTTAAATCGGCATGATAAACACCATAGTCATGGAACTGGCGAATAAGGCGGCCTACTTCAAACCATAATTTCCCGTTAGGGCTTCCTAAGTGTTGGGCAAAAGACTTGGCGTGAGGAACACGCTCAATAATAATTTCAGCGTGATACCAGCCATAGGCCACTTTCCGATAGGCCGCTGCAATCGGCCTAGGTACGTTCAGACCTGCCTGATGGAGTTTGGTCAGAAGACGCAATTCACGAAAAGCGCGAACGAAATACTGATTAAGAAATAAATGGGCTCTCTTGGTAATATGCACGACTAATCCGCCACGACCATAAAGGCGTAAAACCCAGTCACCTTCTGGTCGCGCAATAAACCACGCCATACCCCGTCCACCAGCCATTATCGGCAAGGCATTTTTACCCCAAAAAGAGGGCTGAAACCAAAGGGGGTTTATTTTATCGACAAATTCCTCACACACCAGCATTGTAGCGTTAGATTGTTTCATCATTAGCGGATCGGCGTACTGCACACTCATCATTGGCAAACATCTATAAGTAAAACAGACTGATTTTGGCCATCATAATTGCACCTTCGTTCCGGCAAGTAAATATTTTAAATACGTGTTACGTGTTTGCACTTGCCTAATCAATGGAAATAAGCGATAAGAGCATTATTTTCATAACCTGTTGGCCTGAAAAAATGAAGCCTGTTAATATTTTGTGTATTAAATGGGGGCAGAAATACAGTGCAAACTATGTAAATGTTCTGTATTCAATGGTTAAGCGTAATCTAAGACGCCCTTTTCGCTTTATTTGTCTAACCGATGATAGCAGTGATATTCGCCAGGAAGTGGAAATAAAACCAATTCCCCTGGTTGGTTTTTCTGATTTTGATCAACGGAAAAAATGGACCTTACAACATGGCTGGTTAAAATTAACCTGTTTTGCCAACCCTCTCTATGATTTGGAAGGAGAAACCTTATTTCTTGATTTAGATATTGTTATCGTAGGCAATTTAGATGATTTTTTTACAGTTGAGGGAGATTTTTTAGTCATAAGGGAATGGGATAAATCGGATGGAACCGGGAATACCTCTGTCTTTAAATTTACGATAGGCCAACATCAAGATCTCTTGGAATCCTTGCAAAGGGCTCCTTATGGGCTTAAAAAAGTCCGTAATGAACAAGAGTACTGTACTCAGTTTATCGCCAAACAAGGTAAATTAAGTTATTGGCCTCTTGGATGGTGTCAAAGCTTTAAACGTCATTGCCTGCCATCATTTCCCAGCAATTTTTACAGGCAGGCACAATTGCCAAAAGAAGCCAAAGTCATTGTTTTTCATGGCAAGCCCAATCCACATGAAGCAGTTCTTGGCAAAAGTGGTAAATGGTATCGTAAGGTTCTTCCCGTTAGTTGGATTGAGGAGTATTGGTATTGAGAAACAGCTAGCATGAGTTGGATTACAGTTTCCAGCGTCTATGCGACCATAACCACTGTTCAGGATGAATCAAAATGAGTTTCTCCAAAATCTGATTATAAAGTCGGGTATTATAATAGATAGCCTCTTCCGGTACTGTATATTGCAACCATTCCAATTGCGGATAGAATTCCAGGACATGCTTCCCATTCTTCAGGCGGGAACAAGCCAAAGGGACAACAGGCGCACCACTTCGATGTGCCAAAGAGGCCAGACTGCGGTATGTACCGGCTTCTTTTGTAAAAAATTCCACGGCAATCCCCTGCTTGCTCTCAAGAGGCCCATGCTGATCCATCGGAAAAAGTACGGCGTGGTTTGCTGCCAACGCCCGATAAATTTTGCGAAGCCCCCCTTTTTTGTCAATCACTTTCAGACCATTTTTATGCCAACGTCGAAACAAAAGATTTTCTAGAAATTTATTCTTTATCTTTTTGCGAATAACATAGAATTCCCCTTTAAAGCCGGGAATAGTTTGAAGCCCTATAACGGGGGTAAACTCCCAACTACCCAAGTGCCCCGTCAATAGGAGAATACCCTTTTGTTGCTTGGCTGCCTCTAACAAATGGTTAATACCACGAATTTCAATTTTTCCTTCCAATTGAGTCCTACTTTGAAAGGATAATAGAAAGAATACTTCCTTAATAATCTTTGCGAGATGGGCATAAAAGGCCAAGGCCAACCGCTTTTTTTCTTTTATTGAAAGGGTTTGCTGAAATACCAAATCAATATTTTGTCTTACAATTTTTCTTCTAATAGGAAGGCAATAATAAAGAAAATAACCCGCTAAACTGACAGGCAACTGACCAGGATCTTTTCCTATTTCTACCATTCTTAAGTACCATGGCTATTTTTTAAGTTTTTATAATTCCAACGCTTATAAGGCCAAATCCATTGCTCCGGGCGACGCATTATTATTTTTTCTAAAACCTCATTATAAATCTGTGTATTATGATTGATAGCCTCATTTTTGTCTGAATATTCTTGCCATTCGACCTCCGGATAAAATTCGGCTATATGCTTGATTTTACCGAGACGGTAGAAAGCGACTGGAATCACCGCAGCACCCGTGCGCCGGACCAAGGTAGCCAGACTACGATAGCTACCCGTTTTATGGCCAAAGAAATCGACCATAACTTTTGTTCTTACATTTTTACGCCCTTGTTGATCCATGACAAAAAAAATAATTCCATTCGCCCCAAGAACCTTACGTACCTGATGCATCGCACCTTTATTAGGGATAATTTTTACTCCCCCCTTTTGATAGCGCTGAAATAAGATTTTTTCGAGCCATTTGATTTTTAAGGCCTTGCGAATACAGTGGATTTGACTATTAAGTATTTTAAGCTTAGGAAAAGAGATTAGTGGGCCAATTTCACAATTGCCAAGATGAGTACACAGCAGGAGTACCCCCTTTTGCTTTTCAATGGCGGTTATAAGATGCTCAACACCATGCATTTCAAACTGCTCTTGCAAACGCTTCTGCATAAAAGGAAACAGGATAATTTCCTTAAAAGAACGCACAAGGTGTGAATAGTAGGCCATTGCCATACGTTTTTTTTCTTTATGGTTTAGTGTGCGTTGGAAAACCAACTCAATATTCTTTACGACCACCTTTTTTTTATAGGGGAGAAAATAATAAAGAAAGCGACCTGTCCAACTGACTTGCGGCTTATCAAATTCCTTTTTTATTTCAATCATTTTGACTTCCATAAATCTAGTAATCCGTTTGCCTGGATGGTTTTTTTAAGTTTACTAACTTTTTTAAAAAAGCAACCTGCCGGTGCCAACTCCATAAAGGCACAGCGGGATATCCGGCCATCTTTGCCCCCGGCTCAACATTTTTGGTTACTAAACTTTTTGCAAAGATAGTTGCACCATCACCTATCTTCAAATGGCCAATAACTGCAACCTGCCCGGCCAGGGTCACGAACTGACCTAACTCGGTACTGCCAGCGACACCTACCTGAGCAACCAGAACGGAGCCTTTACCAATTTTTGCATTGTGCCCAATTTGCACCAAATTATCGAATCTACAGAGATCCTCAATGACTGTATCATTGAGAGAGCCACGATCAATGCAGGTATTTGCGCCTATTTCAACGTCATTTCCGATAATGACCCGGCCTAAATGAGGAATCTTATAATGCCCGTCTCTATCACTGGCAAAACCGAATCCATCCTGACCTATCCTTGCCCCAGGATAAATGATCGTTTTGTTTCCTATGATGGCATTAGCAATACTGACATTATTTTCAATAAGACACGCTTTACCGATTACAACCCCATCACCAATATACGTGTTGACCCCTATTTTAGAGCCTTTACCAATAACCACTTGCTCACCAATATAAGCACCAGGTTCAACGATACATTCTTCGCCAATAGTGGCAGTAGCAGAAATATAAGCCTTCTCTGAGATAAACCCCTTTTTCTCATCATTAGGCAAATAAAGTGCTTGGGCAATCAAAGCATAGGCTTTGTAAGGATTCTCATGGACAAGTAAACGCATAGTCTTTGGTGCTAAAGCAACATAGGCCGGCGAAATAATACACGCCCCAGCTGCAGAGTTTTTCAAAGCATGCAGGTATTTTTTATGGTGCAAAACACAAAGTTGCGTTTCATTGGCTTCGCTTAATGAGGCCAATCCCTGTACCACAAAGGAAGAGTCCCCAGCTTGAATATTAAAAAGTTGTGCACCAGAAATGGTTGCTAACTCCTCAAGAGTTAAAGCTTTACAATCTCCATTCAATTTTTTACATCTCATAAACTGGTTCTCTTCCAGGGGAGTCATTTAACCTATCAACGGTAAATTCCCCGATTGGCATGACGCAGGAATTGCAGCAAATAGTCGATATGTTCACTGTTAGGTAATTCCTGCTCCATTAGTTCAATGGCTTCGTTTAAAGTTAACCCCGAGTTATAAAGAATTTTATAAGCCCGTTGAATTTGCATACGCTCTTCTGACGTAAAATCATTTCGTCGTAACCGGGTAAAATTAACCCCATAACATTTTGCTGGATTCCCTTTTACTAGCGCATAAGGCGGCACATCTTTCGCTATCATGCTATTGGCGCCGATCATGGCCAAACGTCCAAGTTTGACAAATTGATGAATGCCGCTCAAAGCACCAATCGTCACCCAGTCCTCCATAATAACGTGACCACCAATTCCTGCAGCATGGGCTAGAACATTATGAGCACCTATGTGCACATCATGAGCCACATGCACATAAGACATAATCAAATTATTGTTACCGATACGAGTTTCGCCGCCACCACCTGTTGTACCGCGACTAATCGTGGCATATTCACGAATGATATTGTCATCACCGATAGTCAGTTTACTTTTTTCTCCATTAAATTTTAGATCTTGGGGAACATTACCGACTATCGCACCATGGTAAATCTGATTTCGCTTACCAATGGCAGTCCAACCTTCAATGACCACGTGGGCACCAATACTTGTACCCTCATCGATACAGACATGATCACCGATAATTGTGTAAGGGCCGATCTCAACATCTGCCGCAATCTGTGCATGACGTGAAACAAGTGCTGTTGGGTGAATTTTAGGATACATAACCACAACATTGTCACGATGATGTGCCTGATCTAACGGACTCATAAGCACGGTGTCACCTCCTTTACAACGCTACACTTCACTCAGAAAGGCAAAAATCATTCATGTAAACTCAGAAATTTTATCGCTATTGTTTGATGAAAGAAGTGGAGCATGGCTCGATTGATCAAGCCATGCTCAAGTATGATTAACAAAAATAGCTAAGTTTTATAAAAATATTTCTTACCATAAAATGCTGATTTATACGTAATTTATTGGCATTTTCGGGGTGTGAATAGGAATCAGCATTTAACTGGGGCAAGTATTGCTCTGAACCAATCCCCCCCTCGATTTGGAAGATACTGTTATTGGGTACATCAAAATTACCTGCGACAGAGATATTACCTGCTAAAACAGGTGCGATCCAAACGTTAGAGTCTGTTGCTTGGTTAAATTGATAAATACCGTTCGCAGGCAGGGACCCTATGGGAAAATTAGTTGTCAGTGTTTCGCGCCACTCATTATCATAAGCACCAACCAGCAAAGAGGCTGAAACATCACCACCTAGACTTATATAACGGTTAAAAAACCATCGCGCACCCATACCAATCCGCGGACCGATACCATAATATTTGGCCTCGTAATTAATCCCATCTCGAACAGGCTCGCTAGCGCCAAAATTCGGTATTATGGTCCCCGCGTAAACAGCATCAAACCGTTTGGTAAAATAGGCCGCCTTAATACCAAAAAATCGGGAAAATTGAATATTTTCGTAATTTTCTGCATTAAAAAACCGACGAGTAATTAAATCACCTGTTTGGTAGGAGAATTTTGTCTTCACTGAAGCCACTGCGGCGCCATTTAAGTTCTGAGCACCAAAATTGGCAATCTGCGATAAAGTATTAACGAGTACTCCGGGCGTTGTTGTGTTGTAAACATCCCTTCGCCCTCTCGTTGATAAATAAGAATAACTTAAAACAACATCATTAAATGGGTTGAAGCGATAACCTGCACTAGCAGCAATACCCCAATTGGAATCGTTATCAGGAAAATGGGTTTTTACATAAGTGGTATTATTTCCGCTACCAATTGTTTTTGCCATATATAATTTGCGAATCCCCTCATCATTAATTGCACCGTAGAAAGGGGTCACGCTCAAAGAATATCCTGGGGGTGCTGGTTCCTTTTCTACGTTTCCGACTGTCCCAGCGTACAAATTTGTGGTGTTTAGCGCAGTTAAAAGCAACACAGAAAAAGTGCTTAACTTACTGTACATATCTGATTTACTCCTTTAATTCAGTCAAAATAACAAGTCTAGATCCCGGAAAGGCTTAGGCATCATAGCAGCTTTATTTTTTCTATCCAACACTCTTTTTCAGCGCGAAAATTGGCAGGGTGACAAAATTAAATCGCTGATTAATTTTCTTTGTTAAAAACTACTTTGGCGCTATGCTCTAGCTCTTTCAAAGGGCTGCATACACTTGTCCGATTTAGTCGAGCTTAAAAGGAACATTCATGCGTTCTAATCATTTGCAACCAGAAATTATTGACGCGGTGATTACTTGGGTTAACGGAAATGAACCTATTTATAAGCAAAAGCTCCTCCATTATTTGACGCAAACCACATTCGTTCATGAGGAAGCAATAAGCCCAACGCGCTTTGGAGAGGTCGGTGAACTCGAATTCTGTCTTGTTTCGCTGTTTCGTTTTGCACCCTGGCTAAGGCATATCTACTTGGTTACTGATAACCAAACACCGGCATTACTTAGCAAATTTGCCGGGACTGACTATGAGCATCGAATTCATCTTATCGATCATAAAGTAATTTTTTCTGAATTTTCCGATGCTCTGCCTACTTTTAATAGCAGGACAATAGAGTCTCTGCTCTGGCGTATTCCTGGGTTAGCGGAAAAATTTCTCTACCTCAACGATGATTTTTTTCTTATCAGACCGGTCTCCCCGGAGAATTTTTTTCACTATAACAAGGTGGTATTGCGCGGTGAGTGGAAAAAGCAACAACCGCATAGCTTGTATTACCGAATACGAATGGCATTGAAAGCGTTTAAACAAAAATATCGTCCTAAGAAAGTACATGTTCCTAAACACTCATTAGCACAAATAAAAGCAGCACAATTGCTCGGCCATACAGAGAACTATTTCTACCTCTATCACAGCCCGCATAGTCTTCGCCTTTCGACGCTGGCAAATTATTTTTCTAACCATGTCGAACAATTAGCGTTTAATATTAATTTTCGTTTCCGCCATGCCGAACAATTTCTGACAACTGCCCTTGCCTCTCATCTTGAAATTGCAAAAAATAATGTTGTCTTTGAAGATAAATTACGTTGTTTGCAGTTGAAATTATCCGCACAATCCTTGCGGCATGTAAAACGGCAACTTGCCGATGCTGACAGGGATAACAATGTCGCTTTTGTTTGTATACAAAGTCTCGATAGCGTGCCTTTGTTAACACAGAACACCCTTTTTTCCTGGCTTGACAAAAGAGTCGGCTCTTTGGATTCCTTCCTGGCTAACCAACCGGTGGAAGCGTGTATTCCAGATTAATTGCTTACTGGTTTAGAGAGTCAGTTAAAATTTCTAAATGCCTTTGCAGAAAGGTGTGTAGCTTGGGAATGATTAGTTCAGGGAGATAGTGTTCATAAAGCTGAAGACTCTCTTGTTTTAATCGTCGATAGGATTTGTTGTTAATTAGTTCTGGCTTAAAATCTTCCATACTAATGGATACATTTCTAATGCCATCTTCAAAGGTAGCCCAATCTTTTTTGGAGATTGCGGGTGAAAAAATTGAAAACGAGGGTTTATTGAGTGCTTTGGCTATATTAACAGCCCCTCCTTCATTTCCCACAATCAGATCGCATTGGTCCATGATAATAATAAACTCCCTTAAATCTTGCCCTATTAAATTAAAAGAAAGCTTTGCTTTTGTAGTCTTTGTACAACCATTATAAACGTAACTTGCCTGGCTAGCTTGTTGGGGAAGGTAGTTGAATAAAATATTCACATCATAGTTTTTTGCAATTTCATTAATTAAGACAAGCATATAATCTAATGGATACGTTTTCCTGGCAGAACTACCCAGCAAACTAACCATAATTGTTTTCCGCGTTATTTTTACTTCATGTTTTATAAACAGTTCTTCTGCTTTTTTTCTTTCATTGGGAGTCAAAAAAATTTTGGGTACTGGATCCAAATCAATATTCAATGATAAGGGATTGAGTAAGGATAGCTTTTTCTGAATGATCACGCCGAGATGAGGATGAGAAAATCGCGCAAAGGGGACAGGATCGGTATATAAAAAATTTCTTGCCCTTTTTTTGTGTGAAATGCGTCTATTTGCCCCGCTAAGCAGAACAATAATCCAGCTTTCCAGTTTCGAATAAGCATCAATGATTAAATCATAATTTCGTTTTCTTATCGCAAATGCTAATTTTAAAAACTCTATTTTGCTTTTTCTGTGTTTGCGTCTGAATAGGACTAAGCGATCAATACTTTTGTTACCACGTAATACTGATTCCGTCGCCTCATGAATTAAATAGTCTATTTTTGCTGTAGGAAGTCCTCTACGCAAATTATCGCAAAGTATACTGCCAACTAATACATCACCGATTGCTTTGTGCTGTATGACCAATATCTTCATAGGAAATTTTTTATTATGCGCTGTGTTTTTTTAAAGATCCAAAAGCGCCTGAGCTTAGTGAATTTATGTAATAACTGTTCTCTTTGCGGGTCTAAAGGTTCTTCACAAAGTAACTTCCAGCATTTATAAACACCTGAAATATCAAAATTTTCCAATACTGTCCGTAATTTCTTAGGCAGGTAGTTCGTTCTTAGACTGGATTGAAAGTCAATTAGATAGGGTGCTCCATCTTCTCCATGAATAACATTACCCAGATTTCTTAAATCTAAATGCACTTGACCTCTACAATGCATAGCCCGCACTCTCTTTTCCATTTCCATAAAAAAACTTTTTGGAAGGCGTTGCCTATTTCTATGAATCTTTCTAAGAGACTCACCGGATATATAAGAAAAAGCGACTGTGTATCCATCAAGAAGTAAAACCCTGCTCGTAATACCAGCGAGTCCCATAAGCCGATTTAAACAATGATATTCAATTCTGGCAACTGTTCTCGCCACTAAGCATTTTATCCACCAGGGACAATGTTCAAAACTCTTTATTGTTAGCTCTACCCCTCCCCAGGTATACCTGAATACACGGGCATTCGTATAGCTACCACTGCGTAGAAGTATTAATTTCTCTTTGGGTATATTTGGCCAATAGAGTGGGTCGTTTTTATCCTTAATACGCATACTATCGTTTTAAGCCATCTCAATTGTGAAAACCAGCCATGACGTAGGTCAATTTAACCTGGATTGCCAATAGATTCATACCATTGAAGAAATTGGCAGAAGGTTGCTATAAAAACTACTTTCTGCCTGGTACAGGTATCTTTTACACATCAATATTTTCGGCATCCAACGCATTGCTTTCAATAAATTCTCGTCGCGGCTCAACATTATCGCCCATCAAGGTCGTAAAGATTTCATCAGCAGCGACAGCATCTTCGACACTCACTTGTAGCATACGTCTAACTTCAGGATCCATCGTCGTTTCCCAAAGTTGTTCTGGATTCATTTCCCCAAGACCTTTATACCGTTGTACGGTTTGTCCTCGTTTTGCTTCATCCATCAACCAGTTGATAACCTCTTCAAAAGACTCTATTGCTTGTGTCCGTTCACCACGCTTGATCACAGCACCTTCTTCAATGAGAGATACCAGTTTTGTTCCCAAGCTGGACATTTCTTTGTAGTCCTTCGAGAAGAAAAATTCGGTATTTAGCAAAATGGGATTGACGAGGCCATGCTGGGTAACCATCACGCGAGGGACGTAATAGCCATTTTCGTTATTATGAATGACATCGACAGCATATTGGTGAGTTTTGCTCCCTAACTGCTGTAAACCCGTATGGAGTTGTTTTGCCCAGTTACTAATCATTTCTTGATTGTTAAAATTATCATGCTGCAATGCGGGTAAATAAAGTATTCTTTTGAGAATTTCTGCACTATAACGCCTTGCTTGACGCTTTATAATCTTCTCAACCCGTCTATATTGCCGCACTAACTCTTCCAGAGCCTGAGATGAGATTGCAGGAATCCCTTTGCCCGGGAAAAATTCAGCATTATCCAATGCCGACTGCGTTAAGTATTCAAATAAGGCATCATCATCTTTAACATACTGCTCTTGCTTACCGCGCTTAACTTTATATAAAGGGGGTTGGGCGATATAAATGTAGCCGCGTTCAACCAGCTCCGGTGTCTGGCGGTAGAAAAAGGTCAGCAATAGGGTGCGAATATGTGCACCATCGACGTCGGCGTCAGTCATAATAATAATACGGTGATAGCGAATTTTATCCGGATCGTATTCATCAGGACCGATACCACAGCCTAATGCTGTGATAAGTGTAGCCACTTCCTGGGAAGAGAGCATTTTATCAAAACGCGCTTTCTCCACGTTGAGGATTTTACCCTTGAGCGGCAGAATTGCCTGGAACTTCCGATCACGGCCTTGTTTTGCAGAACCGCCTGCTGAATCTCCCTCAACGATATACAATTCAGAAAGGGCAGGATCTTTTTCCTGACAATCCGCTAATTTCCCTGGTAGACCAGCAATATCGAGCGCACCCTTGCGTCGAGTCATTTCACGTGCGCGACGCGCTGCTTCGCGAGCTCTTGCTGCATCAATAATTTTACCGACAATCGATTTGGCAATTGCTGGGTTTTCTAAAAGAAAATCATTTAATTTTTCAGCCACCAGCGATTCTACCGCTGCTTTCACCTCCGATGAAACCAGTTTGTCTTTGGTTTGTGATGAAAACTTTGGATCAGGAACTTTGACAGATAATACGGCAGTTAGACCTTCACGCGCATCGTCACCAGTAGTGGTAATTTTTGCTTTTTTAGCAAACCCTTCATTCTCTATATAGGTATTCAGTGTCCGTGTTAATGCAGCTCGGAAGCCTGCCAAGTGAGTACCACCATCGCGCTGAGGAATATTGTTGGTAAAGCAAAATATAGTTTCCTGAAACGAATCATTCCACTGTAGCGAAAGGTCTACACTAATGTTGTCTTTAACACCGCTTAGTGAGAAGACGATCGGCATAATAGGTGTTTTATTACGATTCAGGTGTTCAACAAAAGCTTGAATTCCTCCTTCATAGCGGAAAGTATCTTGCTTTTGAGACCGTTCGTCGTAAAGATAGATGCAAACGCCAGAGTTAAGGAAAGAGAGTTCTCTTAACCGTTTGGCAAGTATATCGTAATGGAATTCAATATTGTTAAAGGTGTTGGCACTTGGTTTAAACCAAACTTGTGTCCCTGTTGCAGTTGCATCCCCTGTCACTGCAAGGGGTGCGTCAGGAACACCATTACGGTAGTGTTGTTCGTGCAGCTTTCCATTACGGCGAATCGATAAATGCAATTCTTCTGAAAGGGCATTAACAACAGAGACCCCTACACCATGAAGTCCGCCAGAAACCTTGTAAGAGTTATCATCAAATTTTCCACCTGCATGTAAAATTGTCATGATAACTTCTGCCGCTGAACGGCCTTCTTCTTTATGAATATCAACCGGAATTCCGCGACCGTCGTCTTTAACAGTGATTGATTCATCGGCATGAATGGTGACGCGGATTTCCTTGCAGTGGCCAGCCAAGGCTTCATCGATGGAGTTATCTACAACCTCAAAAACCATATGATGCAAACCAGTGCCATCGTCGGTATCACCTATGTACATACCTGGACGTTTTCTAACTGCATCCAGGCCTTTTAAAACTTTGATATTCGACGAATCGTAACTGGCGTCAACGCTCATAAAGATCCTCTTTACCTATGGCTGTAACAAATTGGCTATTATACCACTAGTTGAAGCCATTTTGTATGATTCATCTTGCCATACTTATGCTGAGTTTCCCCCCCCCAGCCATTTTCCTGTTTCACGTGAAACAGCTTACTATTCCTTCCTGCAGAAATGAGTAATTTAGCTAAATTGTAAATTACGCTCTGCTTCGACCCTGGGCACGATAGCAGGTCCACCTGCCAGTGAGTTAGTAGGTGCAAAGAGTGAATCGACGCACGAGGTTGGCGAGGAAAGTACCTTTAATCTTGGCAAACCCAATTTTGTCATTGCGTTTTCAACAAAACTGGTAACATGATCTGTCAGTACCTTTAAGCTCACCTTTTCAATAGTATGGAAGGGGTGCTCAGGATCACTCTGATAACGATGGAGTAAATGCAACTTCATTTTATTATCGTGGAAAACAGAGATAGTCAGTCTGCTATGAATTTTATCCTGCAAAAAATTGGCTATGGCAGTGGCAGCAGGCAAGTTATTGATACCGGCAAACCAGTGTCCATAGGAGTCTATAACAAGGCAGTTACCCCAACTGGAAACGTCATCCAGTATGCTCCCTGCTGCTCGTTCAAAGACAACAAATTCATGATTATAGGGAGTACCGTGAATCTCAAGCATTGTATTTTCAACATGAGGCCCCTTATTAACACCATAAAGGCTCAATAGCGCCAAACTGACCAGGGTGGCATGTTCCTGACAGCCATTAAGTCCCTGCCGAAATGCACTCATGACGCAAAATATTAAAGCTTCATACGTGCAAATCGCTTTGATTGCTAGATTGATATTCTCTAGCAGTTCCGCTTTCTCATTTTGCAGATTGACTCCCTTATATCTTGTGGGTAAATTTCCACTCATTTCCAATACTGCTTGTTGTGCTTCGGCTACTTCCGAAGCAAGTTTTTTTGAAATGGATAACGTCAGGGAATCGTGTAATCCATACACTTTTTCTCTGGCTTTCGTATCATTTTTAATAAGCCGTGCTTCAAGGAAGTCAAATAATTCCTTTAGTGATGCTAAATCAATACTCATGATATCACTTGTGGTTAATGCACTAAATTCACTATTTTGCCTCAAATTTCCGTGCATGTGAAATGGCCATTTTTAATAGAAAAAATGTTGTAATTAATCCATTTGTTCTCAACAAAAAGGCTGTCAAAATTAATACAGGTAATGAAGAATTGTCCCGGAATTGTTTTAATTAGTTTAAATAAATTATTAATATGTGATTGATCTAATTCCGAAGAAATATCATCGCAGAGATAAAGACAACGTTTAGTTATTAATTTTGCCTGTGCCAGTTTTAATGCAAAGAGAATAATTTTTTGTTGCCCACGTGACAGATACTGCTTCGCTTGCAAATTATCACAATTCACAATCAGATCGGCTTGATGTGCCCCGTACTGCGTAAATTGTCGATATAGGTCACTCTCATAGCTATCAGTTAGGACGACTGATAAGTGTTTGCCGCTCCCTCGTCTATCCCATCCTTTATAGTAAGCCAGGGATGCTTTAAGCTCTGTGAGCTGGCTTAATAAAAGTTGGAACTCTCTATTGAGTTCAACAAAATATTGCCCGCGTAAGTTGTCTAACTGTTCAGAGAGCGTTACCAGCAGGTTATCCCAGGGTACTAGCTGCCTTGGGGATGCTTTTTGCCGTAACAGACTATTTCTTTGTTTTAGTACTCTTCGAAAGTCTTTCCATAACGAATGATACGCTTGTTTCACGTGAAACAATCCCCAATCCAATAAACTACGACGGATAGATGGACCGGCATCAATAATCTGAAAAATATCCTGGTAAAAAACCTGACAAGGCAAAAAATAAGCTAATTCACTACTACTTTGACAAGGAGATGAATTAATACGAACTTGTGTTGGCGAAAGAAGAGATTTCTGTATACTGACCGTTTGTTCATCATCCGCTCTGGCAAAAACCGTCAGACAGTCAGATGACTCTCTCACCAGGGGTGAAATTTCTCTTGTGCGAAAAGAGTGGCCACTGCCCAAAAGGTAAATAGCCTCTAAAAAAGAAGTCTTTCCACTACCATTAGCACCAACAATAATATTGAGATGAGGGTGAAGATCCAAACGTGCAGATTCAATATTACGAAGGTTGTTGATCTGCAAATGGGCAAGACTCATAATTTCATAGGCATGATAACATATTGGTAATGTTCATCCTGTACTGACTCAACCAAAATACTACTATCAGTAGTCGACATTGATAAACGTATCAATCCTTCAGGAACAAAATTTAAAACATCAAGCAGGTAGCCCGCATTAATTCCAATTTTTAATTCATTACCATCGGTGTGAGCTTCCAGTGACTCCATCGCTTCCTCTTGTTCCTGATTATTTGCAACTAACGTAAGGAGAGCCGGTTGAACATGCAGCAACACAGCACGCGACTTCTCATGAGCCAGAATAGCAATTCGAGCGAGTGCCCTTTTAAGCACATCACGGTCTAAGAGCACAAATTTATCTTGTTCTTTAGGAATAGCCTTGGCATAGGGAGGAAAGCGGGCTTCAATCAGTCTGGATTGGAAGGTATATTCCTGGCTAGACAATTTAAAGTAATTCTTGCCGGCAGCAATGCCTATTTGCTCATCTGATATATTATTGAGCAATCGAAGCATTTCCTGGACACCCTTCTTGGGTAGTAAAAAGCGATGATGCGACACGATGGAATCACAAGGTAAACGACATACTGCCATGCGATGACCATCAGTAGCAACCGCAGTGATTGCATTTGCATCTAACTCAAGAAGCAATCCATTTAAAAAAACTCGTACATCCTGTTGCGACATAGCAAAATGGGTAGATTGCAGCAAATGAATGAGATCAGTACGCGATAAGGAGAATTCAACCTCGCTAACTTCATTCTCGCTCGAGGGAAAATCATCCGCAGGCAACGTGGCAAGTTTAAATTTACTGCGCGCAGCACTAATAACGACGGTGCTCTCCTTCATCGTAATCGTTGGGCAGGCATCATCATCAAGCGAACGAATAATATCAATAAATTTTTTCGCAGGAACCGTTATCTTTCCTGTGGAGTGACTCATATTGCAGTTAATAAGCGCTGTAATTTCCATCTCTAGATCAGTCGCTGTTATAAACAAACGATTATCATTCAAGGAAAGCAAAAAATTAGACAAAATAGCCAAAGATTGTTTCTTATCAACCGCACCGGCAACTGTCAACAAAGGAGTAAGTAGTTGTTCTTTAGTAAGAGTCAGATCGAACATGGTTAATCCCTCAAGATGACAAAGTACGCATTAAATTCTTGTAGTCTTCGGCAAAATCAGTTTCATCCTGAATTAATTCTTTGACTTTACGGCATGCATGAATAACAGTGGTGTGATCGCGCCCACCAAAATGATCGCCAATTTCAGGTAAACTGTGATTAGTCAACTCTTTTGCCAAAGCCATGGCCATTTGCCGCGGACGAGCGATCGAACGACTCCGTCTTTTGGATAATAAATCAGCAACTTTGACCTTATAGTACTCTGCAACTGTTTTTTGAATATTCTCAATGGTAACTAATTTATCTTGCAGCGCAAGCAGATCACGTAAAGCTTCGTGTACAAAATCAATAGTAATCGGTTTGCCAGTAAAATGAGCATTTGCAATAACACGACGCAACGCACCTTCCAACTCACGTACATTGGAACGAATACGCTTCGCAATAAAAAAAGCAACTTCATAGGGAAGTTCAATATTAGATTGCTCTGCCTTGCTAATTAAAATAGCGACTCGCGTTTCAAGTTCTGGAGGCTCCACAGCAACAGTTAATCCCCAGCCAAAACGGGATTTAAGACGCTCTTCAACCCCTTCAATCTCTTTTGGATAACGATCAGAGGTAAGAATAATTTGCTGCTGTCCCTCCAATAAGGCATTGAAAGTATGAAAAAACTCTTCCTGAGATCGATCTTTGCCAGCAAAAAATTGGATATCATCGATTAATAGTGCATTGAGAGAACGATAAAAACGCTTAAATTCATTAATTGAATTCGTTTGTAATGCCTTGACCATATCAGCCACAAAGCGCTCGGAATGGAGGTAAAGAACCTTGGCTTCAGGATTATTTTTTAAGATAGTATTACCAATGGCATGCATTAAGTGAGTTTTACCTAAGCCCACTCCACCATAGATAAATAAAGGATTATAGGCATCACCAGGACGCTCAGCTACTTGCAGGGAAGCAGCACGGGCTAATTGGTTTGAGTTACCTTCAACAAAACTATCGAAAAGGAACTTCTTATTAAGGTAGCTGTTCTTATAATCAGCCGCTTTCTTTGGTATTACCTTGGCAGTATTTGTCTGTGTTTTTAAAGGTTGAACATCCGTATCAACAGGCTGGGCTACTTTAGTACCAATCTCTATACTAACCATCGAAACAGTATCACCACCAAATTGGCTAACCAGCTCTTTGATTCTTGAATAAAAATTTTTCTTTACCCAATCGACTACAAAACGATTGGGAGCCAGCAACACAAGACCATTATCCTGTATTTCCGCTTGTAAGGGGCGTAACCAGGTATTGAATTGCTGAACGGGGTATTCCTCTTTTAACAGCCCCAAACACTTCTGCCAAACATTTGCAGACAC